>JAURMB010000058.1 GCA_030831045.1 Schleiferiaceae bacterium
AAAACGGGTTTGGGGCATCGGGCCCGCAAACGCGTCGACCAGCAGCAGTACGCCGTCGGCCATGTTGAGTACGCGCTCTACCTCGCCCCCAAAGTCGGCGTGGCCCGGCGTGTCGATGATGTTGATCTTAACTCCCTTGTAGGTGACGCTTACGTTTTTGGCGAGAATGGTGATTCCGCGCTCGCGCTCAAGGTCGTTGTTGTCGAGAATTAGCTCTCCGGTTTCCTGATTCGTGCGAAACAGCTGGCAGTGGTGCAAGATTTTGTCAACCAGGGTAGTTTTGCCGTGGTCAACGTGGGCGATAATCGCAATATTTCGAATCGGAGTCATAAGAGAACGGGTAGGGAAAAAGCGCCGCAAAGGTACGCCTTTCCGCAGACCTGGCCTCTTCTACTCCAGATTATCAAATCGGTACAGCGGATCCAGATCGAAATCGTGGCCCAGCTCGCAGAGCGGATTAATCAAACCGTCGTTAAGCCCGTACACCCAACCGTGCAGGGCAGGCGCCTGGCGCTCCTTCCAGGCCCGCTGAATCACGCTCGTCTTGGCCAGGTTTTGCACTTGCTCGCGGACGTTGAATTCCACGAGGCGGTTGACGCGTTCCGTGGGGTCTTCGGCGACGTCGATTTCGGCGGAATGCAAGCGGTGCACATCTTTAATGTTGCGCAGCCATTTGTTAATGATGCCAAACGAATTGTTGGTTAACGAAGCCGCAACCCCTCCGCAGCCGTAGTGTCCGCACACGATTACGTGTTCGACCTTGAGGTAGTGCACGGCATACTCGAGCACCGAAAGCAAGTTGAGGTCGGTGTGCACCACCATGTTGGCGATGTTGCGGTGCACAAAAATTTCGCCCGGAGCTGTTCCCGTGATGGTGTCGGCCGGAACGCGGCTGTCGCTGCACCCAATCCACAAGTACTTGGGGGTTTGAATGCTCGAAAGCCGATTAAAGTACTCGGGGTCGTCGTGGTGCCTGCCCTCGGACCAGGCCTTGTTGGCCAGCAATAGTTGATCGATGTCGCGCATGGTGATGCCGTTTAGGGTGCGAATTAAAGCGATTCAAGGTAGTCTTGGTGCGGACTTCGGCGCACGGTAACCTCAATTCCGAGCAAGCCGGAATGCGTCGCGAAGTCGTGAATCACCTCGAGAATGTCGGGGTCGACAAAGTCCGCCTGGGTGAAGTCCACCAGCAGGCTGCAGCCCTTGGGCAATTTTTCGAGCGACTCTTTGAGCTTGCCTTTGTTCAAAAAGCTCACGTTGCGCCGCAGCTGCAAGATGTAGTTGGTTCCGATGTGGGTGAGCGAAACCGTGCTTTTAAAGTCGTTGAAGGCGATGAACACGGTTGCCACGAGCAGTCCTACGGTAATTCCCTTAAGCAGATCGGTGAGCAAAATGGCGAGCACAGTGACCGCAAACGGAATCCACTGCATCATTCCCTGGCGCACCAGCGGCGCGATGACCTTCGTGGGGTGGGTTAGTTTGAAGCCGGTGGCGATGAGTACCGCGGCCAGCGTGGCCAGCGGAATTTGGTTGAGCACCGGAGTCAACAGCACCACGCTTAGTGCGAGGATTACCCCGTGCGCCACGGCGCTCCACCGCGACTGGGCTCCAGCTTGGGCGTTGACGCTGGTGCGCACCACCACCGAAGTCACGGGGAGTCCCCCCAGCACGCCCGAAGCCATGTTGCCCACACCCTGGGCCAAGAGTTCGCGGTTCGTGGGCGTCACCCGCTTGAGGGGGTCGATGCGGTCGGCTGCTTCGATGCTCAGAAGGCTCTCAAGGCTTGCAATCACCGCGAGGGTGAGGGCAATGGTCCACACGGCAGGTTGGCCGAGGGCGCTCCATTCGGGGGCGGACCAAGAACTGCCCAGCGCAGGAAGCTGCACGCGGTGCACGTCTGAAACGGACCAGGTTGCCCCAAGAAGTTCGGGCAAAAGCGCAGCCAACAGGGTTCCGCCGGTCACGGCTAGGAGTGCCGCCGGAACGACTTTACCAACCGCCGTCTTCGCGTAGCCTACGGCGTCGGCCAGCTGGAGCCCTACGAGCGAAACGATTCCGACCAGGGTGGCGCCCGGACTCAAGGAGCCCAAAGCATGCAGCATTCCGCTGAACGTATTTTCGGGCCCGGGTTGGTCAAAGCCCTCGTCGCCAAAGTAGTCGGCGTCGTACCCCACCAAGTGCGGAATTTGCTTGAGGATTAGAATGAGTCCGATGGCCGCCATCATCCCCTTAATGACGGTATTGGGAACGTAGTGCCCGACGACCCCCAGGCGAAGCAAGCCCAGTACCACCTGCATGGCACCCGCCAGAACTACGGCCACCAAGAAAAGCTCAAAGGCGCCAAGTTCGTGAATGGCGCTGAAGACCACGGTCGTAAGTCCCGCGGCCGGCCCCGAGACACTCAAGGGCGACTTGCTGAGCAGGCCCACGACGACTCCGCCCACGACTCCGGCGACAACGCCGCTCAGAAGCGGGGCTCCTGACCCCAATGCGATTCCTAGGCACAGCGGCAGCGCGACCAAAAAGACGACGAGCGAGGCGGGCAAATCGGCGCGCAGATTGAGGGTACTTGGCTTCATATAATTTCGATAGATAGCGAATATAAGGGGATTCAATGTTCAGACACGTGACGCAGTCGGAACATTTTGGAGCAATCGGAGTTCATTACTTGGGCAAAAAAAATTCAATCCGACTAAGTTGGATTACCTTTGGCGCCCTCTTTAATTCCACCTCATGCGCACTAAGTACCAAGACCTTATCGAGCAAACCTTCGAGTGGCCGCAGCAAGAATTCTCGACGCACGACTCTGAACTCTACTGGCACGACATTCCCGTGATGGAGATTATCAAGCAGTACGGCACGCCCCTAAAGGTGACCTACGTGCCCAAGATCTCGGAGCACATTCAGCGGGCCAAGCGCATGTTCAACGTGGCGATGGCCAAAGTGGACTACCAGTCAGACTACCATTTTTGCTACTGCACCAAGTCGTCGCACTTTCAGTTCGTGCTCGACGAAGCCCTGAAAAACGACATTCACCTCGAGACGTCGTCGGCCTTCGACATCAACCTTATTGAAACGCTTGAGGAAGAAGGACGCATCACTAAAGACCAGTTCGTCGTCTGCAACGGCTACAAGCGCGCCCAGTACACCGAGAACATTGCCCGCCTCATCAACAACGGGTGGACGAGCGTGATTCCCGTGCTCGACAACCGCGAAGAGCTCGAGTTGCTCATGGAACAGGTGAATCCAGAGAACGCGCATCCGGTCAAAGTAGGCATACGCATCGCGGCCGAAGAAGAGCCCAAGTTTGAGTTCTACACGTCGCGCTTGGGCATCGGATACAAGGAAGTGGTTCCGATGTACAAAAACTACATTCAGAACATTCCTAATGTTGAGT
>JAURMB010000059.1 GCA_030831045.1 Schleiferiaceae bacterium
ATTGCCGCCCAGCGCACGTTCCCCGACTACAACGATATGGCCGAAAACAAGGCCTACCTCGAGTCGGTGGCCCGCAGTTTTGGCTACCACTACGGAATCCGCAACAAGGTCCGCGTCAACACCATCAGCCAATCGCCGACCCCCACGACGGCGGGCAGCGGCGTGAAGGGCTTCAACGCCTTCTTGAGCTTTGCCGACAAAATGAGCCCGTTGGGCAACGCAACCGCCGAAGACTGCGCCAACCTTTGCGTGGTTATGTTTAGCGACATGAGCCGCCGGGTGACCATGCAGAACCTCTACAACGACGGAGGCTTTAGCAACACCGGAGTAAGCCAAGAAGTGTTGGACACCTACATGAAGGGCGCGGAGTAAGCCCGTCCCATCAAAAAACTAAACTAAGCCCGCTTCGGCGGGCTTTTTTGTGCATCCAAGTGCGGGTAATTAGAACTCGCTCTTCTCGTGAAAAGCGAGTCGGTCAAACTTTTCCTGGGTCAGCTGAAGTCCGAACTGAGAATCGGCCAAAAACACAAGGCGTCCGAATTTGTCGTGGGCTAACTGCCGAGCCTTCATTCGCTCGAGTTCGGCCAACTGAGGGGCGTCCTTGCCTTCGACCCAAAGGGCCTTGTAGGCGGGGAAGGGCTCGTAGGAACATTTCGCCCCGTATTCGTGCTCCAGGCGGTACTGAATCACCTCGTACTGCAGGGCGCCCACGGTCCCAATGACTTTGCGGCCGTTGGCGACGAGCGTGAACAGCTGGGCGACGCCTTCGTCCATCAGCTGATCAACGCCTTTGGCCAACTGCTTGGCTTTCATCGGGTCGGCGTTGTTGATGAAGCGAAAGTGTTCGGGTGAAAACGACGGAATTCCGCTAAAATGAAGCTTTTCGCCGCCCGTCAGGCTGTCGCCAATGCGAAACAAGCCGGTGTCGGGCAAGCCCACAATGTCGCCCGGATACGCTTCGTCTACCACCTCGCGCTTACTCGCGAGAAAGGTCATGGGCGAACTGAATTTCAGGTTTTTACCCTCACGAACGTGGAGGTAGTTGGTGTTGCGCTCAAACATTCCGCTCACCACCTTGACGAAGGCGATGCGGCTGCGGTGGTTGGGATCAATGTTGGCGTGGATTTTAAACACAAAGCCGCTGAACTTTGCCTCGTCAGGGTTCACCATGCGCTCGTCGGCTTGCTTGGGCTGCGGGTGCGGAGCAATTTCGGCGAAGCAGTTCAGCAGTTCGCGCACGCCAAAATTATTTAGGGCGGACCCAAAAAACACCGGCTGCAGTTCGCCCCTCAAGTAGGCTTCGTGATCGAATTCGGGGTACACGCCGTGCACCAGTTCCAGCTCCTCGCGAAGGGCCTGCGCCGCCTTCGCTCCGATTCGCTCGACCAGCTCGGGACTGCTCAGGTCGCGGAACGAAACTCCCTCGGCCACCTTTTGCTTGTTCACTTGGTCGTAAATCAGCAGCGATTTCGACCACAAATCGTACACGCCCTGAAACTGTGCCCCCATGCCGATCGGCCACGAAAGAGGGCAGAGGCGCAATCCGAGCTTTTGCTCCACCTCGTCCAAAAGGTCAAAAGCGTCGCGGCCCTCGCGGTCCAACTTATTAATAAATACGATGATGGGCGTCGCCCGCATGCGGCACACATTCACCAACTTTTCGGTTTGGGCCTCCACGCCTTTGGCGACGTCGACCACCACGATCGCACTGTCGACCGCGGTCAACGTGCGGTAGGTGTCCTCAGCAAAATCTTGGTGGCCGGGGGTGTCCAAGATGTTGATGTGCTTGCCTTGGTACTCAACCGCCATCACCGAAGTGGCCACCGAAATTCCGCGCTGGCGCTCGATTTCCATGAAGTCTGACGTCGCGCCCTTCTTGATCTTGTTGCTCTTAACCGCACCGGCCTCCTGAATCGCGCCGCCAAAAAGCAAGAGCTTTTCGGTCAAGGTCGTTTTGCCCGCGTCGGGGTGCGAAACGATTCCAAAAGTTCGGCGGCGCTGAAGCTCCGTGTGCAGATTTGACATAACTCTTAAATTGCGGCCCGCAAAGGTAGGCGCGTCGCCCTGAACCTTTTCACCGAAACCGGGTTTAAGAACTTATGGAATCGTCGTACAGCATCAAAGATCTGGAGCACCTTACGGGCATCAAGGCCCACACGCTCCGCATTTGGGAGCAGCGCTACGAAATCGTCGTGCCCAGGCGCACCGATACCAACATTCGCACGTACTCCGACGAAGACCTCAAGACCTTGCTAAACGTAGCCGTGCTCATTCAAAAGGGGTGGCGCATTAGCAAAATTGCCGACCTCTCGCGCGATCAGCTCAACCAAAAGGTGCTCGAAGAAGCTCTAGAGCGCGGAAGCCAGTCCGCCCAAGTCACGCGCATGATTCAAGCCTGTATTGACCTTGATGAGGCGACCTTCTCGCAAATTCTCGACGCAAGCATCCGCGAGAGCGGCGAAGAAGTCACGTTTACGCAGCTCGTGGGTGGGTTCATTCACCAAATTGGCTACATGTGGCAAACCGACGCGATAGGGGTGGCTCACGAACACTTCGCGAGCAACCTCATTAAGCAAAAGATGTATGCCGCGCTCGATCGCTTGACGGACCAGCGCATGACGGCCAAAAAACCTGCCATCCTGCTGTACTTGCCCCAAGATGAGCTGCACGAACTCGGACTGCTCTACCTGCACTTTTTGCTTAAGTCGCGCGGAGAGGCTGTGATTTACCTCGGTCAATCGCTGCCGCTCGAGCACTTGACCCCCATTTTCAAGCCGGGCAACTCGTTTAAGCTCGTCGTGAGCGTTTGGACCACCCAGCCGCTGCGCGAGCAAATCGACCAGTATGCTGCGGACGCCCGGGCCATCATGGGCGACGTTCCGTTGTGGGTAACGGGTCTAGCTCCGTCGGATTGGGAGTGCACCGACCCGTTAACTCGGGTACTTCCCAGTTTGGCCCTGTTGGGCAAAGAGCTTAGCGGAAAGAGCTTAGTCAGCTGAATTTCAACTTACTACCTTTTTAGTTTAACGTTTTAGTAAAAAACTTAAACAAAATGATTGGGTCGGCACATTTCTTGTTTAACTTCGTGAAAGAATTGTTAAACAAAACAAAAAATGCAACCCGAAGCGTTTGGCCCTGAAATCTACCAGCACGAGCACTTTTTGCGCGGACTCGCCTACAAACTGACCCGCCACGCCGAAGATGCTGAAGACCTCGTTCAAGAGACCTTTTACAAGGCCATTAAGAATCAGGCAAAATACCAGGAGGGCACCAACCTTCGCGGATGGCTCTACACGATTCTCAAGAATACGTTCATTAACAACTACCGCAAGAAGAAGAACCAAAACACGTACGTGGACGATAGCGAAAACCAGTACGTTTTGGGCGGTATGATGGCCAATAGGTCCGATGAAGCCGATAGCCCCTACGAGCTCTCCAACATTATTGACCGCATTGAAAACGTGGAGCGCACGTACCTCGATGCGTTTATGATGTACTTCAACGGCTACAAGTACGAGGAAATCGCGGACCAAATGGGCATTCCCCTCGGCACGGTTAAAAGCCGTATCTTCTTGGCTCGCCGCAAAATGATGGATCAACTGCGCGGTATCCGCGACAACGAATAATGAAGAAACGCGCCCTCGTCATTGGATCTGGCTTTGCCGGAATGTCCAGTGCGGCCTACCTCGCCCAAGCGGGCTACGAGGTTTCTGTTCTCGAAATGCACGACGGTCCCGGAGGACGGGGACGTCAATGGAGCAGCGAGGGCTACACGTTTGACTTGGGGCCGTCATTTTACTGGATGCCCGACGTGTTTGAGACCTTTTTTGGCCATTTTGGCAAGAAGTCGAGCGACTACTACGAGCTGCGCCGCTTAGATCCGTCCTACAGCATTTACTTCGAAGACGGCCCGATGCCCATTCCCGCATCGATGAGCGAAATCGAGGCCCTTTTTGATCGGCTTGAACCCGGTTCTGCCGCCCGCCTTCGGGTATTCTTGAAGGACGCCGAATACAAGTACCGCGTCGGGATTGACGATTTGGTTCGCAAGCCTTCGCGCAGCGTGCTCGAGTTCGCCGACGTGCGCATCCTCACGGGACTGCTCCGAATGGACCTTTTGCGCAGCATTCGCAGCAGCATCGCCAAAGTGGTGAGCCACCCCAAGTTGCGCCAACTCCTAGAGTTTCCGGTCCTCTTTTTGGGCGCGACGCCAAGCAACACGCCGGCGCTGTACAGCCTAATGAATTATTCAGACTTCGCCCAAGGAACCTGGTACCCCATTGGCGGCATGTATTCGGTCGTTCAGGGCTTTTACCGGCTTGCTCAGGAACAAGGCGTGCAGTTCCATTTTAACCAGGAGGTTACCGGCTTCCGCTACCACGGCAAACGCATCACGGGCGCCTACGTCGGCGATACCTGCTACGAGGCCGATGTCGTAGTTGCTTCGGCAGACTACGCCCACGTGGAGCAAAAGCTGCTGAAGCCTGAATTCCGTCGCTACTCCAATTCGTACTGGGCCAAGCGCAAAATGGCGCCCTCGGCGTTTATGTACTACCTCGGACTCGACACCAAGCTGCCGAACCTCGAGCACCACACCTTGTTTTTTGATGCCGACTTTGATACGCACGCAGACGCCATCTACACCAATCCGCGTTGGCCAGAAAAACCCTTGTTTTACCTGAGCATTGCCTCGGCAACCGACGCTTCGGCGGCACCAAAGGGCAAGGACGCGCTGGTCATCTTAATCCCGATGGCGACCGGCCTCGAAGACGACGACGCCACTCGCGAGCGCTACCTCGACATGGTTGCCGAGCGCATGAAGGCCCAAATTGGTGTCGACATTCGCCAGCACATCGTGGTCAAGCGCACGTTTGCGTACCGCGACTTTGTGAAGGACTACCACGCCCACCGCGGGAACGCCTACGGCCTGGCCAATACGCTCGACCAAACCGCCATCCTCAAACCCAGCCTTAAAGGCAAGCTGACCAACCTCTACTACGCCGGACAGCTCACGGTTCCCGGCCCTGGAGTGCCTCCCTGCATCATTTCGGGTGAGGTCGTAGCGCGCGAAATTTCAAAAGAACACCCAACCGCATGATGGATCTCTACACCAAAACGTCCATTCGGACGAGCAAAGACATAACTAAGGCTTATTCGACCTCGTTTTCGTTGGGAATTCTTGGGCTTTCGAAGCCACTCCGCGACCCCATTTATGCGATTTACGGCTTTGTGCGGGTTGCTGACGAAATCGTCGACACGTTTCATGGACACAACCAACGAAATCTGCTCGAACGCTTTTGGGCCGACACGGATCGCGCCATCGACGAAGGCATATCGACCAATCCGGTGCTTCATGCGTTTCAGTTCGTGGTCAACGCCTACCAGATTGACCGGGGTTTGATCAATACGTTTTTGCGGTCCATGGAAATGGACCTAGAAGACCGCACCTACGACCAGTCCGCCTACGAACAGTACATTTTAGGCAGTGCCGAAGTGGTGGGGCTCATGTGCCTCAAAGTCTTTGTCAAAGGAGATCAGGCACAGTATGAGGCGCTCACGCCGTATGCGATGAAGCTCGGGTCTGCTTTTCAAAAAATCAACTTTTTGCGCGACGTGGCCGCCGACTTTTCAAGCTTGGGCCGCACCTACTTTCCGAACGTGGACCTAACGACCTTTGACGACGACGCCAAAATGGCGATCGAGCGCGACATTGAACGCGACTTCCGCAAGGGATACGAGGGAATTCTCAAGCTTCCCAAAGGATCGCGCTTTGGCGTCTACATCGCCTACATGTACTACTACGCGCTGTTTCAAAAAATCATGCGCACCCCATCGTCTGATGTGTTTTCGGCGCGGATTCGCATCAGCAACCGAAAAAAATACCGTCTTTTTGCAAGCTCATTCCTGCGCCATGCGCTGAATTTACTTTAAATGGAAACAGTTATCCTCGTCAACACGGCCGATGAGCCGATTGGACGGATGGAGAAGTTAGCGGCCCACGAGCGCGGACTCCTTCACCGCGCCTTCTCCGTTTTTTTGTTTAACGAACGCGGCGAAACGCTGCTTCAGCAGCGCGCAGTCAGCAAGTACCATTCTCCGCTGCTTTGGACCAACTCCTGCTGCAGCCACCAGCGAGAAGGGGAGACCAACCTCCAAGCGGCGCGGCGCCGCCTTCACGAAGAGCTCGGCATTGCACCTACGCAACTAACCGAACTCAACGATTCGTTTTCGTTTATTTACCGGGCGGAGTTTGACAACGGACTCACCGAGCACGAACTGGACCACGTACTTCTGGGTCGCTTTGACGGTTCGGTTACCCTAAATACCGATGAAGTAGCGGCGGTTCGCTGGATTTCTATGGCCGAATTGGCTCGAGAAATGGACGCACACCCCGAGCAGTTCACCGCGTGGTTCCAGATCATTTTTCGTGAATACCAAAGCCACCTTCCGCAATGAACACGAAGCCATACCGGGCCTCGGTGAGCCGCCACGCCCACTTCAACGCCGCCCACCGACTCTTCGTCCCGTCGTGGACGGATGCGCAAAATCAGGCACAGTTTGGGCCATGTTCCAATCCGCGCTACCACGGCCACAACTACGAGCTCATCGTACGCTTGACCGGACCCATCGACCCGGTAACGGGCTACGTCTACGACCTGGGTGTGCTGTCTGAACTGGTCAAGCGCGAGGTCGAGGCCAAGCTCGATCACCGCAATTTAAACGAAGAGGTGCCCGAGTTCGCCACCCTGATCCCCTCAGCGGAACACATCGCCGTCGTGATTTGGAACTGGCTGCGTCCCCACCTGGATTCGACGCTCGACCTACACATTACCCTTTATGAAACCCCCCGAAATTTTGTGCAATACCATGGCGCATAACAAGACCTTTCAAGGTACCCCCATCGCAAACGGCCTCAAGCCCGCCAACGGCCGGCATTTGGCTACGCCCACGGTTGAAGAGCAGCTTCTGCAGCCCGACGCTGAAAAAATTGAACGAATCGCTCAGAAGTTCGGCGAAATCATGGATATTTTGGGTTTGGACCGCAGCGACGACTCGCTCAAGGACACCCCGCGCCGCGTCGCCAAAATGTACGTGCTCGAGCAGTTTGCGGGCCTCAATCCGTTGAATAAACCTGAGGTTACGCTGTTTGAAAACCGCTACCGCTACGACGAAATGATTTTGGAGCGCAACATCACGTTGCATTCTACCTGCGAACACCACTTTGTGCCCATTTTGGGCGTGTGCCACGTCGCCTATTTTTCGTCGGGCGAAGTTGTCGGCCTGTCCAAGCTGAACCGCATCGTGCGGTATTTCGCCAAGCGCCCCCAGGTTCAAGAACGCTTAACGGAGCAGATCGCGGCCGAGCTTAAAAAAGTTCTTCGAACCGAAGACGTGGCGGTGTACCTCGACGCCGAACACTTGTGCGTGAAAATGCGCGGAGTGGAGGATAGCCATAGTTCCACCGCGACCAGCCACTTTGGCGGACGGTTCCGCGAACCCTCCGTTCGCGCCGAATTCCTGCAGGCGATCCGCGCGTAGCATGGTCCTATTTTGGTTTCGCCGCGACCTTCGCCTCGAAGACAATGCGGGCTTGGCCAAAGCGCTTGAGCTGGGCTTGCCCGTTCAGCCCGTTTTCGTTTTTGATCGGAACATTCTCGACCGCCTCGAAGACCGTGCGGATGCCCGGGTCAGCTTCATTCACCGCCGATTGACCGAACTCGACCAAACGTTTCGCCAGTCGGGTGGGGGAATGTGGACCTACTACGGAACCCCCGAAGAGGCCCATGCGCACTGGCTTCGCGAGCATCCCGAGATTCAGGGGGTGGTGGCCAACCGCGACTACGAACCTTATGCCCGCGAGCGCGACCAGCGCATCGAAGCACTGTACCGAGCGGGCGGGCGCTGGTTTAAAGGCACCAAAGACCACGTGATCTTCGAGAAAAACGAGGTAGTGAAGGGCGACGGCACACCGTATTCAGTGTTCACTCCCTACAGCCGTCGCTGGCGCGAACGCTTAGAACAGGAGGGCATTCCGCACTTTGATTCGGAGCGCCTTGGTGCTGGCGGAATTCACCCGTCGGAGTCCAAGGGGGTATCCTTGGCCGAGATGAATTTTAGGGAGTCCCCGATTGAGGTTCCGCCCTGCACCTGGAGTGCAGATCAGATCAGGCACTATGCGCAAAACCGCAACACGCCCTCGTTGGAGCAGGGCACCACTCGCTTGGGGCTGCATTTGCGCTTCGGAACGCTCAGCGTACGGATGCTTCTCAAGGCTACCCAGACCTTGAGCGACACCTTTGTCAACGAACTGATTTGGCGAGACTTTTACCAAATGGTGCTTTTTCACGCGCCCGAGAGTCCGCAAAAGGCCATCAAGCCTGCCTACGACCTCATTCAGTGGGAGCACAACGACGAGCACTTTGAGCGCTGGTGCCAAGGCCGTACAGGGTACCCGCTGGTGGACGCCGGTATGCGCCAGCTCAACGCCACGGGATACATGCACAACCGCGTTCGCATGGTCGTAGCCAGTTTTTTCACGAAGCACTTGCTTCTCGATTGGCGCTTGGGTGAGGCCTACTTCGCCCAAAAACTTCTCGACTACGATCAGGCGAGTAACGTGGGTGGGTGGCAGTGGGCCAGCGGATCGGGGAACGACGCGGCCCCGTACTTCCGCATTTTTAACCCGGCGAGCCAGCAAACGACCTACGACCCGAAATTCACGTACGTCAAACGATGGGTCCCCGAATTCGGAACGCCTGAATATCCACAACCCATTGTGGACCACGTTTTCGCGCGCCAGCGTTGCTTGGATCGCTACAAGTCAGCCCTGAGCCAGGCTCAATCCTGAAGCGACTTGGCTGATTTGGGGTACCCAAACAAGCCCTTCTCTTTGATGATGGTATCGACGTAGGTGGGTAGGCAGCTTTCCCATCCCTCTTCGCCGTTGCGAATCTTGCGGAGCACTTCGCGGCTCCAAATGCTCAAAATTTCGGGATCAAAATCGTTGATGTCGCGCACCCGACGTGCCTGCTTCAGGTAGTCGTAAATGTTTCGGAACAAATCGTTTACCACAATGTCGTCGGTGGTGGTTATGCTCGATTCACCGCGGAACGGGTAGGCATAAATGATCAACTTCTTGGAGAAAAGGCGTCCCATGGCCTCCAGGATTCCGCCGGTGAGGTGGTCGTAGTACTTGTCTTCAAAAATTTCTTGGAGCGACGGAATTCCCATGATCAGGCCCATGCGCTTTTTGGTAAAGCTGGCGAAGTAGTCGACCAAGCGGTAGTATTCTTGGTAGTTCGAAATCAACACCGTTTGGCCGATGCTGCACAGAATGTCGGCGCGGTCCAAGAAATCTTGCTCGTCGAGGTTGCCGTCGGCCAATAAATTGTTGAGCGTGATTTCGAACAAGACCACCGTCTCGTCTTTTTCAACGCTCTGCGACTTGATGAACTGCTTGTAGCCTTTCTTGATCATGTCCATATTGACCTTCGTCACCGGCCTAAAGCTGCCGCGCATCGCCAAGATGTTCTTTTTGTACAGGAGTTCGGCGGGGAGCAAATTCTTGCCCTCGGGCCCAAAAATTACCGCATCGGTGAAGCCGTTTTTAATCAGCTGAAGCGACATTAAGCGGTTGTCCACGTGTACGAAGTCGGGCCCTGAAAAGTTGATCAAATCGATCTCGATGGCTGACTTATCGATGCCGTCGTACAAGCTCATCAAGAACCTCTTGGGCTCATCAAAAAGGTTGTAGGCCGCATAAATCAAGTTGACCCCCATAGCTCCAACCGTTTCTTGCTGGTACTTGGCGTTGTCTTCGTGCAGCCGAACGTGCACAATGACCTCGTTTGCGTCGCCGTCGGGTCGGGTTTGGTACCGAATGCCCAACCAACCGTGCCCTTTAAACGTCTTGGCGAAGTTGATTGTGGCCACCGTATTAGCGAACGCAAAAAAGCACTTGTCGGGCGATTTTTGGCGGTCAATTCGCTCGTGAAGCAAGCGGTACTCGTGGTTGAGCATCTTGCGCAAGCGGGTTTCGGTGACGTAGCGCCCGTCGGCCTCCTGGCCATAAATGGCATCAGAAAACTCTTTGTCGTAGGCGCTCATCGCCTTGGCGATGGTACCTGAGGCACCCCCGGCTCTGAAAAAGTGGCGAACCGTTTCTTGACCGGCGCCAATCTCGGCAAACGAACCGTAAACATTGGGATTTAAGTTGGTGCGGAGCGCCTTCTGCGCAGCACTTAATACCATGTCAGCCATGACTCAAAGGTAGCGTACATTTGGCCCAATGCCCTCGATTTCCTTGGATTTTTTTGGCACCGGAACCAGTCAGGGAGTGCCCGTCATTGGCTGCGGCTGCCCGGTGTGCACCTCGGCGGATCCTCGCGATCACCGCCTTCGCGCTTCGGTGCGCATCGCCACCGAAACGACCGAAGTTTTGATTGATTGCGGACCGGACTTCAGGCAGCAAATGCTCCGCGCCCGCAGCGGGCGGCTCGATGCCGTGGTACTTACGCACGAGCATATGGACCACGTATCGGGACTCGATGACCTCCGCCCGCTAATGTTTGCCCAAAATAGGCCCATGCCGGTTTGGATGACCGAGCGGGTCGAAGCACGGCTCCGTCAGCAGTTTGCTTATGCATTTGCCGCGGAACGCTATCCGGGGGCGCCTGAATTTGACGTTTGCCGAATTCAGCATCCGCAACCGTTTCGCATTGGCGACCAGACCTGGATTCCCATCCTCGGAATTCACGGCACGTGGCCGGTTTTGGGTTACCGCATTGGCCCTGTGGTCTACCTCACTGACCTCTCAGGAATGACCGATTCGGAACGGCACAAAATCGAAGGTGCGCAGATTTTGGTGGTTAACGCACTGCGCAAGGTTCCGCACGTGGCGCACTTTACCTTAGATCAGGCCATTGATTTTGCCCGCCTCACGGGGGTGCCCAACGTGTACTTTACCCACATTTCGCACCACCTCGGCATTCATTCTGACGAAGACGCCGCGCTGCCCGACGGCATGCACTTGGCCTACGACGGACTTCAATTGCGTCTAGAACGTGCCTAAGGCCTAGCGGTAGCGGGGACTGCCAAGGTGTCGAGAACAATGCCCACGGCGGTTCCACGCACGGGCCATTTCGGTCGATTGACACCGATGCTTGCACTGGGCGCAGGAAGTTCGTCGAGCGAAAAGATCGTGAAATCGGCAGGGCTGCCAACGTTTACGGTCACTGGGCCGAGTCCAAAAAGCGCGCGCGGCCGGTGCGCCGCCGCCTCAACCCATAGGGCAAGGTCCTCAGGAGCTCCCGAACGGGCGTTGTACCACCCGAAGCAGGCGTCCAGCGTCGATGCCCCAAAGTGGGCGCTGCCCCACTCGCAGGATTTGAGCTCGTGGTCCATAGGATGGTGGTCGCTTACGACGACGTCAATGCTGCCGTCGCGAAGCCCATTCCACAAAGCGGCCTGATCGTCGGCGCTGCGAAGTGGAGGCAAAAGCTTGTATGCGGTGTCGTACCCTTCGACGTCACCGTCTGTGCCCACAAGATTGGCAATGCACACATCGGCGGTTACGTCGAGTCCCCGCGCTTTGGCTTCGCGAATTAAGCGGACGCTTTCGGCGCAGGAGATGCCCATAAGGTGCAGTCCGCCCCCAGCATACTCGGCCAGGGCGAGGTCGCGCTGCACCCGAAGCACCTCCGCTACCGAGGGAATGGGAGCCATTCCGGAACGCAGTGCCGAGGCGCCTTCGTGGGCTACGCCGGTGGGGCAGAGCGACCGCTCCATCGGCAAGCTCCAGACGCGGGCATCCAAACCTTGAGCGTATTCCAGAGCCAACTGCAGCGTGTGCGGGCGGTCGATGGCGTGGTTGTCGTCAGAAAAGGCAAGGGCCCCGGCTTCGCGCATGTCGGCCAGCTCAGCAAGCCGCTCGCCCTGAAGGCCTTGCGTGAGCGCTCCTACCGGAATCCAGACTACGGTTTCGGGTTCGGGAATCGCTTCGATGCTCGGGCGGTTGTCGCGCGGCGGATGCGTCGACGGCATCAACGCGACGTGCGTGTACCCCCCTTGCAGGGCTGCTGCGGCGAGGGTTTCGTAGGTTTCGCGCTCTTCGTGTCCGGGAGACCCGCAGCGCGCCCGGCTGTCGATCCAGCCCGGGCTAACTAGGTGTCCGCGCGCCCACTCAAGCTTTGGCGCATCGCTAAGGGTGTTGGGTTCGGCCACGGCCCGCACTTGGCCGTCAGAAATCAAGAGGTCTACAGCTTGAGCGTGAAACGGAGACCGAGGATCTACAACGTGTACGCTCGGTAAAATGAACGCGGGGTACTTCATAACCGACACCAAAGGTAGTTTTTTTTGTCCGCCAATGAGTACTTTTGCCCCCGCAATCGCGGGATGTGGCGCAGTTGGTAGCGCACTACGTTCGGGACGTAGGGGTCGCTGGTTCGAGTCCAGTCATCCCGACCGCGAAAACGCCTCGGCATCGCCGGGGCTTTTTTATTTATTCCGCAATGGTCCGTAGGTTTGGACCAGAAATTACGGTTAACGATTTGCCACATGAAAACATTTATTGCTGCACTTTTGCTCGCAACCGCCGCGACGGCACTCGCTCAAGAAGCTCCCAAGGTCCGCGTCGAAAAGCGCGTAGTGGTCATCAAAGACGGTAACCTGATCGCATCGCCTTCAGATAGCGTGCTCAAAGGATTTCGAATTCAAATCGATTCGGCGCTTAGCGGTACTGACCTCGATCTTAAGTCATTAAGTGGATCGGGTGCGGATCAGCTCATGGTCCTTCGTGCTCCATTTGGTTCGGGTGCAATGTTGGGCGTACGCATTGCAGCAACCGAAGGCGTGCGCGGCGTAACGGTGCAGTCGGTGGAGCCAATCAGCACCGCCGCGGCCCTCGGTTTGCAGGTGGGCGATGTCATTGCTGCGGTAAACGGAACCCCGATCGAGCAGCCAAGCGATCTCGTTGAACTGATTCGAAGTTTGGAAGTAGGTTCAGCGGTCGATGTTCGGTTTCGTCGCGATGGCGCCAAAAATCGCGCGCGGGGCTACCTAATTCCCGCGGGCGGACCCTCAATGCTTCCTTCGTGGGTAGAGGGTGAGCCGATTCGCATTGAACTCAAGGAGGAGCGCGAAGAACGCGAGTTCTAGGTTCACAAACCGGGCAACCGGTTTTTTTTAATGCTTGCGCATACGCGTGTTTAAACATACATTTGCAGAATGAAGACCGTTTTACATCCCGCATCGAGCCGCGGAACTGCGGACCACGGCTGGCTCAA
>JAURMB010000006.1 GCA_030831045.1 Schleiferiaceae bacterium
ATGCCGATTGTGGGCCGCGCCCACATCGCCTACCTCAGCAAAGACCGCGTGATTGGTCTGAGTAAAATGAACCGCATCGTGGACTTTTATGCCAAACGTCCTCAAGTTCAGGAACGGCTCACCCGCCAGGTGGCCGAATCGCTTGCTGAGGCCCTGGGCACCGAAGACGTGGCGGTACTCATTGACGCCAAGCACCTGTGCGTCAATGCGCGCGGAATTCGCGACATTCACTCCAGCACCGTGACCGCCGAATACCGAGGACGATTTTTGGCCGAAGAAGGGCTCCGCACGGAATTTTTAGCCTACATTCAAACGCAAACCACGTTTGGCGACAGCCCCCACACATGAGCACGCTGCACCTGTACGACAGCCTTTCTGGCGAACTCAAACCGTTTGAACCCCTGCACGCGCCCAACGTGGGCATGTACGTCTGCGGACCCACGGTATACAGCGACGTGCATTTGGGCAATACCCGCACGTTTCTAAGCTTTGACCTGCTGTTTCGCTACCTGATGCATTTGGGCTTTAACGTGCGCTACGTGCGGAACATTACCGATGCCGGCCACCTCGAAAGCGACGCCGACTCCGGCGAAGACAAAATTGCCAAGAAGGCGCGCCTCGAGCAGCTCGAGCCCATGGAAATCGTTCAGCGCTATACCGTGGGGTTCCGCAGCGTTATGCAAGCGTACAATGCACTTCCGCCTTCCATTGAGCCCACCGCAACCGGCCACATCGTTGAGCAAATTGAGCTGATCAAAAAGCTACTCGCCGACGGATTTGCGTACGAGGCCAACGGCAGCGTGTACTTCAGCATCGAAACCTACCTCAAGACCCACCCCTACGGCGAGCTCTCGGGGCGCAGCATCGACGACCTGGAGGCGGGTACGCGCGACCTCGACGGACAGAGCGACAAGCGGCACCCGCTTGATTTCGCCCTCTGGAAGAAGGCCTCCACCGAGCACATCATGCGCTGGCCCTCACCGTGGGGTGAGGGGTTCCCGGGTTGGCACCTCGAGTGTTCAGCCATGAGCACCAAGTACTTAGGCGACGAATTCGATATTCACGGGGGCGGAATGGACCTAAAATTCCCGCACCACGAGTGCGAAATCGCCCAAAACAAGGGTGCGACCGGTCACGGTGGGGCCCGCTACTGGTTGCACGCCAACATGCTGACCTTAAACGGTAAACGCATGGCCAAGTCGACGGGCAATACCCTGGATCCGCGCGACCTGATCACGGGCAACAGTCCGCACCTTACCAAGGCCTACAGCCCCGGCGCCGTGCGCTTTTTCATTCACCAAGCGCACTACCGAAGCGTTCTTGACTTTAGCGACGCCGCGCTTCAAGCCGCCGAGAAGGGCTACTACCGCCTGCTTGCCAGCCTCGAGGTGCTACGCGCTCGAACGAACCAAGGGCCCGCCCGCGGCTCGTGGTCGGTGGCAGAATGGAACGCCCAGTGCACCGAGGCCATGAACCAAGACCTTAACAGCCCGGTGCTCATCGCGCAGCTGTTTGAAGCCGCCAAGGCGGTAGCGTCGGACCAAAAAGATCCGCACGTCCTCGGCACCGAGGGGGCTTCTGAGCTGCTCCAGCTTATGGAAACCTGGCTTTTCAGCGTGCTCGGTTTGGCGCCCGAATCCAACGCCGGAAACGCGAAGTACCAGCAAGCACTCGACGCCGCCATGTCGGTGGTGCTTGACGTGCGCCGTAAGGCTCGCGAAACCAAGGACTGGACCACCAGCGACGCCCTTCGCAAGGCCCTTTCGCGGGGCGGAATCGTGGTGCAGGACGGCCCCGAGGGAAGCAGCTACCGCATCGAATGAAGCGCGTGCTGACTTGGTTGGTTTCTTCGCCGCTGCTCGCCCTCATTGGCATCTACAAGTACGTGATTTCGCCGCTGACACCGCCGAGCTGTAGGCACTACCCCACCTGCTCCACCTACGCCGCCGAGGCCGTGAACGAATGGGGGCCGTGGACCGGCTCCTGGCTTGCCCTCAAGCGCATCAGCCGATGCCACCCTTGGGGAACCCACGGCGCAGATCCTGTTCCTAAAAAGTCCAACTCCGCCCCAAAGCGCTGAGCAAAAAACCTAACTTTAAGCCATGCTAGCCACCATCACCTGGGTTGCCGACCGCGGCATCGAACTCGGACCGCTGTTTGTGCGGTACTACCAAGTATTCTTCTTCCTCGGATTCTTTTTTGGGTACCGTTGGATGAAAAAAGTCTTCGTGAAGGAGGGGGTCGACCTCAGCATCCTTGATGCCCTGCTCTCGACGATGGTAGTCGCCACTGTGGTGGGGGCGCGGTTGGGCCACGTGTTCTTTTATGATTGGAGCTACTACCGCGAGCACGTCGCCGAAATCTTTATGCCGTGGAAGGGCGGACTCGCCTCGCACGGCGCCGCCATCTCCATAGTCTTAGCCATGCTGTGGTTTGGCCGCAAATACCTGAAACCGATTGGCAAAAGTCCGCTCTGGATGCTGGACCGCGTGGTCATAACTGTTGCCTTGGCTGGCGCCTTCATTCGCCTCGGAAATTTTACCAACAGCGAGATTTACGGGCAGCCGCAGAATTCCGCGCTCGAAACCGTGTTTGTGCGCAACATAACCGATTATGTGGAGCGCTACTTCGCCCGCGACGTAGCCGATGTCCAATATGTGGCGACGGGCAACCACCTGCAAACCGACAGCTTGACGTTGCCTGAATACGAACTGCGCTTCACGCCAACCGCCAACGCCAGCCTCGACGGAGTGCAGTCGATGGTCGAGCTTTACCTCGAGCCCCTGGTCAACCGCCAGGCAGCCGACAACCGTCACCTATACCTCCCTCAAGATCAGCTGGTCCGCGAGGAGAACGGGGCCTATGTGCTCACCGCCTACGGCATTCCGCGGGCGCCGAGTCAGCTTTATGAGGCCTTAGCCTATGCCTTGATTTATGTGCTCTTGCTTGCTTTGTTCAAGCGGGGGGCTGCCGCTCGCGAAGGCCAGATCTTTGGCGTGTTCTTGACTGCCGTCTTCGGATTCCGCTTTGTCATCGAGTTCATCAAGGCCAACCAAAAGGAATTTGAATCGGGCATGGATTGGAACATGGGGCAGTGGCTCAGCATTCCGCTGGTGGTTGCCGGGGTATTCTTGATAATCCGAAGCCTAAAAACCTCAAAATCTGCATCATGAACCGCACGTTAATCATGCGCGTCGGCGGAGTCCTGCTGGTTCTCGCCCTGCTCGGACTGGTGATTCCGGTCGTCCTTTCGTGGTTTAACCACAGCGGTTCTGAAATCGGTGAACCGGAGTGTCCGGTTCCCCAGGAGGCCTACGAGCCGCCGTTTACCCCTGAAGGCGCGGGTGTGTTTGTGTCTGCTCAAGGTGACACGTTGGCCGCCTTCACCCTCGAACTCGCCGAAGGCACCGCGGAAACTACTCAAGGAATGATGTACCGCCGCAGCGTGCCTGAGGGCACGGGAATGCTCTTTATTATGCCTGAAGAGCAATACCAGAGCTTTTGGATGCGCAATACCTATGTTCCGCTCGACATAATTTACCTGAGCGAGGCAGGCAACGTCGTGAGTATTCAGGCAAACGCGCAGCCCATGAACGAAACGCCGCTGCCGTCTGAAGGGCCGGCCAAGTACGTTCTTGAAATTGCGGGCGGAGCTTCAGCCAACCTAAAAATTACCCCTGGAACGAAGTGGTTATGGAAACGAAACTAAAGACAACACTGCTCGCCCTGGCGCTTAACTCGGGACTCTGGGCGCAAGCTCAGTGGACCGTTACGCCAATAACCAAGGCAGACGGAGCGACCAATTGGGCTTGCGAGCCGTCGGTAACGGTGGATCCCAACGGCAAAAGCGTCTACCTCGGCAACGTGCTCAACCAGCTGCACCGAAATCCGCGCAACGGAGCCCCCGACGCCTGGGTGCGCAACCAAGGGTTGACCTCGTCAATGGGTGTGTACGGTGACCCCATTCTGGCCCACGACTACACGGGACGACTGTACTACCTGCACCTGGCCGACCCCAGCGGCAAAGGGCGCGCCGGCGAAACTTGGCTTGACCGCATCGTGATTCAATGGAGCGACGACCGCGGAAAAACATGGTCTGATGGGGCCGGAATCGGGCACAATCCGCCCAAAGACCAAGACAAAGAAGGAATCGCAATCGATCCCGCTACCGGCACGCTAAACGTTTCGTGGACCGAGTTTGACGCCTACGGTAAGAAAGAACCCGAGTTCCGCTCGCGGATTCGCTTCAGCCAGAGCTACGACCGCGGCGAAACCTGGTCTCCTGCGATCACCGTTTCAAACCGAGAGGGCAACTGCGTCGACGGCGACCAAACGCCCGAAGGCGCGATTCCCGTTGCCGACCCCATGGGAGGAGTGGCGGTGGTGTGGTCCTACAACGACACGATTTGGATGAACCGTTCTGACGACGACGGGGCGCTGACTTGGATGCCTTTGGACCGCCCGATTGCCTACCAGCGCGGCGGTTGGGCCCACGAGATTCCGGCCCTGGGCCGCGCCAACGGAATGCCCATTTCGTTTTTTGCGCCCGACGGGGTTTGGCACCTCGTGTTCGGTGAGCAAGACAGCACGGGATCTTGGGTCAGCCATGCGCGTTCCACCGACCGCGGTGAGACCTGGTCCGCCAGCCGCCGTCTACCTGTGCCTGACCGAATCAAGCACCACTTCATGCCTTGGTTTGCCCTGGATGCCCGTACCGGTGCGCTGCACGTTTTATCCTACGGCCAAACGGCCGACCTTCAAACGCAAGCCTGGGTGCACCGTTCTGACGACGGGGGCAAAACATGGGCTGCTACTCCGCTCAGCACGCCCTTTGTGCCTACCCCTAAACGGTTCTTTGGCGACTACTCGGGCATCGTTGCGCGGAACGGCGAGGTGCACGCCGTTTGGACCGAGCAGCGCGAAGGCATCAATGAGTTGGTGTACGGGCGTTTTGCTGATCCGTCCAACGACGCAACGACGCAGGCTGACCCGATGCCGCCCAAAAAGCGTCGCCGCTAATGCAGCTGCTGCTGGCGTCCACCTCGACCGTTCACGGGGCACCCTACTTGAGCTACCTGCGCGACGAGTGGACTCGCTTGTTTGCAGGCAGGCTTGTGGTGTTTGTCCCCTATGCTCGCCCCGGAGGCCTGAGCTGGGACGCGTACACGGCCCGCCCAAAGGCGGTGTTTGCGGCAGAGGGGATCACCCTCAAAGGCGTACATGAGTTTGCAGCAGTCGAAGAGGCCGCCCAGCACGCCGAAGCGTGGTTTGTCGGAGGGGGAAACACCTTTGTTCTGCGCCGCACCCTTGACGATACCGGCCTGACTCCGTTTCTAGATGCCAGCGTGCGCGGCGGGGTCCCCTACATGGGAAGCAGCGCAGGTATCAACCTCGCCGGAATCAGCATTGGCACCACCAACGACATGCCCGTCGTTGAAGTCCCCACCCACCGGGCAATGGGCTGGTTGCCGTTTAACCTAAATCCGCACTACCAGGACCCCGTTGCCGGCAGCACCCATATGGGCGAAACCCGCGAGCAGCGCATTGCCGAATTTCACGTGTTCAACCCCCAACCGGTGGTCGGCTTGCGCGAAGGCAGTTGGATCACCTCCGACGGACAGCACCACGAGCTGCACGGCCCGCATTCCGCCCGGATTTTTCGCGCCGGAATGCCTCCCTTGGAGGCAAATCCCGGTCGGCTAGCCATCTAGAAATTCCTACCTTTGCCCGGTGCGCAAAGCAGTTTTAATTATTCTCGACGGCTGGGGCTTACCTGCCGATCCTTCGGTCTCCGCTATTGACCTCGGTTCAACCCCTTTTTACGACGGACTTTTTGACGCCTTCCCCCACAGCCAGCTCGAGGCAAGCGGGCGTGCGGTGGGCCTTCCCGAGGGCCAAATGGGAAATTCCGAGGTCGGACACATGAACCTGGGCGCAGGCCGCGTGGTGTACCAAGATCTGGTGCGCATCGATGTGGCCCTCGAAGATGGCTCGTTTGGTACCAACCCCATTTTTTCGACGCTTGCTCAGCGCGGAGCCGCCGGCCAGCGCATTCACCTGCTTGGACTACTTAGCGACGGCGGCGTTCACTGCCACATAGCGCACGTCAAAGGAATCCTAAGCGAACTCGCCAAAGCGGGTGCCCATGAGGTATTTGTCCACGGATTCACCGACGGCCGCGACACCGACCCGCAGAGCGGTCAGTCCTTTATTGCGGACCTCGAACAGCATATGACCCAGACAACCGGTCGTTTAGCGACGCTTACGGGCCGATACTACGCCATGGACCGCGATAAGCGATGGGAGCGCGTTAAAATTGCCTACGACGCCCTCGTACACGGCCAAGGCACGCCCTGGTCCGGCACAGGTCAGGCTGCCCTTGCGTCGTCCTACGCCCACGGAACCACCGATGAATTTTTGCTTCCGCACGTGCTCGATCCCAACGGCTGCATTCGACCAGGTGATGCGGTGTTCTTTATGAACTACCGAACCGACCGCGGCCGCGAACTCACCCAAGCCCTCAGCCAAGGCGGACTCGAGGCCGAAGGGATGCACGCGCTCGAAGGACTGCACTTCGTGACGCTCACCCGCTACGACGCGACCTTCAAAGGAATCGACGTGGTGTTCGAAAAAGACAACCTTAGCGACACGCTGGGCGAGGTCCTCGAGCGGGCGGGCAAAACCCAAGTTCGCATCGCTGAGACGGAGAAATACCCCCACGTTACCTTTTTCTTTTCGGGAGGACGCGAAGAGCCATTCGACGGCGAATCGCGCATTCTGCGGGCATCTCCCAAGGTGGCCACCTACGACCTGCAGCCCGAAATGAGCGCTTTTGAGCTCCGCGATGCCCTTATCCCCGAGCTCAAGTCGAACCGTCCCGATTTCGTCTGCCTGAACTTCGCAAACCCCGATATGGTTGGCCACACCGGAGTCCTTGAGGCAGCCATTCGTGCCTGCGAAGTGGTGGATCAGTGCGCTCAAGCGGTCACCGAAGCAGCCCTTGAGCAGGACTACAGCGTGTTCATATTGGCCGACCACGGCAACGCCGACTGCATGCGCAACCCCGACGGCAGTCCCCACACGGCCCATACGACTCGTCCGGTTCCGTTTTTTCTCGTATCGCGCGAAGCTAAATCCATTCAGGGCCTCGCCAACGGGGTACTCGGAGATGTGGCCCCGACCATTTTGGACTGGATGCAGGTTCCGCAGCCCGCGGCGATGACGTGCAAAAGCTTGATTGTGAGATGATTGTACTAAAGTCCGCCGACGAAATCGCATTGATGCGCGAATCCGCACAGCTTGTGTCTCGCACCCTGGGCATGCTCGCCTCCGAGATCAAGCCGGGCGTCAGTTCGCTCCAGCTCGACCGTCTGGCCGAATCCTACATTCGCGACCACGGCGGAATTCCCGCATTTTTAGGCATGTACGGATTTCCGAACAGCCTCTGCATGTCGCGAAACGAGCAGGTAGTGCACGGAATTCCCAACGACCTTCCGCTCGAAGAAGGCGACATCATTTCAGTTGACTGCGGCGTGCTGATGAACGACTTCTACGGCGACCACGCCTACACGTTTGAAGTGGGCGAAGTGGCTCCCGAGACCCGCAAACTCCTCGACGTCACCAAAGCGTCGCTCTACCTCGGTATTGACGCCATGCGCCGCGGCAATCGCGTGGGCGACATCGGCCACGCCATTCAAAAACACTGCGAACGCGAAGGTTACGGGGTGGTTCGCGAACTGGTTGGCCACGGCCTTGGCCGCAAGCTCCACGAGGATCCCCAGGTACCCAACTACGGCAAGCGTGGGTCGGGCAAACTCCTGCAGGACGGCATGGTACTCGCCATCGAACCCATGATCAACATGGGTACGCACCGCGTGCGCCAGCTCAAAGACGGTTGGAGCATCGTTACCGGAGACCAAAAGCCTTCGGCGCACTTTGAGCACGACGTTGCGCTTGTGGACGGACGGCCGGTGGTCCTATCTACGTTTGATTACATTTATGAGGCCCTCGGGCTACCCAAAAACGATCCCGTTTTCGCATGATACGTTGGGCCCTACGATGGATTCCGCGGCCGTGGCTCATTCGCCTGAGTGCCCCGTTGCGTGCGCTTGCGCCGCTGCTCTATGCCGGATCCAAGTACACCGACCCAATCGACGGGCGGTCCTACCGCACATTTCTTCCCTACGGTTACGGCGGAGCCATACGGCCTGAAGTACTGGCCCCCGGCACCCATTCGCTGGAGCGCCACCGACTTTTGTGGCTCTACCTTCAGCGCCACAGCAACTTTTTCACGCAACCCGGCGAGCTCCTCCACATCGCTCCGGAACAGTGCTTCTACCACCGCTTTAAGGCCTTACCGCACCTCAAGGTACTCACCGGCGACATCGAGTCGCCCCTGGCCGACCTGCACTTTGACTTGCACCACATTCCGCTGGAACGCAACCGCTTTGACGTTGTTCTCTGCAACCACGTCTTGGAGCACGTGACCGATGACGCTCAGTGCCTTCGCGAGCTGTACCGCGTCATGAAGCCCGGGGGATGGGGCATTTTTCAAATTCCCTGGATCGCCGGGCGCCTCACCACCGATGAGGATCCCAGCCTTACCGATCCCCGCGAACGCGAACGCCGCTTTGGCCAGTACGACCACGTGCGCATGTACGGCGAAGACTACGCCGACCGCTTGGCCGCCGCAGGCTTCCGCGTAGAACGCATCGACCTCGCTGACCGCATTCCTGCGGACGAATATGCGCGCTACCGCCTCCCTGTGGGCGAACCACTCTTTGTGGTGCACAAGCCCACGGCGTAAGCGCACCCCGAAAAGCATTGAAGCAACAAAAAAGCCCGCTTGAGCGGGCTTCATTTTTTTTGTGAGGTAGCGAACTATCCCAGGATGCCTGCGAGCTCCTGAGCCATTTTCTGCTCTTCTTCTTGGGCAAGAAGCGGATCCACCAGAATACGTCCCGAATGCTCATCAATCGTGATCTTCTTGCGCTGGGCAATCTCCATCTGGCGTTGCGGCGGAATCGTGAAGAACGATCCCGCAGAGGCTCCGCGCTCGATGCTCACCACGGCCAAACCGTTGCGAACCTTATCGCGGATGCGGCGGTAAGCGCTAAGCAAGCGGTCGTCGCCCACCACAGCTGAAAGCGTTTCGCTCTTGGCGAGCAGCAACTCCTCTTCTCGCTGCGTCTCAGCGATAATCGTGTCGAGCTCGTTCTTTTTGAACTCAAGGTGGCTCTTGCGCTCGCTGAGCTTACCTTCAACGGATTCCATAGCAACCGACTTGCTTTCTAGCGACGCTTCAAACTCGCGAATGTGCTTTTCGGCAAGTTGAATTTCAAGCTCTTGAAACTCAATCTCCTTAGCAATCGCATCAAATTCGCGGTTGTTGCGGACGTTTTTCTGCTGCTCTTCGTACTTAGCGATCTTCTCTTGGCAGTTCTTGATCATGAGCTTGTGGCCCTTGATTTCGGTCTTCGCCTGGTTGATGTCCTCTTGCACTTTGGCAAAACGCGTCTCTAATCCAGCGATTTCGTCTTCCAAATCTTCTACTTCGAGCGGAAGTTCGCCACGAAGACTGCGGATTTCGTCGATGCGGCGATCAACAATTTGCAAGCTGTACAGCGCACGAAGTTTGTCCTCTACTGAGGTGGTCGCGGCGTTTGATGCAGGTGACTTTTTAGCCATGGTGGTGGTATGTACGAACGGGACGGTTGTCCGACTCCGAAATTAGGACTGCAAAAGTAACAAATTCTGAGCGAATAGCCTCGGCCCAATCGTGAACGAATGGCCATTCACTCGGTCCGTGCCCCACATCCACGAGGACCACGTCGCCGGGAGGGTCCTGAAACCCATGGTACTTTAGGTCTCCGGTAACGTACACATCGGCATTGGCCGCGGCTGCGGCGCCCACGAAATCGGCTCCCGATCCACCGCAAACGGCAACCCGATGAACCGGGCGGTCCAACGGAACGTTGCGGTAGTTGATCGCCGCGGCGCCCAAAGATTCCGCGCAGCGCGCCAAAAAGTCCGATAAACGCATCGGCACGGGCAGCATACCCACCGCGCCGTAACCCGCATCGGGCCAATTGCTGCGCAGCGAAATCCAGGAATGCGCCACAACCTCATACGGGTGCACTTCACAGACCGCCCGGTGCACCGCCGACTGAAGCACGATCGGCACGGTAAACTCGAGGCGTTGCTCGGCCACGGATTCGCGCGTACCTACCGAACCCAAAAAGGGCGTAGCTCCGCTCATCGGGCGAAACGTTCCCGTGCCCTCGACAGCAAAATGGCATTGGTCGTAGGATCCGATAGACCCAGCGCCGGCGGCAAAGGCTGCGTCGGCGACCGCAGGCGCATGGTCCTTGGGCACGTACACGACGTACTGCAGCAAGGCATTTTCCTTGGGCTGAAGGATTTGCGGGTCCGCGATCCCCAATCGGTGCGCCAGCGAAAAACTCACTCCGCCCTTGATCTGATCCCAGTTCGTGTGCCCGGCATACAGGGCCACGCCGTGCCTGAGCGCCAATGCGACGCTTCGCTCCACCGCATTGCTGCCGGTCAACCGTTTTAATCCTTTAAAAATGAGCGGATGGTGGCTGAGCACCACATTGCAGCCCCGACGAACCGCTTCTTCGATGACGGCTTCGTCGGCATCCAAGCAGCACAGTACCCCAGTGACCTCCTGCTGCGGATCGCCCACGTGCAATCCACACTGGTCCCAGGACTCTTGCAGCGCAAGGGGCGCCTTCGTCTCCAGCCAGCGTATTAGCTCATTCAACTTCATAGGCTGCAAAGAAACAAAAAAGGCCGCCCCTGCGGGCGGCCTTCACCAGTTAAGAACGGTGCAGAATTACTCCTTGCCTTCCATTTCTTCTTTTAGGCGAGCCAAGCTGTCGAGGTCACCCAAGGTGGCCTTCTCAACTTGCGCATTGATCGACTGTACGGTCGTCTTTGCTCCGGCGCCCTTAGCAGCGCCCTTCTTGCCCTTACCGCCTTCTACTGCATCTTCTGCGGCACCGCCCTTAAAGGACTGCGTGTGCGAAACCAAAATGCGGCGCGAATCGCGGTTGAACTCAATTACGCGGAACTCCAGCTCCTCACCTACCGCAATGCTTGAATTGTCTTCTTTGCTTGCGTGGCGGGGAGGACAGTAGGCCTCAATCTCTTGGTTCGGGAACCAAATATTGAAACCTTTGTCAGCCGTCGACTTCACGGTTCCCGTGTGGCTGCTGCCCACGGCGAACACGTCTTCGAGGTTGTCCCACGGATTCTCGTTTACTTGCTTGTGGCCAAGGCTCAAGCGGCGGTTTTCCACGTCGATGTCAAGGACCTTGACTTCGAGTTCGGCGCCCACGGAGGTAAACTCGCTCGGGTGCTTCACCTTCTTAAGCCACGACAGGTCGCTGATGTGGATCAAACCGTCAATTCCCTCCTCAAGCTCGACAAACACGCCGAAGTTGGTGAAGTTGCGAACCTTACCGGTGTGCTGTGAGCCAACGGGGTACTTCGCCGTGATGCTTGCCCAGGGGTCTGGCGTAAGCTGCTTGATACCCAACGACATTTTGCGCTCTTCGCGGTCGATTGAAAGAACGGAAGCCTGAACCTCGTCGCCCACTTTGAAAAAGTCTTGGGCTGAACGAAGGTGCGACCCCCAGCTCATTTCTGAAACGTGCACCAGACCTTCTACGCCCGGAGCTACTTCAATGAACGCACCGTAGTCCGCGAGAACGACCACTTTACCTTTAATCGTGTCGCCGGCGGCGATCGATTGATCAAGGGCATCCCAAGGATGAGCAGAAAGCTGCTTGAGGCCGAGCTGAATGCGCGTCTTGGCTTCGTCGAAGTCCAAAATAACGACGTTCAGCTTCTGATCGAGTTCGACCACCTCTGACGGGTGGTTGATGCGGCTCCACGAAAGGTCGGTAATGTGTACCAGACCGTCGACGCCACCAAGGTCGATAAATACCCCGTAGCTCGTGATGTTCTTGACCACCCCTTCGAGTACTTGACCCTTCTCGAGCTGGCCGATGATCTTGCGCTTTTGCTCTTCGAGGTCGGCCTCGATAAGGGCTTTGTGCGAAACCACCACGTTCTTGAACTCGTGGTTGATCTTGACGATCTTGAATTCCATGGTCTTGTCGACGTAGATGTCGTAGTCGCG
>JAURMB010000060.1 GCA_030831045.1 Schleiferiaceae bacterium
CCCCGAATTCCGCACGCCCACCGACCCGTGCCGCTTGCTCAACCGGTGCCCGTCGGGACCCATCCAAAGCGGAGCGTGCGCCACCTGCGGCGGCCGCGGATTGCCGAGGGCGCAGTGCAGAAACTGCTGGAGGGGCGCACTGTCCTCCAAATCCCGGCCGCGCACAATGTGGGTCACACCCTGATCCAGGTCGTCGACCACTACGACCAGCTGGTACGCCCAGGCGCCGTCGGCGCGGCGCAGGACCACCGCGTCGTTAAGCCGCAACCGTTCCGTGGAGTCAGGTTCATCGCGAAGCTTGGCGCCGTCGGCGCGGCGCAGGACCACCGCGTCGTGAAGCCCCAGCCGTTCCGTGGAGTCAGGTTCATCGCGAAACTTGGCGCCGTCGGCGCGGCGCAGGACCGCCGCGTCTTCGGGGTAGCGCAGGCGCCGCGCGCCCGGACCGTCGAGCGGCCATCGGCCGTCGGCGCAGGTTCCGGGATAGGACCCATTGAAGCTTCCGTGGGGCGCTGAAACCGCGTCTTCCATGTCGCGTCGGGTGCAGCGGCACGCAAAAACAAGCCCTTGGGCGGCTAGGTTGGCGAGGGCCTCCGCGTAGCGGGGTCCGCGCTGCGACTGCGGCGCCACCTCTTCGTCCCAGTCTAGGCCCAGCCACGCCAGGTCGCGCCGCCAACCGTCGGCAAACTCGGGCTTGCTTCGCTGCGGGTCGACGTCTTCCATGCGGAGCAGCATGCGTCCGCCCTCAGCCCGCACCTGCAGCCAAGCCACAAGCGCCGTGGAGGCGTTGCCCCAGTGCATGATTCCGGTGGGAGAAGGGGCGAAGCGGCCGACCATGACCCGAAGGTAGGCCGTAGCGCAAAATAGCTACGAGCTGCTCGCAACCCGTTCGCCAGCAACCCGCAACCGGTTGCTCAATTGACGTAAATTTACCCTATGCATTTTGACACCCTTGCGATTCACGGCGGCCAGCACCACGACCCTTCGACGGGCGCCGTCATGCCCCCGATTTACCAGACGTCTACCTACGCCCAAGAAGCTCCGGGCGTGCACAAAGGCTACGAGTACAGCCGCACGCACAATCCGACGCGGCGCGCACTTGAGAACGCCATTGCAGCCATCGAGGGCGGAACCCACGGCCTCGCCTTCGGCAGCGGCCTGGCGGCGGTGGACGCCTGCATGAAGCTCCTGAAGCCCGGCGACCACGTCGTAAGCACGAGCGACCTCTACGGCGGAACCTACCGCCTCTTCACCAAAGTGTTTGAGCCTTTTGGCCTGAAGTTCAGCTTTGCTCCGTTGGCGGACCCCGCCGAGCTGCGCTCGCTCATCACTCCAGCTACCAAAATGCTGTGGCTTGAGACGCCGACCAACCCCATGCTCAATGTGCTCGACATCAAGGCCTTGGCCGATGAGGCCAAAAAGGTGGGCGCGCTCGTGGTGGTCGACAACACCTTTGCCACGCCCTACCTGCAGCGCCCGCTGGAGCTCGGCGCCGACATTGTTCTGCATTCCGCCACCAAGTACTTGGGCGGCCACAGCGACATCGTGCTTGGCTTGCTTGCGGTGGGCGACGCGGCCCTGGCTGAGCGCCTGTACTTCATTCAAAACGCTTCGGGCGCAGTCTGCGGACCGATGGACAGCTTTTTGGCGCTGCGCGGAATCAAAACCTTGCATGTGCGCATGGACCGCCACTGCCAGTCAGCGGCCGCCGTGGCCGAGCACTTGGCCAAGCATCCGGCGGTGCGCAAAGTCTACTACCCCGGGCTCAAGGACCATCCGGGGCATGCGGTGGCGGCGCGCCAAATGAAGCAGTTTGGCGGAATGGTCTCGTTTGCGCTGCACCTCGACGACCTCGCAAAGGCCAGCGCGGTGGTTTCGGCCCTCAAGGTCTTCACGTTGGCGGAATCCTTAGGTGGCGTCGAGTCCCTTGCCGGCCACCCGGCGACCATGACCCATGCGAGCATTCCGAAGGCCGAACGCGAAAAAACGGGCGTAACCGACGGACTCATTCGTCTGAGTGTGGGCCTCGAAGACGTGCGCGATTTAACGGCCGACTTGGATCAGGCACTTTCCGTACTTTCGTAGTAAGTTATTCAAAACCATGGCGGACAAATTTGCCGTAATCGGGTTGGGCCAGTTTGGTTCCGCCATTTGCCGAAAGCTTTCTGAAAAGGGCGCCGAGGTAATCGCAATCGACATCGACGAAGACAAGGTCGAAGGCATCAAAGACCAAGTGGCCTATTCGGTGGTCCTGGATTCAACCGATCCGCGGGCGCTCAAGGCCCAAAACATTCTCGAAATGGACGCCGTGGTCGTTTCGATTGGCCAGAATTTCGAAGGCATGCTGCTGACCACCGTCAAACTGATGGAGCTGGGGGTTGAGCGCATCATTGCGCGAGCGCAGGGCGAGACGCAGCGCAAAATCCTCGAAAAAATGGGCGTTAAAGAAATTCTTTCGCCTGAAGAAGAGGTAGGTAAAAACGTCGCCGAGCGCCTGATTAACCCGGGCATGATGATGTGCGTTACCCTGCCCGATAACTACGAGATTGTTGAAATTGCTGCCCCCCGAAGCACGGTGGGCCGCTCGCTTAAAGACATTGGCCTGCTCGAGAAGTACCGCCTCAACTTGGTTACCGTTATTCAAAAGGGCGGAACCGACGAGGTGGCCCACATCAAAGGGGTTCCGCAAGACGATATGATCATTGAAGAGATCGATGAACTCGTCGTTTTTGGCAAGGTCAAAGACGTAGAGCGCTTTATCGACATCAATGGCTAAGGCAACTGGTTTTTGGTTTCTAGCGGTCGCGGTTCTGCTGGGCTGCAAAGATCCCGATCCCAACGGTGGCTTGCCTCCGGAGGCTACTGGGCCCTTTTTGCCTCGCCTGACCGCAGGATGGACCCTGGATTCGGTGACCTACACCGCCGACCTGCCGATGAATATTGGCGATACGACGGTTCCCGTGCGCATTCACAACAAAGCCCGTGAGGTTTCGGGCCGCTTCGAATTTTTTCGCCGAAACGATTCTGACCTCGTCGATTACCAGATTCAGTTCACGGCCGACCTGCTGCCCAGCGTGGCGCCCTACACCTACAGCAAGTCCCGCGTGGGAACCTATTGGTACAAGCCGGTGGAACGCGAAATTTGGTTTTATGACTATCCCGACACCCTTATTTTTAAGGTAGACTGGGACGCTGAAACCCTCCAGCTCTGGCATTCGGAGCTTCAAGTAGTCGAGCCGGGATTGGGAATCACCTTCCCGTTGCGCTTGGACTTTAGGCTCGTTCCGTGACGGAACTCCTTCTGGTCACCCTTCTCGGAGTAGTCCTGTTTGCCCTTCCGGCCAGTGCGCACCCGTTGATTTTAGCCCTTGGAATCGCCACGGGCATGCCCCATGGGGCCACGGACATCCTCACGGACCGCGGAGGCCTGTCGCGCCCTGCCTTGGGCTACTATGCGGTCAGTATTCTGCTCCTTAGCGCGCTTTGGTTTTGGTCGCCCTCGTGGGCGCTCGCAACCTTCTTGACGTTGAGCATGCTTCACTTTGGCTCTGAAGACGCCGCCACCGAGTCAGGCACTGCGCTGTTTTTGCACGAAACCCTCGTGCGCGGAATGCTCGTCGTTTTAGCACCCAGCATTTTTCACGAAGCCGAGGTGCTTCGGCTCTTTGGCCTTCTCGCCGAAACCTCGTGGGCGGGCCCCGATTGGACGCAAGGCCTTTCGTTTGCGCGTAGCCTTTGGATTTTCTTGGCGTTCACGCTTTTTGGCCACTATGCGGTGCGGTCTACCCAGTGGCGGCACGTCGTTTTTGTGTTTGCGCAGATTTTGGTACTGGTGGCGGTGTTTCGTTTGCTTCAGCCCCTGACGGCCTTCGTGGCCTACTTTGTTGGCGGACACTCGCTGCACAGCGCCCGCAAAATTTGGCCGGTACTCAAGGAGCACCGCACCAAGGTCTTGGGCGCCACCGCATTCACGTTTATCGTCGCGGCCGGGGTCTTTTGGGCCTCAGGCGAAAGCGCACTCGACGACCGCCTTATTCGCACGGCGTTTATCTCGCTGTCGCTTTTTGCGGTTCCGCACGGAATCTGGCGCACTGCCGAGGTGCTGCGCGACCGTTGGGTGCGGGCCTAAATGCAAAGAGCCGCCCCGAGGGGCGGCTCCGTGCACAAAATCCGAGGTTAGACTTAGTCCTTTTGAGCTAAGGTGTAGATTACCAAACCGAAGCCAATCTTGTTGATGGCGTCGCCGATGTTGTACACCAAGTCCATTGACAGGCCTTCGAGCACTTTCACGCCGAAGAGTCCGCCCTCGGTGCCCGCGATGTACCCGATGGGGTAGATCGCCCAGCCTACGAGTACGAACCAGCCCAAAGCCTTGACGGCCGTCTGAACTTTTCCGCCTGCGTTGGCAGCCAAGGTTGCAACCTCGCCTTTCCAAACAAGCCATACAATGTAGAAGTATGCAAGACCTGACAGAGCGCCCCACACCCAAGATTGGGTTTGGTCCGCGTAGAAGGCCTCACCGATGTAGCCGAGCAGCAGCATCGCTACTGAGGCCCAAATCAGGCGCCAAAGCAAGCCGCTGGTGCCGCCTGCTTTTTTGGTGATTAAGTAAAACTCCACACACATCAAGGGAACCGTAAGGGTCCAGTCAATGTAGCGAAGGGCGATCGGGTTCGTTCCGGTCGCTTGGTAAAAGTCGCGCATGTAGTAGTAGTGCACGGCTGCGATACCGGTAATCAAACCAGAAACCAACAGCGAGAGCTTCCACTCGTCGGCGACGCGGCTGCGCTCCATAAAAAAGAATACCGAGGCGGCGAACATGGCCATGTAGCCCGTGAAGAACGTAAAGCTTACGGGATCGGCCGGATCAATGGTGAGTACTTCGAGAAATTGCATAAATCAAGTTTTAGGTGGATTTTGTGTTAGGTTAACATTTAATGATGTGTTTTGTTTAGGAAAAGTAGAAAAAAATTCAACACAATCCACAAAAGCAATGGGGCTTGGGTTAAATTTTAGTTTGATAAGGTTTTGAAAATGAACATTTATGCGCGAACATTGGTGGTTTGGGCCCCAGTTTGCTTTAGGCGATTGGGTGGTAGATAAAAAATGTTAATGAAACATTTTAGGTTCGGGATGGGGGCTCCAAGCGCTAGGGCTGCCGGGGTTAACTTCGCAGCATGGCACGCATCCTCACCGGAATCCAAAGCAGCGGACGCCAGCACCTTGGGAATGTGCTGGGCGCGATTCTTCCGGCCATTGAATTGGCCAAGGACCCACGGAACGAGTCCTATTTATTTATTGCAGACCTGCACTCGCTGACTACGGTTAAGGATCCTGAGGCGCGCAAGGCCAATTTGCTTGCGACGGCTGCGGCTTGGCTGGCGTGCGGATTGGATCCGCAGCGCACGGTGTTTTATGCCCAAAGTGACCTGCCCGAATGTACCGAGCTCACGTGGTACCTCAACTGCTTCACTCCCTACCCGATGCTGGCGAACGCGCACAGCTTTAAGGACAAGTCAGACCGCCTCAGCGACGTGAACGCCGGACTCTTTGACTATCCGGTGCTGATGGCTTCGGACATCTTACTGTACGATGCGCACCTTGTACCGGTCGGCAAGGACCAGCGCCAGCACCTTGAGATCGCGCGCGACATCGCGGAGGCGTTTCACCGCACCACGGGACGGGAGGTTTTTGTGCTTCCCGAGGCGCGCATTCAGGAGTCAGTGATGACGATTCCGGGCACGGACGGCCAAAAAATGTCCAAGTCCTACGGAAACGTCATCGACATCTTTTTGCCCGAAAAGGAGCTAAAAAAGCAAATCATGGGCATTGTCACCGACTCCACGCCGCTCGAGGAGCCCAAGGATCCCTCGACGTGCAACGTCGTGACGCTCTACCGCCTCATTGCGAGCCCTTCGCGCGTTGCGGAGATGGAAGCGGCCTACCGCGCCGGCGGATACGGCTACGGACATTCCAAGACGGCGCTATTTGAGGTCATCCTGGAGCGCTTTGCCGAACCCCGTGCCGAGTTTGACCGCCTTATGGCCGATCCCCATGCGGTACACGAGGTGCTTCATGCGGGGGCAGCCAAGGCGCGCCCCGTGGCTCAAGCTACCCTGAAGCGGGTGCGCGAGGCCCTGGGCTTTGCGTGAACAGTCACGTTGCTGGTTTCTGGTTTCTTGTTTCTAGTTTCTTGTTTCCTGGTTTCTTGTCCGTCGCGGCACACGTAACGAGCAACCAGAAGCCGAAAAGATAACGAGCCAACCTTGCTATCGAGCTGATGCGAAGCGCGTTAGCGCTGAGCATCCTTAATCTGCTGCTCGCGCGGAGCGTGGTCCACAAAACGGTCTCGGTAGCCGTGGCGGTGCAGGCTAATGTGTCCGTAGCCCTGCTCCAGAAGCCAGGTTCCGAGGGCTTGGCCCACGCCGTTGATGGCTTGGGCGTCTTCCCAGACGTGCCAGGTGTGGTGGTTTCGGGCGAAGTAGTGAAGCGAGTTGGGGTCAATCGGCTTGGCGCGGCGCAGGTCGATGACGCTGTGGCTTGGCGCGGCCGCTTCGAGGGCTTGACTGAGGGC
>JAURMB010000061.1 GCA_030831045.1 Schleiferiaceae bacterium
AAAGGTGCGCGTCTCTTTTTTTTGTTTACATCTGAAAATTTAAAAGATCCTTTGGATCGATATGAAAATGACCTTCAGCATACCTCTTAAGGTCTTTTGAATTTCTATTGGGAGGCAAACACACCACAACTCTTTTATTCTTCGCGCACCGCGCCAGTTTTCGAATGGGCGGCACCAAGTCACTGTCGGCGGTGACGAGAATGGCCACGTCGTAGCGGTCCAGGAGTCCGTCGGCCAGCACATCGACGGCGATGTTTACGTCGGTCATTTTCTCTTCGAATGACGGAATCGACTGCCCGCAGTGCGCGCAGTGCATGGTCTTTTGCTGGAACCGCCCGAGGATGACCTCGACGTTCGATGCGCGGAGCGCCGCGAAGTAGCGCTTCTGGGCGCGTTCAGCTTCGGGGCTACCGATAAGGGGCGCGGAATAGTAGCGCACCGAAGAAAGCACTTGGTTGGAGCCTAAGCGGCTTTGGACGTACGAAGTGACGTCAAAATTGACGGCCTTCGGATTCCGCGATCGAATTCCGAAAAAGAGGTTAAAGCCATCGACGTACACTGCGACTCGTTCCACATTGGGTGTGCACGCGGGACATGAACGCCGTGCCTGTCAAAAGTCCGTTACGGCAAGGTGATTAGCCGTATGTACATAATAATTAAGTGTTTAATTGCATTAAGCGCTTCGCACTGTTCCTTGCTACTCGTTGCGCTTTGCGATGTACCTAGTTGCTCGCTACTCGTTGCGCTTCTCGGAAGCAAGAAACCAGCTACACGAAACCAAAAAAGTTAAAAGAAAAAGGGCAAGGACACTTATCGCACCGCTACAACCGACTACCCTTGCTGCATTTCTACCCTGGGGGATTCGTCAGGAGCTGGTCGTAAGGCCTTACCCCAGTGCAAAGATACGCAGTGATTGTGCGACCTTTGCGTATGATGCGTTTAAAACGACTTATCGCCGGGTGCGCGCTTTTCGCCGCGGCGGCAACGCCCCTTGCGGCCCAAGATTTCACGCAAACCCTGGTTGCTCGCGGTCCAGTAACCGAAGTGCAGCGTGATTCGGTGTCTGTTTGGCTCCGCAACGGAGGCATTCGCGCGCTAAACCTTACTGGCGCGTGGAGCTGCCCGCAGTGGGGCGACACGCTGCTGAGCATCCGCCCGGAACAAACCCAGCTGGCGGTGAACGACTCCACGCGGGTGTGGCTGCGCTTCACACCCGAACACAACCTGTACTACCGACTCCCGGTGGTGCTGTCTACCGACGGTCCCGACGGCTTTGTCGCCCTTCAGTTTGAGGCCCAGGGGCGCTGGGGCATGCCCTACTACAGCAGCACCGAAAACAAGGTTGGTACCGACCTAAAGTCTGCGCTCACGGCCCGATTGAACCAAAACACCACCAATCTGGGCTACAACGGCGCCCGCGACCAGATGTACGCCAACCTCGACAACGTGGCCGGACAGGTCACGTGCATCTACACCGGTAGGGTGGCGACCTTTAACACCCGTGCTGGGGCGACCTCCAACAACTTTAACTGCGAACACACGTTTCCGCAGAGCTTCTTCAGTTCGCTGGAGCCCATGAAGTCTGACATTCACCACCTTTTTCCGACCGACGAAACCGCCAATACCCAGCGCAGCAACAACCCCTTTGGTGTCGTTACGGGCACGCCGGCCTGGTCGGTGGGCGGAAGCAAACGCCTCAACGGCGTCTTTGAGCCCCGCGACGTCCACAAGGGCGACGCCGCCCGGGCGATGATGTACTTCGTCACCCGCTACGGCGACTACAGCAGCTTTTATGCGCAGCAAGCGACCGTCCTCGAAGGCTGGCACCAGCAGTTTCCGCCCGACAGCGCCGACCGCGACCGCAACCAGGGCATTGCAGCCCTTCAAAACACCCGCAACCCCTACGTGGATTACCCCCAGATCATGGAGCGTTTGATTAGCCTGGCGGGCAGCCCAAGCCTTCCCGCGGTTGCGGAACACTGGGCGAGTGAAGACACCATCGAACTCGAACTATGGTCCTGGGCGGTGGGTCCGTGGCTGCGCCGACGCCTCGTCGTGACTAATCCGGGCAGCGGCGACTTGATTTTGAGCCCTGCGACCCTCAATGCGCCGATTGCCGTTACCCTTATTTCGGGCGGAGGAGCGGACACCCTCAAACCCGGCGAGCTTCACGTGTACGAACTGGAGTACCCCGCCTCGGTAATTCACGACGGCGGAACGCTAACCTACAGCACCAACGTCACCGGAACCGTGACGCACTACCTGCGGAGCACGACCTACATCGGCCTCGAAGAGCCGGCCCAAGCGGCGAGCGTCAAGGCCTACCGCAGCGGACGCAACCTCGTGATCGAAGGGCTGCCCCAGGGAGCGCGGGCGGAATGGACCGACGCAGACGGCAAAATTCGCTGGGCCACCGACCGGTCGACGCCGCGCGAAGAACTCCGCGCTAACGGCCACGGAACCGGTATTTTGCGCTGGGCCCTCGAAGGGCAGCGCGGCATCCTTAAGTTTGTGTACTAAACTCCCTAATTCAGAACCACTATGGACACGACCACCAAACGCATCGCGATCAACTACGGACTCATCGTGAGCGCCGTCGCTGTGGGCTACACCTTGGTTACCTACATCATCAACGAAGAATGGATGTCGAGCCAGCTGGGCGGAATCTTAATGCTCGTAGCCATTTTGGTCATTCCCTACTTCGGCGTGCGCGAATTCAAAAAAGCCAACGAGGGCTACGCGACCTTTCGTGAGGCGTTTTCGGCCTACCTGCTCCCGTTGATTGTGTCGGCGGTGGTCGGACTTGGATTCAACTGGGTGCTTCACAACCTCATCGATACCGAGCTCGCCGTGCGCACCGGCGAACGCATCTACGAGCGCTTCGCTGAAATGCCCGAGGACCAGCGCAAGGGCGTGATGGCCTTCATGGGCGCCGGCAACGAGGCAGAACTCAAAGCAAAATCCATCGAAATGGCCACCGAGCAGGCCTCGATCATGGGCATTCTTAAATCGACCGGAGTCGGAATCGTCATGTACGCTGTTATTGGCCTCATCGTGGCCGCCGTTACCAAGAAAAACCGCCCTGAGTTCCAGTGAGCCACCTCGACCTGAGCCTCGTTATTCCGCTGTTCAACGAAGAAGAATCGCTGGCAGAGCTGCACGCGTGGATCGACCGCGTGTGCACGGCCCAGGGGCTGCGCTACGAAGTGCTCTTCATCAACGACGGCTCGACCGACAGCTCGTGGAAGGTCATTCAGG
>JAURMB010000062.1 GCA_030831045.1 Schleiferiaceae bacterium
GACTGATGACCCGCGACCCGCGCATGGTTGAACGCAAAAAGTTCGGCCAGAAAAAAGCGCGCAAGCGTTTCCAATTCTCGAAGCGTTAATCGCGCACCGAGTATTGGGTTTAGTATCCAAACGGTCAAGATCGCTCTGGCGCTACTTGGCCGTTGCCTTTTTAGCGAACGTAAACCCCCAAGAACCCCATGGCACATACGCCTGAAATTCAGCAGCTCCTCGACGCAGGAGTTCACTTCGGTCACCTGACCCGCAAGTGGAACCCGAACATGGCTCCGTACATCTTTATGGAGCGCAACGGTATCCACATCATTGACCTGCAAAAGACGCAGAAGAAATTGGCCACGGCCTCAGACGCCATGGGCAAAATTGCTGGCAGCGGCCGCAAGATTCTTTTCGTGGCTACCAAGAAGCAGGCTAAAGAAATTGTAGCCGACACGGCCAAGGCCCTCAACATGCCCTACATCGTGGAGCGCTGGCCCGGAGGAATGCTCACGAACTTCGTGACGATCCGCAAGGCCATCAAGAAAATGTCGAACATCGACAAGATGAAGACCGACGGCACGTTTGAAACGCTTTCGAAGCGCGAGCGCCTTCAGGTTGACCGCCTTCGTGCCAAGCTCGAGAAGAACTTGGGTTCGATTGCCGACATGAGCCGCCTCCCGGCCGCCTTGTTTGTGGTAGACGTGATGCGCGAGCACATCGCCGTAGAAGAAGCCCGCAACCTCGGCATCCCCGTGTTTGCCATGGTGGACACCAACAGCAATCCGCACCTGGTTGACTACGTGATTCCAGCCAACGACGACGCGACGAAGTCCATTGCCGTGATCATGGAGTCTGTTTCGGCCTCGATCAAGGACGCCCTGAGCCAGCGCAAGACCGAGAAGGACAAGCCCGGAAGCGAGAAGCTTAGCAAAGCTGCCGCCAAAGTAGCCGCGGAATAAGTTTAACGCCGGGGCAACAGCCCCGGTTTTTCTTTGTACTAAACCGACAATACCCCTTATCATGAGCATTACTGCTGCCGATGTAAACAAACTGCGCCAAATGACCGGCGCCGGGATGATGGACTGCAAGAAGGCCCTCACCGAAGCCAACGGAGATTTTGAAGCGGCCATCGACGTGCTGCGCAAGCAAGGCCAAAAGGTTGCGGCCAAGCGCGCGGATCGCGACGCTACCGAAGGTGCCGTTATCGCACTGACCAACGCCGAGAACACCCGCGGGGTGATCGTTTCGCTGAACTGCGAGACCGACTTCGTGGCCAAGAACGAAGGCTACGTAGATATGGCCAAGAAAATGGCTGCGATTGCGCTGGCGGGATTCCCCAGCACCAAAGAAGAGCTGCTTGCCCTGACCTACGAAGGTTCGTTGACCGTTGCCGACAAGCTCACCGAGCAAACCGGCGTCATTGGCGAGAAGATTGAGATCGCCTACTACGAAACCCTCGAAGGTGGCGTTGTTTCAGGCTACATCCACGCGGGCAACAAGCTTGCTACCCTGGCTGCGCTGAGCGCCGGCGTGGCAGAGACCGCTAAAGACGTGGCAATGCAAGCGGCCGCCATGAACCCGGTAGGTCTCGACCGCACGTCGGTTGCATCTGACGTGATCGAGCGCGAGCTCGAGATCGCCCGCGACCAAGTTCGCCAAGAAGGCAAGCCCGAAGAAATGATCGAGAAGATCGCCCAAGGCAAGCTTGGCAAATTCTACAAGGAGAACACCTTGGTCGAGCAAGACTTCATCAAAGACAGCAAGCAGAGCGTGGCCCAGTACGTGGCTTCGGCCGCTGCGGGCGCAACGGTTACCGGCTTCCGCCGCGTAGGCTTGGGCGTTTAATTCTCCCGTCTTTTTACCACCTCAAAGGCCGCCCTCGGGCGGCCTTTGTGCTATCTTCGCATCTTAATGAAGTACCGCCGAATCCTCCTCAAGCTCAGCGGCGAGGCGCTGATGGGCAACAAGCCCTACGGAATTGATTCCGAGACCCTTACCACCTATGCACGCGAGATCAAGTCGGTGGTCGACGCCGGAGCCCAAGTGGGCGTAGTGATCGGCGGCGGCAACATTTTTCGCGGTCTTCAAGGCGCAGGCGACGGCATGGACCGCGTTCAGGCCGACCACATGGGTATGCTGGCGACCGTGATTAACGGCCTCGCGCTGCAGTCCGCTCTGGAGCGCGCGGGGGTACAAACCCGCCTACAGTCCGCCATTGAAATGGACAAAATTTGTGAGCCCTTCATTCGCCGCCGCGCGGTGCGCCACCTTGAAAAGGGCCGCGTCGTGATTTTTTCGGGCGGAACGGGCAACCCCTACTTTACCACCGACACCGGGGCGACCCTTCGGGCCATTGAAATCCAGGCCGAGGTCATCCTCAAAGGAACCCGCGTCGACGGAATCTACACGGCCGATCCGGAGAAAGACGCCACCGCCACCCGTTTTGAGACCATCAGCTTTACGGAGGTGTACGAGCGCGGACTCAACGTGATGGACCTGACCGCGTTTACCCTGAGTCAAGAAAACGACTTGCCCATCGTCGTGTTTGACATGAACAAGCCCGGCAACCTGATGCGGGTGGTGAACGGCGACAACGTCGGAACCCTCGTTTCGTAGCCCCGCCCCTTAGCGATTTTACCATGGAAGAAGAACTCAGCTTTTTGATCGAGTCGTTGACCGACGACATGAACAAGGCAATGGCGCACCTCGACAAGGCCTTGCTAAAAATCCGCGCGGGGCGTGCCAACCCCAACATGCTTGAGGGCATTCACATCGAGTACTACGGAAGCCAAGTGAAGCTGCAGCAGGTGAGCAACATTTCGACACCAGACGCCCGCACCTTGTTTGTGCAGCCGTTTGAGAAGAACCTCATTCAGGAAATCGAGAAGGCCATCATGTATGCGAACCTCGGTTTTAACCCGATGAACAACGGCGACGCGGTGATTATCAACATTCCGCCCTTGACCGAAGAGCGCCGCAAGGAACTGGTCCGCATGGCCCGCGCCGAAGGCGAAGAAGCTAAGGTCGCCATTCGCAGCGTGCGCCGCGAGGGCATGGACGAAGCCAAGCGAATGGAAAAAGACGGCCTTAGCGAAGACCAGCGCAAGGACCTCGAAAACCAGATTCAGGCTATGGTCGACAAGCACATTGCCCTGATCGACCAGCGCGTAACGGAAAAAGAGGGAGATATCCTCAAGCTCTAAGTACCTTAGCCCTAATGGGTAAGAGCATTCAAGAAGAAATTCAGCAGCGCAACTGGCACAACGACCAGCAGGTTGCGGTGATTAATATACTGTACACCTACCACTGGGTTAAGGGACGCATCAGCGACGCGCTGGCGCCCTACAAGATCACGATGCAGCAGTACAACGTGCTGCGCATTTTGCGCGGATCCCACCCCGAGGGCCTCGCGATCGGCGTGATCCGCGAGCGCCTGCTCGACAAAACCAGCGACGTGTCGCGCCTGGTGGACCGTCTGGTCAAGCTGGGCTACGTCGAGCGCAAGGGCAGCAAAGACGACCGCCGGGTCACGCGCATCTTCTTGACGCTGCGCGGACTCGAGCTGCTCGGTCAGATTCGCTCGGTCGACAAGTTCACCAAAGAAGAGCTGCCCAAGCGGCTCACGGCCGAAGAGGCTCAGCTGCTGAGCGCCTTGCTCGATAAGGTGCGCACGTGATGAATGAGCGCGGTCGTTGAGGCGTCGTGGGCGCCGATCGGACCGTCGCCTTCGAGCTCCGGCAGCACCACATTGGCCATTTCTTTTCCGAGTTCGACGCCCCACTGGTCGTAGCTGAACACGTTCCAAACAACCCCTTGGGCAAACACTTTGTGCTCGTACAGGGCGATTAGGGCGCCAAGGGCCTCCGGAGTCAGGGCGTCAAACAGCAGCGTCGACGTCGGGCGGTTGCCTTCAAACACGCGGTAGGGATTGCTGGCCTCGGGGCGGCCCATCATGAGGGCTTCGGTCTGTGCCAAAAAATTACTCAGCAACTTGGCGTGGTGGGCGTGCAGCGGGTGCTGCGGAACCACCGAAGCGATGAAGTCGCTCGGAATCAGCTCGGTACCTTGGTGGATGAGCTGGTAGAAGGCGTGCTGGCCGTTGGTTCCGGGTTCGCCCCACACGACGGGCCCGGTGGCGTAGGTCACGCGCTGGCCGTTGCGGTCCAGGTATTTGCCGTTGGATTCCATGTCCATTTGCTGCAAAAACGCGGCGAAGCGGTGCAGGTACTGGTCGTAGGGCAGCACGGCGTGGGAGGCGGCGCCCAGGAAGTTGCGGTACCATACGCCCAGGGCTGCCATAAGCCAGGGTATGTTTTGGCGGAACGGGGCCTCGGCAGCGTGGCGGTCGATGCGCTCGGCGCCGGCCAAGAAGGCGCGGAACCCGTCCGCCCCGATGGCGATGGCCAGGGGAAGGCCGATGCTGCTCCAGACGCTGTAGCGTCCGCCGACCCAGTCCCAAAAGCCAAAGGTGCGGTCAGCGCTAATTCCAAAAGCCTCGACTTTGGCGAGGTTGGTGCTGAGGGCCGCGAAGTGGTCGGCCACCACGGCGGGGTCGCCCAGGTGCTGCACGAGCCAGGTGCGCGCGGCGTCAGCGTTGGCCATGGTCTCTTGGGTGGTGAAGGTCTTGGAGGCCACCAAAAACAGGGTGCGCGCGGGGTCGACGAGCTGAAGGGTTTCGTGCAGGTCAGCTCCGTCGACGTTGGCGACGAAGTGCATCTGGATTCCGCGGTGGGCAAAGGGCTTGAGGGCCTCGACGGCCATGCGGGGGCCGAGGTCGCTGCCGCCGATGCCGATGTTGACGACGTGCTTGAATTTTTCGCCCGAGGCCGAGCGGACGTCGCCGTTGCGGACGGCTTCTGCAAATTCGAGCATGCGCTCGCGTTCGCGGGCAATCAGGGGGCGCACGTCCTGGCCGTCGACGGGTAGGGCTTCGGCCGAGGAGGAGCGGAGCGCGGTGTGGAGCACCGCGCGGCCTTCCGTTTCGTTGATGGCGACTCCGCCAAGTTGGGCGCGGAATCCGTCGGCCACCCCGCATTCCTCGAAGAGTTGGGCTAGGAGGTCGAGGGTGGTTTCGTCGACGCGGTGCTTGGCGTAGTCAAAGAGGAGCAGGTCGTCGAGGCGCACGTGCATGCGCTCAAACCGGGCGGGATCGGCAGCAAAAAGGTCGCGAAGGTGGCGGTCGGCGGTGGCGGCGGCGTGGGCTTCGAGGGCCTTCCAGGCCTTGGTTTGGGTCGGATTGACGCGGGGCAGCATGGGCGGCACAGTAAGGGAATTAAGCAAGCCCCAAAGGTACCATGCCGTACCTTTGCATTCCTATGGAAATTCAGCGCGTACCCGTATCCGTTTATGCCGAAATGACGCCGAACCCCGGGGTGATGAAGTTCGTGGCCAATAAGCGCCTGATCGACGTCGACCACGTGGAGTTTGCCAACATTGAAGAGGCGCAAATCAGTCCGCTGGCGGCGGCTTTGTTCAACTTTCCGTTCGTGAAGAACGTGTTCATCTCGACCAACTTTTTGGCAGTGGAGAAGTACAACGTAGTCGAATGGGACGCGGTTACCCAAGAGCTTCGCCAGTTCATCTTGGCCCACATTCAAGAAGGAAAGCCGGTACTGACGGCCGTTCCGCAACCGAAAAAATCAGACGCAGCCGAGGCAGCTGCCGATGCCCCAGCCTATCCCGAAGACGGAATCGAGGCCCGCATCGTCGAAATCCTCGAGGAGTACGTCAAGCCCGCGGTGGCCCAAGACGGCGGCAACATTGTGTTTGCGGGCTACGAGAACAAGATTGTCAAGGTGCAGCTCCAGGGGGCGTGCGCCGGCTGCCCGTCGAGCACGTTGACGCTTCAGCAGGGCATCAAGAACATTTTGCAGCGCATGCTGCCTACGCTCGTCGACGACGTCGTTCCGGCGTAAATTCGGGCATGGAAGCCTTGATTTTGCCCGTACGAGGGCTGCACCCCCAGATTCCCGAGTCGACCTTCTTGGCGCCCAACTGCACGGTGGTGGGCGACGTCACGATGGGCGAGGGCTGCTCGATTTGGTTCAACGCGGTGGTGCGCGGAGACGTGAACTTCATTCGCATCGGCAACGAGGTCAACATCCAAGACGGGGCTGTTATTCACGGCACCTACCAAAAGCACGGAACCACCATTGGCAACCACGTCAGCATTGGCCACGGGGCTACCGTTCACGGCTGTACGCTGCACGACCAGGTTCTCATCGGAATGGGCGCCATCGTCATGGACCGCTGCGTGGTCGAGTCGGGCAGCATCGTCGCGGCGGGCGCGGTCCTCACGGAGGGCACCCACGTGCCGGCGGGCTCGGTGTTTGCTGGGGTTCCGGCCAAAAAAGTCAAGGACATCACCCCGGAACTTATGGCTGGCGAGGTCGAGCGCATCGCCAAAAACTACGGAATTTATGCATCGTGGCTGCGTCCGGACGCAAACGGCCCCGCGCGTTAAGCACTTCAAACGACTATGGAATACCTACTCTACTACCTCCTCCTCAACCTCTACGGATCGGCGATTACCTGGCGCTTTTTTGCGGCGGCCGGAATTCCGACCTGGAAGGCCTTCGTGCCCATTTACCGCACCTACGTGTGGACGCGCGTGGCTGACCGCCCCTGGTGGTGGACGATTTTGGCGTACATCCCCGTCGTCGACAACGCCATGGCCTTGATTTTGGCGTACGAAACGCTTCACATGTTTGGCTTCCGCCAAAACAAGCACATCTTTTTGACTGCGGCCACGGGCGGACTCTACCTCGGCTACCTGAACTTCACGGCCAAACTCGAGCGCGGCGTTCGAAGCAACGACGAAATTCGCAGCCGAATGCCCCTTTGGGTAAACCACATACTCTGGGCGGTGGTGGCGGCCGGAACCGTCCGCATGATGACGTTTGAAGCGTTTAACATCCCCACTCCGTCGATGGAAAAGTCGCTCATGGTGGGCGATTATTTGGTCGTGAGTAAGATTGCCTACGGCCTGCGCATGCCCAATACACCCATGAGTATTCCCTTGATGCACAACGTGATTCCCTTTGCCAATGTGCCTAGTTACCTAACCTTGGTTCAGCTGCCCTACCTGCGGCTTCCGGGTTTGGCCAAGGTTCAAAGGGGTGATGCGGTGGTCTTTAACTTCCCTCAAGACCCAGGCCGCCCGGCCGACAAAAAAGACCACTACGTCAAGCGATGCATGGGCACTCCCGGAGACAGTTTGGAACTGCGCCATACTCAGGTGTTCATTGACGGAGAGGCCGTTGCCTTCCCAGAGCGCAGCAACGCGCAGTTTAGCCATTACGTGCGCACCCGTCCGGGGCAGGGGTTTAGTCCGCGCCAACTCAAGAAGGATTTTGACATCAACTACGTTACCAACATGACGGTTAACAACCAGAATGTCAGCGATGTACTTCAGATTACCGAGACGGAGTATGTGGTGACGATACCGAGCCAGTCCTTGGCCAAGTTCGCTCAAATGCCCAGTATCGACACGATGTTTGCGATGGACGCGCTCGCGGGAGATTCCGCCTTCGCACCCGGCACTCCCGAGGCTCTGAAGTGGTACTACTCCAACTTTGTGGCAGGGGGAATGATTTTTCCGAATCCGATGGGAGGGCACAGCGATTCCCTGGTGTATTCTTGGACCCGTGACAATTTTGGGCCCCTGTGGATTCCGGCCAAGGGGTCGACCATTGCGCTGAACTACGATACCTACCTCAAGTACGAGCATGCCGTGAATGCTTATGAGGGCCATGAATTGACCCGCGATTTGGGCCCCGAAGGAGAGCGCTTTTATGTGGACGGACAGCCCGCCACGAGCTACACCTTTGCCCTGGACTACTATTGGATGATGGGCGACAACCGCCACAATTCCTGGGACGGCCGCTACTGGGGCTTTGTGCCAGAAACCCATGTGGTGGGCAAGCCGGTCTTCATTTTTTGGAGCATGGATTCCTTCAAATCGGGCATTGATAAAATCCGAAGCGAGCGCTTGTTTACGGTGGTGCACGGCGACGGCAAGCCCCGCAGCTACTTGATTCCCTTCTTGGTTCTGGTCGCGGCCTACTACGGCTGGGATTGGTTTAGAAAGCGCAAAAAGTCCTAAAGACGATGCGTGGATGGTTTCTGGTTTTGTGCTTCTCCTTGGCCTTCGGCCTGGGGGAGCAGACCGGAGACACCGTCGCCATTCGCGCGGACGAATCGGAGCGTTGGGACCAGCTCAGCGACAACCAGCTTTTGCGCCTGGATTGGGCTTCGGCCAGGTGGTCATGGCCCAGCGACAGTTTGGTGGGCCGCATGCTGCGCACCTCGATGGGTTTTAAGAGGGATTCACTGCTGGTCTGGCTCGAGGAGGGCGGCCCGAGCGGCGACGTGCGCAAGAGGGTGGAGGCCATTCGCCAGCGCCGTTATCAGGTTGCCACCGAGGCCTTCAACTATCGAGGTGACATTAGGGGCCTTGACCTGTCTCTTTTTTGGTACGGAATCTATGACGTCGAAGGGACCTGGTCGCTTCGCCCCGTGCGCCTCAAGGTTGAGTTGAGTGAGTTTCCGTCGGGGTCGGGCGACCTGGAGTTTGACCTAAAAACCAACCGCGAGCAGGGCAGCCATTTTTTGTTTGGAAGCCCGGTGCGCCTCGACAGCACAGACCTCGGGCCGGTGCGCGAGGGATTCTCGGTGCTCATGCCCGGCAGCCAAAGCGACCTTGGCTCGATCACCTCCCGCGACAAGATGTACCGGGGCAACTACGTGCTTTATGCCACAGGGTCCGTTCAAGGCCTTGGTGCGGAATGCCCGGAGCTCCTAAACTACCAACTCATTGTTGGGCATCGCTTGGCCGAGCGGGAATGGGCCCAGTTTGATACCCTCGGCAGCGTGGTGGATTCCATCAGTACCTGTGCGCCAGAAGTTTTTTGGAGCGGCGATTTGATGGGTGACGGCAAACCCGACGCCGTACTTTTTCAAAAGCAGCCGGGCGGAATTCGGCTTATTTTGTACCTCAGCGATGCGGTCCCCAACGAGCAAGAACTCTGGGCTCGGGTCGCAGAGTGGCGGATGAGCAACTAGAAACCAGTTACTGGTTACTCGGTTCTGGTTCTTGGCGTCTGGCCTGGTTCAGGCCTACCTTCGGGGTGCACCCTTGAATCCAATCCAACGATGGCTCACGATCTTAAAACCGAACGCAACGCAGACGAAATCAAGCTCTTAGTAGCAGAAAGCCGTCGTCGGTGGAATGAGGTCTCTCTAGGCGGAGGCAAAAAGCGCCTGGAGAAACTCGCCGAACAGGGCAAACTCAGCGCTCGAGAGCGGGTTAAACGCCTTCTGGACCCTGGAGCTCCCTCGGTCGAGATTGGCGCCTTCGCCGCCGACGGAATGTATGCCGAGCATGGCGGATGCCCCTCAGCCGGAGTGGTCGTGGTGCTGGGTCGAATTGCCGGCCGCACCTGCCTGGTGGTGGCCAACGACGCCACGGTAAAGGCTGGCGCATGGTTCCCGATGACGGGCAAAAAAAACCTTCGCGCCCAAGAAATAGCCATGGAGAACCGCATTCCCATTCTGTACTTGGTCGATTCCGCAGGCGTCTACCTGCCCATGCAAGACGAAATTTTTGCCGACAAGGAGCATTTTGGGCGGATTTTTAGGAACAATGCCGTGATGAGCAGCATGGGAATCCCCCAGCTTTCGGCCGTCATGGGTTCCTGCGTGGCCGGTGGGGCCTACCTGCCCATCATGAGCGACGAGGCCATCATTGTCGAGGGAACCGGCAGCATTTTCTTGGCCGGAGGCTACTTGGTCAAGGCCGCCATTGGCGAAGAAATCGACAACGAAACCTTGGGCGGAGCCAACACCCACACCCAAATTAGCGGAGTGTGCGACTACAAGGCCAAGGACGACGACGACGCCATTCGCATCCTGCGCGGACTCGTCGACAAGCTGGGAGCCTCGCCAACGGCCGGCTTTGACCGCATCGAGGCAAAGGATCCGTCGGTGCCCATGGACTTGGTTTACGAGCGCATGCCCGTTGACGGCAAACCCTACCCGGTTCGCGCCCTGCTGGACTGCCTCGTCGACGCGGACTCGCTCTTGGAGTACAAAGCCGACTACGGCAAGACCATCATCACTGCCTATGCGCGTATCGACGGGTGGGCGGTCGGAATCGTCGCCAACGAGCGCCAGGTCGTCAAGTCGGGCAAGGGCGAAATGCAAATCGGTGGGGTAATTTATTCCGACAGTGCCGACAAGGCCGCGCGTTTTATTGCGAACTGCAACCAAAAGAAGGTTCCCTTGGTCTTTCTGCAGGACGTGACCGGCTTCATGGTGGGCTCGCGCTCAGAACAGGGCGGAATCATCAAAGACGGCGCCAAGATGGTCAATGCGGTAGCCAACAGCGTGGTGCCCAAGTTCACGGTAATTACGGGCCACTCCTTCGGGGCGGGCAACTACGCCATGTGCGGCAAGGCCTACGATCCGCGCCTCATTGTGGCCTGGCCCACCGCCAAAATTGCGGTAATGGGCGGCGATCAGGCCGCAAAGGTGCTGCTTCAAATCGAGAAGTCACGGGCCGAAGTACTCAGCCCCGAGGCCGAGCAGGAGCTGCTGCAGCGCATTCGTTCGCGCTACGAGCTGCAAATGAGCCCCTACTATGCGGCGTCGCGCCTGTGGATCGATGCAATTATTGACCCCATTGACACCCGCAAGGTGCTTTCTATGGGGATTGAGGCTGCCAACCAGGCTCCAATCGAGCGCGCCTACAATCCGGGTATTCTGCAGACCTGACCCTTGGTTCAAGGGCTCCGCGTTTTAGGCTAGAGGCGTCCGTCGACTTCGCCGCGGGGCCAAAAAGCCTTGGTGTCGTAGATGACTCCGTTGGCTGCCAATCCCAAGTCTTGCCTGCGTACCGAGGCAAACTGCTCGTGGGCAACGGCCAGAACCACGGCGTGGTAGCCGGTTCCGGGCTCGGAGGCAAGGTTGATTCCGTATTCTTCGCGCACCTGGTCGGGCTCGGCCCAAGGGTCAAAAACGTCGACCTGCATGCCGAACTGCTGAAGTTCGGAGACAATATCAACTACGCGGGTGTTGCGAATGTCGGGGCAGTTCTCTTTAAAGGTGATTCCAAGCACAAGGGCCTTGCTGCCGTGAATGGGTAATCCTTTGCCAATCATTAGCTTGACCACCTTATTGGCCACAAACATGCCCATGGAGTCGTTGACCCTGCGGCCGCTTAGGATTACCTGGGGGTGGTAGCCAAGGCTTTGGGCCTTGTGGGCGAGGTAGTAGGGGTCCACGCCGATGCAGTGGCCGCCGACCAGGCCTGGGCTGTACTTGAGAAAGTTCCACTTGGTTCCGGCTGCTTCGAGCACGTCGCGGGTGTCGATTCCGAGGCGGTCAAAAATGAGGGCGAGCTCGTTCACAAACGAGATGTTGACGTCGCGCTGCGCGTTTTCGATGGCCTTGGAGGCTTCGGCCACTTTGATGCTGGGCGCCAGATGGGTTCCCGCTTTGACGATGCGGCGGTAAATGCCGTCTACGAATTCGGCCGACTCGGGAGTGCTTCCGCTGGTGACCTTTTTAATCGTTTCAAGCGTGTTGATTTTGTCGCCAGGATTAATGCGCTCAGGGCTGTAGCCGCAGTAAAAATCGACGTTGAATTTTAGGCCCGACTCCCGTTCGAGCACGGGGACGCAGTCTTCTTCGGTGCAACCAGGGTAGGTCGTGGACTCGTAGATGACCACGTCGCCTGCCTTGAGCACCTTGCCTATGGTGGCCGAAGCGGCGAGCAGGGGCTTGAGGTCGGGCGACTTGAACTGGTCAATGGGTGTCGGAACCGTTACAATGTAAACGTTTGCCTCGGCCAGGGACGCAGCGTCCGCGCTAAAGAGGAGTCCGCGCTGAAGGGCCTGCGCCAGGTCAGCGGGGTCGGCCTCGAGGGTGTGGTCCTCGCCGCGGTTGAGTTCCTCTACGCGACTGGACTTAATATCAAAGCCAATTACGCGGAATTCGCGCGCCAGAGCCAGGGTGAGGGGAAGCCCCACGTAGCCAAGGCCAATCACGGCAATATGGGGTTGGGTCGGAGCCAAAAACATAATTCAAAGGTACATTCTGCCTAGTGCATTTGGGGCCAGCGCGGCGGGGCCAGGCACTACCTTTGACGGGTGCGCGCCCTTTGGTCCCTTAATCCTTATTTTCTTCGCTACCCTTGGCACCTCATGGGCGGGATATTTTTTGTAATTGCCTCCGCAGCATTTGCAGTTTATCCGGCTATTTTCATTCGCGAGGCCTTTGATACCGTGGCAGAAGCGCTTCGCGCTCAGAGCGATTCCACCCTGCTGTTTCAGTCTTTGTTGGGCTATTCCGCACTGATTTTGCTTCTCAGCGCCCTGCGCGGAGGCTTCACCTTTCTCATGCGTCAAACGCTCATTGTCATGTCGCGCCATATCGAGTTCGACCTAAAAAACGATATTTATAAGCACTACCAGGCTCTGGATCAGACTTTTTACCGCCGCAACTCCACGGGTGACTTGATGAACCGAGTGAGCGAAGACGTGAGTCGCGTGCGGATGTACCTCGGTCCGGGCGTGATGTACACCATAAATACGGCTTTTTCGACCGGACTCACCTTGATTTTTATGGTTCAGGTCGATCCCAAATTGAGCCTGATTACCCTGGCCCCCATGCCCGTGTTGGTTTGGGCGATTTATCGGGTTTCGACGCTGATCAACCAGCGCAGCCATGCCGTGCAGCAGCAGCAGTCTGCCATAAGCACCATGGCGCAGGAGACCTTCAGCGGCATTCGCGTTTTAAAGGTTTATAGTCTTGAAGGCGACCAGACGCAGCGCTACGCAGAGAGTTCCGAGAAGAGCTACCAACTCAACCGCGATCTGTACCGGGTCAACGCTCTTTTTGCGCCTTTAATGATGCTGCTGGTCGGCCTGAGCACCGTCTTGGCGGTTTGGATCGGCGGCGAGGGCGTGATTGAGGGCAGGCTGAGCCCGGGGGTTATCGCGGAATTTATTTACTACGTGGGCCTTCTAACCTGGCCCATCGCCAGCATTGGCTGGGTGATGAGCCTCATTCAGCGCGCCGAGGCCTCCATGGAGCGCATCAACGACTTTTTGCGCGTAGTACCGGCAGTGTCTACCCCTAAGGATGCCCATCGCGCCGAGGTGCAGGGTGCGTGGACCTTTGAGAACGCGTCCTATACCTACCCCGACAGCGGAATTCAAGCGCTTAAAAACGTGTCGTTTGCGGTGAATCCGGGCGAGACCATTGTGGTGGTGGGCCGCACCGGGTCGGGTAAATCGACGCTTGTAGGCCTGATGAACCGCCTTATGGACCCCATCGAGGGCCGGATTCTGCTCGACGGCGTGGACCTGCGCCGCTGGGATTTGGAGGCGCTTCGGGCTTCGATAGGCACGGTTCCGCAAGACCCCTTCTTGTTCAGCGATTCCATAGCCGACAATATTTCGTTTGGAAGCATCAATGCGGACCGCAGCGACGTCGAGCGCCAGGCGGAGTTGGCCGACGTGGCCGAGGACATTCGCGGATTCGCCCAGGGCTATGAGACCGTAGTGGGCGAGCGCGGAGTTACCCTCTCGGGCGGTCAAAAACAGCGGGTTAGCATTGCGCGGGCCCTGATGAAGCAGCCGCCCATGCTGCTCTTTGACGACGCCTTGAGTGCCGTAGACACCGAGACCGAGGTTACCATTTTGAGCAACCTCAAAGCTCGATTGAATGGACTTACGGCCGTACTTATTACCCAGCGACTGAGCTGCGTGCACCTTGCCGACCGCATTTTAGTGCTCGACCAGGGTGAATTGGTGCAGCAGGGAAGCCACTTGGAGCTTCTCGCCCAGCCGGGGCTTTATGCAGAACTCTACGCCCTACAATCCCAAAAATCGTGATTCCGCACCCCAATTTAGTCGCAGGGGTGCTCGAAGTGCTTGAGCGGACCTTCGGCCAACGGCTCTATGCCGACCGCGTGGTGGACCAGGTCCTGCGCGCCAACAAGCGTTGGGGATCCCGTGACCGAGCCTTTGTGGCCGAGCACAGCTACGAAATAGTTCGCTGGTGGACCCTGCTTTGGCACCTCAATGGCGAAGAAGTCCAGATCAAGCGCAAGCAACTCAAGAGTCTTTTTGAAACCTATTGGCTCTGGCGAGAATCGGGAATGCCCCAACCCACGGATTTAGGAACGGGATTGGCCCAGAGCTACGCGCCCTGGTTCGACGAAATGGCCAGCGCAGAACTCGGGGAAGAGTGGCCGGCCTTGGCGGCGGCGCTCAACCGTCCGGCCCAGGTAATTTTAAGGGCCAACAGCCTCAAGACCAACCGTGAGGCCGTGCTGGAACGCCTTGCTGGCGAGGGAATAGCCGCAGAGCTAAGCGACGTCGCGCCCGAGGCCCTGGTATTGGCCAAGCGTCCGCGATTGCAGCACCTCGAGAGCTTCAAGGACGGATGGTACGAAGTGCAGGACGGCGGGTCCCAGCGCATTGGAGCCTACCTCGACCCAGCACCCGGCGACCGCATCCTCGATGGCTGCAGCGGGGCTGGGGGCAAGGCCTTACATGCCGCCGCATTGGCCGGCGGAAAGGCGGAGATTTTATGCATGGATATTGAGCCCTACAAGCTCGGCGAGGCCGAGAAGCGCGCCCTCAGGGCAGGAGTCAAGGGATTGCGCACCGAAGTAATCCGCTCTGCCGCCGACGTGCAGCGCCATGCCGCGTGGGCCAACAAAATGCTGCTTGACGTGCCCTGCAGCGGAACCGGTGTAATTCGCCGCGACGTCGACACCAAGTGGAAGCTCCAGCCCGAGCATTTAGAACGCACTCGAGAAATTCAGTACGCTATTTTGCGTGATTATTCCGCGGCACTCCAGCCGGGCGGACTCTTGGTGTATGCCACCTGCAGCATTTTGCGCAGCGAGAACGAGGACCAGGTTCGCCGCTTTTTAGACGAGAAGGCCGGGGCGTTTGAGCTTCGAGAAGAGGTTCGCATCAGCCCCGAGCATCCGCACAGCGACGGCTACTATGTGGCCAGGCTTTACAAACGCTAGATTTGCCCCAACGTGATAACCGAAAGCCCTAGCAACCACGACCACCTTGAGACCTGGACCCTGCGCCAGCTTCTTGAGGGCATTAACGCCGAAGACCAGCGCGTGCCGCGTGCCGTGGCAGAGGCAATTCCCGCCCTCGAGGCTTTGGTAGAGCAGCTCCTGCCGCGCATGAAGCAGGGCGGACGCTTGTTCTACATTGGGGCCGGCACCTCGGGCCGACTCGGCATTGTCGACGCCTCAGAATGCCCGCCCACCTATGGCGTTCCGCAGGGAATGGTCGTGGGCCTAATCGCCGGCGGAGACGGCGCCATTCGCCAAGCCGTGGAATTTGCCGAAGACGACGCCGACCAAGCCTGGAAGGACCTTCAGGAGCACCGCATCGAGCCCCTCGACACCGTCGTCGGGATCGCCGCCAGCGGCCGCACCCCCTATGTGGTCGGCGGCCTAAACCAGGCTCGTGCCGCGGGCTGCCTGACCGGCTGCATTGTCTGCAATCCCGACTCTGCGGTAGCGGCCGCTGCGGAATACCCGGTAGTCGCGGTGGTAGGCCCTGAATTTGTTACCGGAAGCACCCGAATGAAGTCGGGGACTGCCCAAAAGTTGCTCCTTAACATGCTCAGCACCTCGGTGATGATCCAGCTGGGGCGCGTTCAAGGCTCGCGCATGGTCGACATGCAGCTCAGCAACCTCAAACTCCTCGAGCGCGGTGCCCGAATGGTCGCCGACCAAACCGGGTTGAACGAATCCGAATCCCGTGCGTTGCTAATGGAGCAGGGCAGCGTTCGACGCGCCATCGAACAATGGAACAGCAACAACCCACCGCAGTCGTAGTCGGGGCCGGCATCGCCGGAATCGCCTCAGCCATACGCTGGGCGCGCAAGGGCTATGCGGTGCAGGTTTTTGAAGCGAATTCCTACCCCGGGGGCAAACTCAGTGAATTTCAGTTGGGCGAATACCGCTTTGACGCAGGCCCGTCCCTATTTACCCTGCCCTTTTTGGTGGACGAACTCTTCACCCTTTGCGGAGAAAATCCGCGTGAATACTTCAACTACCTTAAAAAGGCCGAGGAGTGCCGCTACTTCTGGGACGACGGTACCCGCTTGATCGCGCACAGCGATCCCGCAGCCTTCGCCGAAGAAGCCCAGAGGGTCCTGGGGGAGCCTGCGGCCAACATCATCGACCAGCTCACTCTTGCCAAGCGCCAGTACGAGGCGACCAAGGGCCTCTTTTTGGAGCGTTCCCTGCACCAGGCTTCGACCTATTTGCGGCTCGAGGCCCTGCCTGCCCTGGCGGCATTGCCCAGCCTTAAGCTGACCCAAACCATGCACGGGGTACACGCAAAACGGTTCCGCACGCCCAAGGCCATTCAGATTTTTGATCGATTTGCTACCTACAACGGCTCGTCGCCCTACCAAGCGCCGGGCACCCTGAGCATGATTCCCCACCTGGAGTTCGGCTTTGGCACCTTCGTTCCCTACGGCGGCATGGTGGCCATCACCAATTCCCTGGTGGCCCTCGCGCAGCGTCAGGGCGTGGTCTTTCACTACGGCAAGGGCGTGGAACGCATCAGGGTCGAGGGTCGGCGCGCCACCGGGCTGGTCGTTCAGGGTGCGGACGTTACGGCCGACGTGGTCATTAGCAATATGGACGTAACCCCGACCTACCGCCGTCTTATGCCGGACCTTCCTGCGCCCGAAAAAACCCTGGCCCAGGAGCGATCGAGCTCTGCCTTCATTTTTTACTGGGGACTGCGTCGGGAGTTTCCCGAACTCGACCTGCACAACATCCTCTTTGCCAACGACTACGAGGCGGAGTTTCGCGATTTGTTTGAGCGCAAGGTGCTGCACGACGACCCGACCGTTTACCTGCACATTACCAGCAAAGACCTCGAGGGCGAAGCCCCGGCCGGAGGCGAGAACTGGTTTGTCATGATCAACGCCCCCGCGAACTACGGTCAGGATTGGCTCGCCCTGCGCGCGCAAGCGAGGTCCGCCATACTGGCAAAAATTCAGCGAGCCCTAGGGGTAGACATTGAGCCCTTCATCGAGGTCGAGGACCATCTCGACCCGCCCACCATTGAAGCCCGCACCGGCAGCGACCGCGGGGCCCTCTATGGCTCCTCGAGCAACAAGCCTATGGCGGCCTTTTTGCGCCACCCAAACCGCCACCGTCGCATCGACAACCTCTATTTTGTGGGAGGAAGCGCCCACCCGGGCGGCGGTATTCCGCTTTGCCTTCTGTCGGCCAAGATTGCCGCGAACCTCTAGAGTGCGCACCGGCTAAGAGTCAGGTCTTCGGCTGTTTGCCGCTACGGATTTTCACCCCTATCTTCCCACGGGAATTTTTGCCCGAACCCCCTTAACCATAGCACAATGGCCCTTGGATCCCTACTCTTTCGCATTGTGCGCATTCCCAAAC
>JAURMB010000063.1 GCA_030831045.1 Schleiferiaceae bacterium
GACCAATTTGGTGGCGGTGCTCGAAAGCCAGGGGATGGGCACCCAGCACCTCGCGAAGTGCAGCCTTTTTTTGCGCGACATGGCGGATTTTGCTGCCGTTAATACGATTTACACGGAATTTATGGGCGACGCCAAGCCGGCGCGCGAAACCGTGGCGGTTTTGGGTCTTCCGAAGGACGCGCGGTTCGAGATTTCGGCGGTGGCCTACCTACCTTTGTAGCTATGGAATACGACGTACTGGTATTGGGCTCCGGCCCCGGCGGTTATGTAGCCGCGATCCGCGCAAGCCAATTGGGTTTGAAAACTGCGGTAGTTGAAAAAGAAAGCCTCGGGGGCGTGTGCCTCAACTGGGGATGCATTCCGACCAAGGCCCTGATCAAGAGCGCCCAGGTGTTTGAATACATTCAGCACGCGGAGGAGTACGGAATTACCGTGAAGGATGCTAAGCACGACTTCGGAAAAGTGGTGGCGCGCAGCCGCGAGGTGGCGGGCGGAATGTCGAAGGGCATTCAGTTCCTGATGAAGAAGAACAAAATCGACGTGCACATGGGCTACGGAACCCTGATGCCAGGCCGCAAGGTCGAGGTGAAGGGCGAGTCGGGCACGCAGGTCATCAGCGCCAAGCACATCATCATCGCCACGGCCGGACGCAGTCGCGTGCTGCCGAACCTTCCGCAGGACGGCAAGAAGATCATCGGGTACCGCGAGGCCATGGTGCTTCCCGAGCAGCCGAAGAGCATGGTCATCGTGGGTTCTGGCGCCATTGGCGTCGAGTTCGCCTACGTCTACCACGCCATGGGCACCAAGGTGACGATCGTGGAGTACTTGCCGCGCATTGTTCCGAACGAGGACGAGGAGGTCAGCAAGGCGCTCGAGCAAACGTTTAAAAAGAAGGGCATCGAGATCCTCACCGGGACCGAAGTGAAGTCCGTCGACACGAAGGGCAAGGGCTGCAAGGTCACCTACGCCGACGCCAAAGGCGAGCACACGATGGACTGCGATGTGGTCCTGAGCGCCGTGGGTGTGATGCCTAACCTCGAAAACATTGGTCTTGAGGGGGTTGGAATCGCCGTCGACAAGGGCCGCGTGGTAGTTGACGACTTTTACCGCACCAACATTCCGGGCTACTACGCCATCGGCGACATCGTCAAGGGCCAAGCCCTGGCGCACGTTGCTTCGGCTGAAGGAATTATCTGCGTGGAGGCGATTGCCGGACACCATCCGCAGCCGATGGACTACAACAACATCCCGGGCTGTACGTACTGTTCGCCCGAGATTGCCAGCGTCGGCTACACCGAAAAAGCGGCGAAGGATGCCGGTTTTGAGGTGAAGGTCGGTAAGTTTCCGTTTAGTGCCTCGGGTAAGGCTTCGGCCGCCGGCGCCAAAGACGGTTTTGTCAAGGTGATCTACGACGCGAAGTACGGCGAGCTCCTCGGGGCCCATATGATCGGCGCGAACGTCACCGAGATGATTGCCGAAATCGTGACCGCCCGCAAGCTCGAGACCACCGGAATGGAGCTGCTCAAAGCCGTTCACCCGCACCCAACCATGTCTGAAGCCGTGATGGAGGCCACTGCCGCCGCCTACGGCGAGGTAATTCACCTCTAGTCGTGGCCAACCCCTATGCGCTCCGTGCCGACGGCCTCAGCCTGGCACGGGGCGCTTTTTTGTTGTCGGTGCCCGAATGGTCGGTGGCGCCAGGCCAGGTGGTGGCGCTCTACGGCCCTTCGGGTTCGGGCAAGTCCACGCTGCTTTCGCTCCTTGCGGGGCAGGTGTTTGCCGACTCCGGCGACGTTTGGGTAGGGCGGAACCCGCACTCGCGCGACCGCCTGATCGCCGGTCACCCCGGAGTGGTGTGGGTCAAGCAAGATTTTGGGCTGTCGCCCTACCGCAGCGTGCGCGACAACCTGCTCGATTTGGTGCTGGGCAAACTAGACGACGAAGAAGACCGCCTCGTTCGCCGCATGATGCGCACCTTGGGCCTCGGTATGGATTCCTCGCGGCCCGCCCACAGCCTATCGGGCGGAGAGCAGCAGCGCCTCTCCATCGGTCGGGCCCTGCTCGGACGACCGCGCGTTCTGCTGCTCGATGAACCCTTTAGCCACGTCGACGGCTACCACAAGGAACGCCTGCTGCAGTTGCTTGGGGCCTGGCAGCGCAAAACCCGGTGTACGGTAGTTATGGTTGCCCACGACGTGCGCGACGCCGCCCGATGGGCCCACCGCATAGATGTGCTTAACGACGGACGCATCGTCGAATCAGGCTCGGGCGCCCAGTTGTTCGCGGCCCCCCAGACCAAACCCATGGCCTACGCGTGGGGTCCGGTCAATGAATTGCCCTGGGCTCGAGTGCCCGAAAGCCTGCGCGCGCACCCGCACGCCTTTCGCCAGGGCCGGCGCTGGTTTCTGCGTCCGGAATTTCTTAACTCAGACGTGTTGCGTGAAGCCTGCGGTCCGGTTAGTGAGCTGGAGCGCTGGAACGAGGGCGGAACTACCTACGTGCGCGCCGCGGCGGGCGGACTTCACTGGCTGCTTCGCGGTGCGGACGTTCGTTAGGTCGAGGCACAACGTAGGTTGCGGTCCGCTTCGTCCCCGATCGAATCCAGCGACCCTGGTCGCTTCCCACCCTGAGGTCGCGGCTGGCCGTGGGCTGCGAAATTGAGGGAAAAAACTCGAGGTAGTCTTTTCGGGCAAAGCTTGGAGGTCCGTATTCGACGAAGTACTGAATTCGGTCTTCGCTGCACTGCGGCGTGCTCGGCCGTTCGTTTAAAAATGCTCGAAGTGTTTGCGCGATGATTCCCAGCATAAATTCGACAAACGGAAGCGAGGTGCCCGATCGATCAGCCGCCGCAAGTGCCCGGTAGTAGGCGTCCCGTTCGCGGTCGAGGACTTCTTCGATGCTGAGGTGGTCAAAAATGGGATGGATCTGGCGCAGGAGTACGGTGTGCCAGAACCGACCCAGGCGACCGTTTCCGTCCGCAAACGGATGGATAAACTCCAACTCGTAGTGAAAGACACAGCTTGCCACCACGGGGCCCACTTGCGCAGCCTTAAGACCGGCAAACAGTACGCGCATGAGGCCCGGTACGGCCGTTGCCGGTGGGGCAACGTGCACGATTCGGTCGCCTTGCTGCAGGGCAACTCCGGAGCTTCGGTAAACCCCAGCCCGCGAAATCAACCCGTCCATAAAAGCCAGGTGCGCACTCTTGAACGAGCGTTCGCTCCACGGGTTAAATGACTTAATCCCCTGGTACGCGCTCAGGGCATTTTGAGCGGCGCGCTCCCATTCGGTTCGGGCCGGAGCAGCATGGATTTGGTCAACGTGTTCGCGCGTGAGCGGACTTCCTTCGATGCGTAGCGTAGACGATACGGTGCGGCTCCAATACAAACTGCGGTTGGCGTAGGGTGCGGAACCCAAGCCAGCATAGGTGAGCGACCCGAGGAGCTCGTGAATTTGCGTTAGGTGGTTAATGCACTGCGCATTAAGTGCTACTTCTCCGAACATGATAGTATCATTTGATGCTAATGTACATCCGCAAACCGTGGCAAACGTTTACCCCAAAAGAAAACCGCCGGCTCCTCGCGGAACCGGCGGCTTCGTAGTAGTAGCTCTATTCGATTTATTTTACCTTCTCCACAACGGCTTTGAACGCTTCCGGGTGGTTCATGGCCAGGTCAGCCAGGACTTTGCGGTTGAGTTCAACATTATTGGCGTGGAGCTTGCCCATCAGCTGGCTGTAGGACAATCCGTGCAGGCGAGCACCCGCATTGATACGGGCGATC
>JAURMB010000064.1 GCA_030831045.1 Schleiferiaceae bacterium
AAGCTATCACCAAAAAAATTCTATAATTCGCTATATTACAGCTACTTTTACGAGAATTACCTTATTGCTGGTTTGCATGATTTGGCTTATGTTTACGACTGTTAATCAGAGGGTCGCTGGTTCAAGTCCAGCAGGAGGAGCCCCACAAACCCCGCCAGCGATGGTGGGGTTTTTTGTTGCTCCCAGATTCCGGGAATTCCCGAACTTCACCCAATGAAATCGTTTATCGCGCGCTACCGAGCCGAACTCATCGTGGGCAGCCTAGTGTTTCTTGCGCTGCTGCTCCGGGACCTTTTCTAAATCGGAATCCCTATTATGTACATTTCCATCACCGGCCTCACCCCTAAAGGCTTCTTGGGCACCCTGCGATTTTGGCTGCTTGCGGTTCCGTCGTTTCGCCAAGCCCAAAAAGCGGAGGGCAATCTTTTTTGCGAAGTGCGTCGCGTCCAAAACTACCAATGCACCTTGACAGCTTGGTCGAGCCGCGAAGCCATGCTCGACTACCTGCGCAGCGGCACGCACCTCAAAGCCATGAAGGCATTTCGCCACATTGCAACGGGCAAATCCTTGGGCTACGAAGCCGCCTCGGTGCCCCCGTGGAACGAAGCCTTTGAACGGCTCGTTCGCGACGGACGCGATCATTGAGGCCGCTTAAGGCGTCATTCCCGTCCCCCGGAGCAGGCTCGTGAACAAAAACCAGCTGAAAATCAAGTACCTTAGACCTTCAAGGCGTCCGCGCCCCCTATTCACCCGCGTTAGCCTTTGTTGAAATCGTTGCGCACAAAACCCCGCTTCATGCGCATTTTTGCTCTAACTCTAAGCGTCACTGCTGCGTTTTGCGTCACCGCACAGTCGCTCCCTATTGATTTTGAAACGCCCGTCTCGGGCATGATAGGGTACGACAACGCCACCTTTACCCGAGTGGCCAACCCAAGTGGAGAGGGCAACAGCAGCGCCAACGTGGGTAAAATTGTAAAAATCAGCGCAGACCAGTGGGCGGGGGGTAAAATTGTGGGGGTGTCCTCGCTCAACTTCAACACGGCGGCGAGCAGCGTGCTGTCCATGGACGTATTTACCACCCAACCCCCGGGAACGGTCATTAAAATCAAACTCGAAGGGCCCTACACCTCAGAAGTCGACGCCGTAACCAGCGTTTCGGGCACGTGGGAAACCTTGCTCTTTGACTTTGGCATTCCGGCGCCAAGCGGCAGTACCCACCTCGTAATTATGCCGCAGCCCTTCACTCCGGGTGGCGGAGCTACCTTTTATGTCGACAACATTAAGCAGGTTGCCGATCCCGTAGCGCCCATGCTCGGTGGCCTACCCCTCACCTTTGAGTCCGACGCCACCACCGACCACTTTTTTGACTTTGAAAGTGCCTTTGCAACCGTGGTGACCAACCCCCACCAAAATGTCGATAATCCGAGTGCAACCGTGGCTAAACTCATTCGCTACCGCGGCGCCCCGTTTGGCGGAACGAAGATTACCTTTTCGAACAACCTGAGCTTCGCCACGCACACCGTCCTGAGCATGAAGGTCTGGACCTCAGCTCCGGTGGGCACCTACGTCACCCTCAAGACCGAAAAACCGTTTTGGGGTGTTGAGCGAAGCGTGCAAACAACAAAGTCGGGAGATTGGGAAACCCTCACCTTTGACTTTGCTGGCGTACCCAGCGACATGCCCTCGCTCGTGTTCTTATTTGACTTCGTAGCAGGCAGCACCAACGTGGGCAACGGCTCTGCCAACTCCATCTTTTACGTTGACGACGTCAAATACGCCGGAATTCCTCTGGGTACCGGCAACGAGGGTGCCACGAACCGTGTTCGCGTCTATCCCAACCCCACTTCACAGCTCTGGACCTTTGCGGCCGACGACCGCCAATCTGCCTACATCGAGCTCGTGGACCTCAATGGCCGCATCCTCGATCGCGTTACCGGCTCAGGCACCCTCACCCTCGACGCCTCAGGCCTGGCCTCCGGAGTGTACTTCGCGCGAATTCGCTCCGACGAACATTCTGAGCTGATTCGCTTGGTTAAGAACTAGCCAGCTCTGCGCCGTGGTGCCCCGCCACCGCACGGCGCGTACATTTAGTGCATGGATGCCGCTGTTGTAAACTACCAAACAGGCCTTGAAGCGCCCAACCGCGCCCTTGGCGACCTGCTTTTAGCGTTAATATCTCGGCATTTATCGGGCGCAACCCTCAAAATTTGGCACCGTCACCCCGTTTGGTTTCTCAACGGCAACCCCATCGTGGGTTTTAGCGTTCAAAAGCGCGGACTTCGCTTGATGTTCTGGAGCGGCGCCGATTTCGACGAGCCCCAGCTCGACGTGCGCGGTAAAAAATTCAAAGACGCTTCGCGGTTTTACCAGTCGGTCGACGACGTCATCGAATCAGACCTCGTGCGCTGGCTCGAGAAGGCACGCCACATTCAGTGGGACTACCAAAACATCGTCAAGCGCAAAGGAGTCCTCGTTCGCATCTCCGATAATTCGGGAAATAACTAGCTCCTTATGCCCTACAGCGAGCATCAGGCTGACCGCATTAGAGTCCGGCTAAAGCACCTTCCGGTCGTCGAGAAAAAGATGATGGGCGGCCTCATTTTTATGGTGCACCACGCCATGTGTGTGGGGATCGACATTGACCGCGCTACCGCAGAAGATCGATTAATGGTCCGGGTGGGCAAGCTCAACTACGAACCTCTGCTGTCGCTGCCGGGAAGCCGTAAAATGGACTTCACGGGGACCGTACTCCGCGGTTTTCTATTCATCGACGCTGACTCGTTTGACCTCGATGCGGACCTCGATTTTTGGATTGAAAAAGCCCTGGAATTCAACCGTTTGAACGCATAATTCTCCCGCCCATGGAACTCGGAATCGACAGCTTCGCCTCCCGCGAACACCAGCCGCCCGTTGAAGCAATTCAGCACCTCCTCGAGCGCATCGAAACAGCTGACCGCGTTGGCCTTGACGTGTTTGGCATCGGCGAGCACCACCGCGCAGAATTTTTGGATTCCGCTCCTTCCGTAATCTTGGCTGCCGCCGCCGCGCGGACCCAGCGCATCAAGCTTACCAGCGCCGTTACCGTGCTCAGCGCCGCCGACCCGGTGCGGGTTTTTCAGCAGTTCGCTACGCTCGACCTCGTGAGCAACGGGCGGGCCGAGATGGTGGTCGGCCGCGGATCCTTTACCGAGTCCTTCCCGCTGTTTGGGCTGGATTTTAACGACTACGACGCGCTGTTCGCCGAAAAACTCGAGCTGCTCCTCAAGCTGCGCGCCGAAGAACGCGTAACCTGGTCGGGCAAATTTCGTCCGGCCTTGCGCGACCAGGCGGTGCATCCGCGTCCGATTCAGGCCGAAATCCCCATTTGGCTTGGCGTGGGCGGAACTCCCGAGTCTTTTGTGCGCGCGGGGCTCCTCGGGCTTCCGCTCATGGTAGCCGTCATCGGCGGCGAAACACATCGCTTTCGCCGCGCCATAGACCTTTACCGCGCCGCAGGGGCTCAAGCGGGGCATGCGCCCGAAAAGCTCAAGGTTGGCCTCCACTCGCTGGGCTACGTGGCGCCGAGCCGCGAAGAGGCCGTGAACGACTACTTCCCCGGCTACGCCAAGACGTTTACCCGCATTGGCCGCGAGCGTGGGTGGCCGCCGGTGTCCCGCGAGCGGTTTGACGCCCAAAATGGCCCGACGGGGGCGCTTCTGGTCGGCGACCCCGACGAAGTCGGCGAGAAAATTCTGCGCCACGCCGAAGCCCTCGGAGGGGTTGACCGCGTCACCTTTCAGATGGACAACGCTGAGCTTCCGCGCGAAAAGCTGCTGCGCAGCATCGAGCTCATTGGCGAGCGCATTCGCCCCGCCCTTCAATAGCAGCGGGCCCCAAAGCCGAAGCTCTGAGGCCCGCGCATCAGAATACCAACCTAGAACCGCGCAGCCAAGGCCACGACAACGTTGCGGCCAGCTCCCGAAATCCCCGAACTGTAGGGCCGGTAGCGCTGGTCGGTAAGGTTTTCAAGTCCCACGTTTAGGTTGAGTCCGCGCTTAAACTCCATGCTGGCGCGCGCATTGAGCGTGTACCATGCTGGGCAGTAGGCCAAACCGTCGGCGTTGAGCGCATACATCTCGGTTTTGGCCCGCTCTTCCCAGGCCAGTTGGTCGTTGCGGCGGGCGCCCTGAAACTGCGTGTACACGTCGGCGCGCACGCGGCCACGGCGGTACGTCAGCCTGGCCAACCCAAAGGTGGGGGCGGCGTGGCGAGATGGGCTCACTTCGCCGTTGTCCAGTTCTTCGACCCCGTGCTGCACGTTGTAGGCAAGACGGGTCGACCACCGTGCGCTAAGCATGGCCTCTAGCCCCAATGAGGCGCCAACAACCCGAGCCATAGAAGCATTTTGTAGGGCCTCAATACGGCTCATCTCGCCGCCGTACATCATGCTGTCTTGCCCATTGATCGTCCACGGGCGGCGCACCAACGCGTTCTTGAGCCGCGTTGCATATGCGGCCACATCGAGCTTCAACCACGTGCCAAACAGCTTGGCTACATCGACGTCGGCATTGTACGCGTACTCCGACTTCAGGTCGGCATTGGGAACCACCACCATGCCCGGCGACGAGTCAAAAAACTTGCCTAGGTCGTCGACGTTGGGCGCGCGAAACGCGGTACCCAGGTTGCCCTTTACCACCCAATCTTCGAGCGGACGGTAGGTGACCCCAAAGCTCCCTGTCATTGCCGCGTCGCGAACGCGAGCCTGAGCGTACGGAAGCTGAAAAAACGCCAAATTCGACGCAAAATCCGCATCCAAACCAACCGCGTTGGCCCGCATGCCGGCTGTCCACGTGGCTTTGGGCGTAGCCTCCCACGCTTCGGTCGCATAAAGCCCGGCCGAGAACCACGTAGCCTGCGGGTACCGCGAGGGCCCCTGCGCCACCGCCCCTGTGGTGATGTCGGTTACGCTTCCCGTGGAGGCCACCGCGTTCCAAACGGCTTCAGCGCCATAAAACAGATGGTGTTTTGCGCTCAGTTTTTTGCTGACGTCGGCGTTAAGCGAGTACGCGTCGACGTGCTCGGTCTGCGTCGTGCGCTGGGGTTTATTAAGCGAACGGTCGATGCGCGACTCATCAAAACGCTGGGCGGCCACGCGCAGCGTCCAGGCATCCGAAAGCCGTCGCTTGGCCTCTCGGCTCAGCGCGAGGTTGTGCATTTGCCAGCGTTGGGGACCGTAGTCCCACTCGGCGTAGCGCGGAAGACCATTGCGCACCCGGTTGTGGCGATCGTATCGGCCGTACTTCGAGGTCGACGAAAAATGCCCGCCGTACTGAAGTTCCAAGCCAGGAGCTAGCGCAAAAACGAGCTTTTGCATCGCGTTCACCTGCTGGTAGCCCGACGGAATTTGGAGCAGCGAATCCGCCTGAATGCGCACGACGTCGCCATCGGGGGTAACCTCCACGTAGCGCGCCTTGATGTAGTCCCGTGGGCCCCGGCTTCCCTGGCGAAGGTGGTCGAAGTCCCAGCGGCTGACGCTGGTGATACCGGCCCACTTCGGTCCGCCGTAGTGCAGGTCTATGTGGCCCGTTTGCTCGCGGTTCGCTGAAGAATAGCGCAGGTTGGCGCGGCCGCGCACCCCCCGTGCCCCCATTTCGGGCTGCAGGGTGGTAAAGCTCATAACGCCCCCAATGGCGTCGCTGCCGTACATCACGCTGGCGGGACCAAAAACGACCTCCGTACGCTCCATTGCAAACGGGTCGAGGTTGATGACGTTTTGAATGTTTCCGGAGCGAAAAATGGCCGTGTTCATGCGCACTCCGTCGACCGAATAAATCAGGCGGTTGGTGGCGAAGCCGCGAATCATGGGGCTTCCGCCGCCCTGCTGGCTTTTTTGAATGAACACTTTGCCCGACAGTCCGAGGAGGTCGGCTGCCGTTTGCGGCTGAAATTGCGCAATTTGGCGCGGAACCACCACCGCGACCTGCGCCGGAATGTGTTCTGCCGTTTGCTTCCAGCGCGACGCCGAAATAACGACTTCCCTGAGGTCCAGGGTATCGGGGGTTTGCGAAGGTGCCGCCGTTTGTGCGGCCAATACTGCAGGAAGGGCCCATCCGGCCCAAATAGATAAATTTTTCATTTTCAATGTGTTAAAGAAACTAATAGACGTCAAGCAACCGCAGGCCCGTTCGGCGGCTGCGGAAGCGTAGCGCTCCATTTTGCTTCTTTACCTTCATTTTGAGGCACTTCCCACGAGGGGGTGCACGCCCACCATGCAATTTTCGTGCTACGGTCTAAGGGCAGTACTGCATGCCAACTCGCCCATTGGCCCAGCGCGGCCGGAGGCGACTGCGAATCGTCGATGCGTCGTTTAAAGAGCTTGCGCCCGACCTTGCTTAACGCGGTTTCAAAGCTGTCGTCAAACACTTGAAGCGCCACCAGTCCGCCCGAAAGACGTTGGACGTGCATCACGTCAAAGAGGCGACCGTCGCGCCAAAATTCGTCAGCGTCTGCATGAAGCGCCGCATATTCGTCGGCCGTAAGAACCCAGCGTTCCAGCGCTTCTCCGGCGGCCACCCGCTGGGCGAGGCTCCGCTTGGCCGTCGTGCTGTTCCAAAAGAGGCTAAATTCCGCGCCGAGCAGGGCCCAGAGCATGATGGCTAATCCAAAAGTCGCAGTCACGCGGTACACAGGCCTAAATGTAGCAGATTTTCAGGCGCAGCGCGCCGTAGGATTTACCTTAGCCCCTATGAAGCACCTGTACACCCTGATTTTTACCGCCTTCAGCCTGCTCGCTCAGGCCCAAACCCCGGTCGCCGTGCTGATGGGCACCGTAACCGATTCTTCGGGCGCCCCCGTGGCCAACCAGCTCGTCACCGTTACGGCGACTCCAACGCCCGGAACTGCCGGCAGCGCCGTAACCTATGTTTACACGACCTCGTCGTCGGGGTTTTTTGGGGATTCCCTGCAGCTCCCCAGCGTGATGGGCACCGTGGTCGTTTCGACGCTTAACTGCACGGGGTTGCCGATCAGCAACACCTTCAACTACAGCCCCAACACCGGTTTTATTATGACCTGGACCTGCAACTTCGTGCTCTGTTCCGCCGGGGGCGGTGGGGGCGGAGGCGGGGGTACGCCCTTGACGTGCGCCGCGCTTTTTGTGCCGGACTCCAACCAAGTCAACCCTGGCCTCGTGCACCTGGTCAACGCCTGCTCAACCACCTACTCGGGCCCTGCGGCCACCACCACAACGGCCTACGCCTGGAGCTTTGGTGACGGCGGAACCGCGACCGGCGCGTACCCCAGCCACTTTTATACGGCTCCGGGCACCTACGGAGTCTGCGTGACCATGGCCTCGACCACTTCCAACGGGTTTACCTGCACCGACACCTACTGCGACTCGATCACCATCGACAGCACCGGATTCCTCGTCTTCAAAAACCAAGCGGGCTGGACCCTTCAGGTCATCGACGCCAGCCAGCTTACGAGCATTGAATACCCGCAACTCGCCCTTCACGTGCTGCCCAACCCCGCGGTGCGCGGAACGCGCCTAACCTGGGCGAGCAACGTCGCCGTGGACCGCGTAGAGCTGAGCGACCTGCAGGGCCGTGTTCTGCGCACGGGAACCGCAACCCTCGACACCGAAGGATTGCCCGCGGGCACCTACGTGCTTCAGGCCACCACGGTTTGGGGGCCGGTTTCGCAGCGGGTTATCCTCGTTCCATAATACGAAGCATGCGGTTCGTCTCCGTTCCTTTTGAGGTCAAGCCCGACCTCGTTCGGTCGGAGGCTCCGCTTCGCGCTGGCGCACCCGACGCGCTGCTCCTCCGCCAAAAGTGCGCGGAATTCTCCGGGCCCCTGCGCCCCGACCTGGTTGCTTGCGAATCAGGCATCGACGAGGGGCTTGCCCTGCTTGCCGCTGAATTGGGTCTGGCGTCGGATGGCCTCGAAGCGCTTGCGCTGCAGTGCCGCGAAGACCTTGCCCTGCTTCACGACGGGGTGCTCCGGGGCATTGCGTTTGCTTTTCCGAGCGGATTTCGGCCCGCCGCCAACCTCGGCCTCGATTTTGCTGCCGTCCACGCGCCGGTTGCCGACGGCGAAGCGCTGCGCGCCGCGAGTGCAGGCATCACGGCCGCCATGAAGCGCGGCCACTTTGAGCGCGGCGTCTGGACCCTAAGTTCCCTTGGATCGTTGAGCCAGCATCCGCACTACGTTCGGCCGCAGGCGCGCTCGGCCGATGAGCTCTTCTTCCGCACCGAATTTCAAGTTCTCAAAGCCCTTGGCCACGGGTGGACCGGCTTTAGTGTGCGCGTTGAAATGACCCCGTGGACCGACCTCGCTGCGCACCAGCAGCAGGAACTGCGCCAAAGCCTGGGCAGCATGAGCGCGGCCAGCCGCAGCTACAAAAACCTTCACGAAGTCGCCGCATTGCTCGGCGTTTAGCGCATCAGATGCAGCGCCCCCGTCAAGATGACTGGGTCGACCACATTGACGTTTTTGGCCTTAGCCACTACGAAGTACACCCCCGCAGGCGCGTTTCGGCCGTTCACGCTGCCGTCCCAAAAATCCTCAGGTCGCGTGCCCGTGGCCACGACGGCCCCATTGCGGTTGCGCACCTCCCATTCGGCCCAATCGACAGCCTGGTACTTCGGGGCCCACTGGTCGTTTTGCCCGTCGGCGTTGGGCGTAAAAACGTTCGGCAGCTCCATGCCGGGACTGCCCAGCACCGTGAAGCACAGCGTGTCAGCGCATCCCTGATTGGTTTGCAGTCCGACGCAAATACGGTAGCGAATCTGCGCGGCGCCGTAGGTGTGGCTGAAACTGAGCTGGGGCGGACCGCTTCCGCCAAAACCCCGCACGTCGCGCTGGCCGTCGCCCCAATCGACCCACATCGACGAGCCCGGAGCCAAG
>JAURMB010000065.1 GCA_030831045.1 Schleiferiaceae bacterium
GAGGGCGGCAGCAGAAAGGATCCGGTAGTTCACTTGCTTTAGCATAGTTTTGCGCGACAAAGCAAGCAAATATAGCAGTTTCCCCGACGATGCAGGCTAAAATCCAGGAATACCTCCACGAGGTTGCGTCAGCGACCCTTTTGAACGCAGCAGCGGCTGAGGCCCTACGCCTGCGCTTTCTCGGCCGCAAGGGCGTGCTGAACGACCTGTTTGCCGCGTTTAAGACGGTGGCGCCCGAGGAGCGCAAGGAGGTTGGCCAGCTCCTAAATCAGCTCAAAACCGCGGTGGAAGCTAAAGTAGAGGCACTGGCGTCGGCCAAGCCCAAGGTGCGAATTTCCGCTGAAGACGTCACCCGGCCCGGTTGGGGCGTGGCTCCCGGCAGCCACCACCCAGTAAGCCAGGTGCGCAACGAACTCGTGGACATTTTTCGCCGAATGGGTTTTGCCGTGGCCGAGGGCCCCGAAATGGAGGACGATTGGCACAACTTCACGGCCTTGAATTTTCCGCCGGAGCACCCTGCGCGCGACATGCAGGACACGTTCTTTTTGGCCCGAAACCCCGATTGGGCGCTGCGCACCCACACGTCCAACGTCCAGGTGCGCACTATGGAGGCACGCACGCCGCCGATTCGCATCATTGCACCGGGCCGCGTGTTCCGCAACGAGGCCATTTCGTCGCGCAGCCACTGCATGTTTCACCAAATCGAGGGGCTGTACATCGACCGCAACGTGTCGTTTGCCGACATGAAGCAAACGCTCCTCGAGTTTTCGCAAGCTTTTTTTGGAGAGCGGACCGCGATTCGCCTGCGGCCCAGCTATTTTCCGTTCACGGAGCCCAGCGCCGAAATGGACATTTGGTGGGGCCTTGAAACCGAAACGGATTACCGAATGACCAAGGGAACCGGGTGGCTTGAAATCTTGGGCTGCGGCATGGTTGATCCGGCGGTGCTGGAATCCTGCGGCATTGATCCGCACGAATTCAGCGGGTTTGCCTTCGGATTGGGCGTGGAGCGCATCGCCATGCAGCGGTTCGCCATTCCCGACATTCGCGCGCTGTTTGAAAACGACGTGCGGCTGCTGCGCAACCTTTAGTCGCGAGGTCGCGCGGGTGGGACGCCGCCCTACTGAACGTCCTTAACCCGAATCGTGTTGGTCGTTCCTTTAGCTTCGATCGGCATCGACGCCAACTGAAGGATTCGGTCCCCCGCAGACACCAAACCTTCGGCCTTGAGCTGCTTCGTGATGTCAACAAACGTGGCGTCGGTCGACTCCATGCTGTCGTAGTAAAATCCGCGCACGCCCCAATGAAGCGACAACTTGTTCAAAATCTTGTAGTTGGCGGTAAACGCGTAAATGTGGCTTTGCGGACGGAAGCTGGAGATCAGCTGCGCCGAATGGCCTGAAAACGTAAGGGTGCAGATGGCCCGGGCCTCTACCGTATTGGCCATTTTGGCCGCGTAGTAGCAAATGGTGTCAGAAATAAACCGTTCAGCCACGTCTTCGAGCGGCTTGTGCTCCTTGCCGCGAAACGACGAAGCCCGCTCGGCCGCCTCGGCAATGCGGGCCATGGTTTGCACCACCTGAACGGGGTATTGACCCACCGAAGTCTCGCCGCTCAGCATTACGGCGTCGGCGCCGTCCATTACGGCGTTGGCCACGTCGTTGACTTCGGCGCGGGTAGGCGTCAAGCTGTCGATCATGGTTTCCATCATTTGGGTGGCCACAATAACCGGCTTCGCCAGCTCAATGCACTTGCGCACAATCATTTTTTGAATGAGCGGAACGGACTCCATCGGCACCTCAACCCCGAGGTCGCCGCGGGCAACCATGGCGCCGTCGGTGGCTTCGAGAATGGCGTCAATGTCGGACACCGCCTCGGGCTTTTCGATTTTGGCAATGATGCCGGCGTGGTGCTTGCGGGCATTCAAAATGGCGCGGAGCTCGTGAATGTCTGCGGCGTTGCGCACAAAACTCAGCCCGATCCAGTCTACGTTTTCTTCAAGGGCCACGTCGAGGTCGGCGAGGTCTTTCTCGGTTAAGCAGGGCAGCGAAACCCGCGTGTTCGGAAGGTTTACCCCCTTTTTGGACTTGAGGGGTCCGCCCTGAATGGTTTCGGCCACGACCTCGTCTTTGCCGTTGGTAGAAAGGACCTTAAGCACCAGTTTTCCGTCGTCGAGCAGCACGTTTTCGCCCACCCGCACGTCGCGCGGAAACTGCTCGTAGGTCATGTAGACGCGCTCTTTGGTTCCCTCGCACTTCACGGTAGTGAAGGTCAAGCGGTCCCCTGGGGCAAGCACGGCGCCCTCTTCTACTACGCCCACGCGGAGCTTCGGGCCCTGCAGGTCGGCAAGTACGGCGGCGTGGTGGCCGGTTTCTTTCAAAATGGCGCGAATGCGTCGAATGGTAGCTCGGTGGTCGTCGGCCGCTCCGTGCGAGAAATTCACGCGGAATACGTTCACACCGGCGTCTAAGAGTTGCTTGAGTACTTCTTCAGAAGAAGAGGCGGGACCTAGGGTCGCGACGATTTTAGTCCGTTTCACAGATCGGAATCCTTAAGGGGTTCAAACACAAATTGGGCGTGCTCGTTCGGCGTCAGGCTTGTGCGGGGGTTGCAGCCAAGCAATCCAGGAACGTCGTTGAGGTGGCGCTGCAAACCTACGATTTCTTGACTACTTAATGGGGGGTCAAATACTAAGAAGGCGTTAATTCCCCGCGGACGGCGCACGAACAGCTGGGCCGAGGGGTCGGCTTCGAGCTCCCCAAAAAGGCCGGGGACTTCGGGTTGGGGTGCGGTTAAGTTGGCTTCGTGCGGGGCATTCCACAGCAGGGCATAGCTGCGCGGACCGTCTTCAAAGCGAAACAGGGCGTGCGCAAATCGGCCGCTGGGCAAATCGCGCACCCAGTCGTCGCTGCGCCCCAGGGACCACCCCAGGCGGTCGTTCAAGCGAAAAACGAGCGGAACCGGGTCGAGGTCCGTGCTCAAAGCCCAAACTTCGGGAAGCGCGTCGTCACCGACGTCGAGAACGAGTCGCCGTGCCAATTTTCAAAGTTTTGCAGGCCGCACGAGCGGCAGATTCTTCGGCGTTTTTCTTGGATTGGCCCGTACCCGTGGCCACTTCGACGTCGTCGAGCACGAAGGCCACCGTGAAGCGGTTCTTGTCGCCCCCTTGGTCGTCGACAACGTCAAACTGAAAGCGCTGTTTTTTCTTTTGAACGTGCTCAATCAAAAAGCTCTTGTAGCTGATGATTTCAGTCTCGACGTGGTTAAAATTGACGTAGGGATCGAGCATTCTGCGGTGCACCAAGTAGCGCGCAGCGTTCCAACCGCGGTCGAGGTAGACGGCCCCGACAAGGGCTTCAAGGGTGTTGCCCGGAACCGAGGAGGCCTGCCCGTTGCGGTTGCGGCCTTGATCCATCCACTTGGGAATTCCCATTTTTTCGGCGATTCGGTTGAGGGCTTTTCGGCTCACCACCTTGGACCGCATGGACGTTAGGTAGCCCTCGTCGCCGTTGGGGTATTTTTCGTACAGGTATTCGGCCATCAGCACCCCCAGCACGGCGTCGCCCAAGTATTCTAAGCGTTCGTAGCGCATGTTGGCGCTCCGCTGGTTGGCGTCAGACTTTACTTTGCGGCGAAAGGCCGCGAGGTACATACCGGGATCGTTGGGCCGCAGACCCGTCATTTGGGTAACGGCGGCGAGGACCGCGCGGTGCTCGGAGGGCACCCGGCGGAACAGCCGAAGAAACGCTTGAAGCATTTAGATTTTTTTGAAAATCACCGAGGCGTTGTGCCCGCCAAACCCAAACGTATTGGAAAGGGCAGCACGTACGCTGCGCTTTTGGGGCGAACCGAAGGTGAAATTCAGCTTGTTGTCGAGCTCGGGGTCGTCGGTGAAGTGGTTGATCGTCGGGGGCACCACGTCGTGGTACACCGACAGAACAGCGACCGCAGCCTCGGCAGCACCCGCAGCACCCAGCAAGTGGCCGGTCATCGATTTTGTCGAGCTGATGTTAAGGCGGTAGGCGTGGTCTCCAAAAACCTCTTTGATGGCCTTGGTTTCAGCAATGTCGCCAAGCGGAGTTGAGGTTCCGTGAACGTTGACGTAGTCAATGTCTTCGGGGGTCAATCCCGCGTCTTCGATCGCGTTGCGCATCACGTTGCGGGCGCCCAAACCCTCGGGGTGGGGGGCCGTTAGGTGGTGGGCATCTGCAGAAAGACCGCCGCCGACGAGTTCCGCATAAATTCGTGCTCCGCGCGCTTTGGCGTGTTCGTACTCCTCGAGGACCAGTGCGGCCGCGCCTTCACCAAGCACAAATCCGTCGCGGTCTTGGTCAAACGGACGCGAGGCCGTGGCGTAGTCGTCGTTGCGTGTGGAGAGGGCGTGCATTGAATTAAATCCGCCGATTCCACCCGGAGATACCGCGGCTTCAGAACCGCCGGTGATGATGACGTCGGCTTTGCCCAACCGAATGAGCATCAGGCCGTCGATGACCGCGTTGGTCGATGACGCACAGGCTGAAACGGTGGTGTAGTTGGGTCCGCGGTACCCGTACTTCATCGAAATGTAACCGCCGCAGATGTCAGCGATCATTTTGGGGATGAAGAAGGGGTTGAATCGCGGGTTTTCGTCGCCCTTAAAGTAGTTGCCGAATTCTTCGGTGAAGGTGTCCAGGCCGCCAATGCCCGAACCCCAAATGACGCCAACGCGGTCTTTGTTGGGGTTCGAAGCCTCTAATCCGGAATCTGCGACAGCCTCCTCGGCGGCAATAAGCCCGAGGTGGGTGCAGCGGTCCATACGGCGCGCCTCTTTGCGTTCAATAAAGTCTTCGACGTTGAGGTCTTTGACCTCGCCGGCAAACTGCGTTTTGTAGTTGGACGCGTCAAAGCGAGTAATCGGTCCCGCCCCGCTGCGGCCCTCGAGGAGGGCCGCCCAAAATGCGGGAGCAGTATTACCGATCGGGGTCAGGGCACCGAGGCCCGTGACTACGACACGTTTTAGTTCCATAGAACGAAATTAGGCCTTGGCGGTCTCGATGTAGGCAATTGCTTGACCTACAGTTTGAATGCCTTCAGCTTGATCGTCAGGAATTTGGATGTCGAATTCTTTTTCGAACTC
>JAURMB010000066.1 GCA_030831045.1 Schleiferiaceae bacterium
ATCGGGTAGCTCGAGTAGAGCATAGGGCGTCCCAATTGGTGGGCTGCTGCGGCCAATCCTAAGGCAACCGCCTGCGAACCGTTGATCGTGCGAAACGTGCCGCGCTCGGAATCGTGCCGATCCAGCACCACACGGTAGTCCTGAATTTCGAGCGTCTCGGCAAAGTGAAGGCCCGCCCTGAAGGCTCGAACATTGGTTTCGTCTCCGCGAAATAGGGCGTTAAGCTCGGCCTCGACCACCTCGATCGGCATGCTGTACATCCAGGTTAGCACACCCAGAACCAGCATGTTGCGGGCGCGCATTTTGTCGCGCTGTCCTAGGGCGACCTCCGACAAGGCCCCTAAGGTTAGGTCTTTAACCGGAACCTCGAGCACGCGAAAGCGCGATCGGGCAGCAGCCAAGAGGTCGGCGTCGGCGGGCAGCTTGGCTAGAGCGAGGCTGCGCGCATCAAAACCTTCTGTGGCGGCCAACAAAAGGCCTCCGGGCTTCAGCTGGCTCGCGTACTTCGTGTACGCGGCTGCATTAAACGCAACAAAGCAGTCCGCGAGGGCACCGGGGTCCTGAATGGCGTGGCCCGCAATGCGGAACTGAAAACCTGAAACACCACTCACCGTACCCTGCGGGGCACGGATCTCGGCCGGAAAGTCCGAAAGGGTGCGCACGTCCCGGCCCGACTGGGCTGCAGCGCGCACGATCTGGCCTCCGAGCAACTGAATTCCGTCGCCGGAATCTCCCGCGAGAAGTACAACGACGCTAGGCTCCATGATCTAAAGCAACGACCTCTTCGATTTCGGGTGCGTGACTTCGCACACTGTTCTCGACGCCCAGCTTCAAGGTCGTTTGGTTCACACTGCAGCCGTGGCAAGCGCCCAACAACCGCACAAACACGCGCGGAACCTCAATTTTCACCAGCTCGATACCTCCGCCGTCGCTCTCGAGGAAGGGGCGCACTTCGGCAAGTGCCTTTTCTACGCGTGCTTCGAGGTTCATACGTCGCGCTTGGTGGTTTTGCAGCCGGCCATCGTAGTGATGCGCACGGCCTCTGTGGGCGGAAGGTTGGTTACGCGGTCCGCCAAAGCTGAAACTACGTTGCGAGCCAGTTCTACAAAGGCCTCGCGAACGACTCCGTCTTGCTGCAGGGCGGCGGGGCGACCCACGTCTCCGGCCTCGCGAATGCTTTGGACCAGCGGGAGCTCGCCGAGAAAGGGCACCTCGAGCTGCTCCGCGAGGTTGCGGGCGCCGTGGCGGCCAAAAATGTGGTACTGCTCGTCGGGGTGCGCCGGCGGCGTGAAGTAGGCCATGTTCTCAGCAATTCCGAGGACCGGAATCTGAATGGCGTCCATTCGGAACATTCCCACCCCCTTGCGGGCATCAGCCAAGGCCACGGCCTGGGGCGTACTCACCACCACGGCACCCGTGACGGGAAGCGCCTGAACGAGGCTCAGATGGATGTCGCCCGTGCCCGGAGGCAAGTCGACCAGCAAAAAATCCAGCTCGCCCCAGTGGGTTTCTTGGAGCATTTGGTTGAGGGCCTTAGTCGCCATTGGTCCGCGCCACACGACGGCCTGGTCGGTTCCGGCAAAAAAGCCAATCGACATAATTTTCACGCCGTAGGCCTCGACCGGGTCCATCTTGCGCACGCCGTTGACCTCGATTCCGCCCGGATTGGCGCGCTGCACGTCAAACATGATGGGCATGCTCGGCCCGTAGATGTCGGCGTCGACAACCCCAACGCTAAAGCCCATTTCGGCCAGCGAAACGGCGAGGTTGGCAGTGACCGTAGACTTTCCCACCCCACCCTTGCCCGACGCGACGGCTATCACGTGCTCGACGCCGGGAATGGGCTTGCCGCGCAGCACATTAGCGTTCTCGGCCGGAGCCGGCGTGCGCACTTCAAGGTTCACTTTGACCGCGACTTTGGGGTCAATGCGGTGCACCGCTTTGAGCAAGTCGACCTCGAGGCGCTTCTTTTGGGCGAGCGCCGCACTGTCGCTCACGACGTCGAGCTCGACTTCGTGGCCAAAAATCTGAACGTTTTTAACGTGGCCGGATTCTACAAGCGTTCCGTTGCCGCTAGCATTGGCAACCTGCTTAAGCGCATCCATTACGGTGGATTTGGTCATAGCGGCAAAGGTAGCATCTACAGCTCGGCGCCGCAGATGACGTTAGTCACTAGACGTAAGTTCCGCCGGGAGCTTTTTGTTCGCTAGCTGACCGCAGGCCGCATCGATGTCTTTGCCCCGCGAGTGGCGGACCTTGGCCACGACGCCAATGCGCGCCAGTCCGTCAACGTAGGCTTGAAGCGCTTCGGGCGCCGCCTGGCGAAAGCGCTCGTCGCCAATGGCGTTGTACTCAATCAAGTTAACCTTGCACGGAACCCGTTTGGCGAGTTCAACGAGGGCCCGCACGTCTTCGGGTTGGTCGTTCACCTCGCGCCAAACCACGTACTCAAACGTCACCTTGCGTTTGGTGCCGGAATACCAGTACTCCAGACTGGACCGAAGTTCCTCAATCGGGGCTACGTCGTTCACCGGCATGATTTGCGCGCGCACCTCGTCGCGCGCCGAATGAAGCGACACCGCAAGGTTGAATTTGACCCCGTCGTCGGCCAGCTTGCGGATCATTTTCGGCAAGCCCACCGTACTCAGCGTGATGCGCTTCGGCGACAGCCCCAGCCCTTTGGGCGAGGTAATGCGGTCGATGGCCTCGAGGGTGTTTTTGTAGTTCATCAGCGGTTCGCCCATGCCCATAAACACGATGTTGGTGAGCGGACGCCCAAACTCCGTCTGCCCCTGGTCGTGAATGGCCCGTACCTGGTCGTAGATCTCGTCGGGCTCGAGGTTGCGCATGCGCTTGAGGCGGGCCGTGGCGCAAAACGCGCAGCCCATGGCACAGCCCACCTGGCTCGAAACGCAGGCGGTGATGCGCTTTTCGGTCGGAATCAGCACGCTCTCGACCACCAGGCCGTCGTGAAGGCGCACCGCGTTTTTTAACGTGCCGTCGCTGGACCGCTGCACCGACTCGATGCGCTGCGGGCGGAATTCAAACGATTCGGCCAGCTTGGCACGCAATGCCTTGGGCAGGTTAGACATGTCATCAAAACTCTGTGCGCCCTTGGCCCACAGCCAATCGTACACCTGGTCTGCACGGTACGCCGGCTCACCCCACGCGGCAAAGTGCGCGCGAACCTCCTCGCGGCGAAGGCTCCGAAAGTCGGGCTTGCCGGTCATTAGTTGCGCTCGGGACGGAGGCTCATGAAGACCCACTTGCGGCGCTTGAGGCCGGGAATCACCGCCTCGCCGGGGAGTCCGATGTAGCTCTTGCCGCGCTGCGGAATGAGCACCGCACGCTCCTTGCGGTTGTCGATCAGCGGCGCATAGTCGAGGCTTCCATCGGGTTTCAACGTAACGTGCGCCAGTACGGCAGCAGTTGGTTTGTTCATGACGCGCGGAGCCTGGTGCTCGGCCCAACGCTTGTCGTTGCCCTTGGCGTCGTTGAACAAAAAGGTGAAGTTCTCCCCGTCGCGGGCCACCAGGAACCCCGAGCGGTACCCCCCGTCGTTTACCGTGTACTGGCGTTTGGGAATCACCGAAACGCGCTCGATACCGCCCTCGGCGTCGACCATCATCGCCCAAATGTTATCGTAGTAGTAGTAGTATGTGGTGGTGGTTCCGTTGCGCGTTTGGTTGGTTACCACGACTAAGTCGTAGTCTTCCATCAGCACCAAACTGCCGCCGCCTTCGCGCGGCAAAATTCCGCGGAACACATAGGTTTCGTTGGCCAGGCCTTTGCGGCGCGCACGGGCCGTGCCGTCGCGGCGGCCGTCGTTGAGGTACTCAAAATCCTTGAGGTTCTTAAAATCTGAGGAGCTGCGCTCGAGCGTCTTTTGGTCAAGCGTCATGTAGAACATTCCGCTAGTTGACCCGTAGCGCTTGTCAGAATACATACCGCTGATCGCGACTTTGCCTGCGACTTGGTCGGTCTCGACGCCGATGCCGCCCACCACAAACTTGTCCTTCATGCCGAGGTCCACTTCTTGAAACTCTTCGTCGTTGGGGTTGGCATGCAAGATGAAGTATTCAAGATTGGGTGCGAAGAGCTTTAATTTTTCGTTCTTTTCGCGGTCCGGACTGCGCGAAGCGAGAACATAAACGTCGCCGTTGATGGCGTAATCCACATCAGCCAAGCCTACCCGACGCATTTCGTGGTCAATTTGAACAGAAGCGCCGCCAATGGGGTTCCCCTCCCGGTCAAAACGCTTGACCTCGACGCGCAGGTCCTCTTTGCGATCTTCTCCCGGAAAGCTCACGATGGCAAAGCTCGTAGCATGGTGGTTCCAACTAATTCGAAAGCTGCCCATGGTCCACCGCTTGGCCGAAATCCGCACGAGCTCATGGAAGTCCGACATGGTGCCGTCGGCGTCAATCGTCCGCATCAGCACGTACCGAAGATCGTCAACCTTAGAATAGGCCTGATAAAACACGTAGGTAGTAGGGCCAAAGGTTACCATGCTGTGAAACGAAACCGGCGCATCGCGGTACCGGTCGATCACTTCTTCGATTTGCCAAACCTGCGTCATGGTTTCGCGATCGTAGCGGGCGAAGTAGTTCTTGGGCTTGCGGAGCACCTTGTAGAAGCTTCCGTAGGTCATAAAATAGGCCGAATCCAGGCTGGTAACGTAGTCCAATTTGATTTCGCGGTCCTTGTAGCCACGGCTCCAACGCACTTCAAGGCTTTGGGGAGTTTGGGCGTGCAGGCCCGCGCTGCCAAACAGCATCAGGAGCAGTAGAAAAGAGGTCAATCGGTTCATAAATTCAAAAGTACGTCATTTCTAATGGCAAGAATTTTGCCGAAATCCGGCAAAGTATCTTTACTCCATGAACGCACGCCTCCTTTGGACCCTCCTAGCCGTGACCGTAGCAACTACGGCAACAGCACAGGTTACCGTGAAACGCTACAGCGTCGACGGCACCACCAGCACCTCCTCGAGCGGTAGCCGGAATGCTGAACGCGCGCGCCAGCGTCAGCTCGACCGCTACCCTACCGCCCTGAAATTCAACGTCGCTCCCTTCTTTGCCGGGCACTACCCTGTCTCGCTGGAGTACCGACTAAGCCCCTACGTTACCGTAGAGGGCGGACTAGGACTCACCACGCACAACAGCCTCGATGCGTTCATCAACGAGGCCGTTCTTTGGGACTACAACGCTTTTTACAGTGCCGACAGCCGGGTGCGTCCGGGGTCGAGCCAATCGGCCAACATTAAAGTTTTTCCGGGCGGGGATTCGTACGACGACGGTTTCTACCTCGGATTTTTCATTCAAAACCGCCGCTACAGCAAACTTTTCACGGGCGCGGAACAGGACTTCGTTAGCTTCAAGCAGAATTTCGACCAGGGTCTGATGATCGGAACCCAGCTGCGTTCGAGCGACCGAATCATGGTGGATTTAAGCATAGGGCTGTCCAACCGCTACGTTAATTTTCCGGTGGTCGTCGAAGACTACACCATCGACCCCGTAACCGGCCAAGAGCGCTACGTGGCACGGCTTGATGAAGCACAAGATGGCCGCAGCCAGAACCTCGGATTTTTTATCGGTATTAAGCTCGGCTACCTTCTGGCCGCTGGACGATAGGCTCGAAGGAGCGCAACAAAAAAGGCCGGCCCTTTCGGGTCGGCCTTTGTTTTTGGTCCGAAATCCGCGCTACACAAAAAGCAACGCGTCGCCGTAGCTCAAGAAGCGGTAGCCCTCTTTGACGGCCGTGTTGTAGACGTCCATGGTGAGTTCGTAGCCGGCAAAAGCCGCGGTCAGCATGAGCATCGTCGACTGGGGCGCATGAAAATTCGTAATCATGCTGTTGGCCACGGTGAACTCGTGCGGCGGAAAAATGAACTTGGACGTCCATCCGTTGCCCGCCTTGATGCGGTGGTCGGTAATGGTCGACGACTCAAGCGAACGAATCACGCTCGTGCCCACGGCGCAAACGCGGCGCTTTTCGGCTTTGGCTTGGTTCACGCGCTCGGCGGTTTCAGGGTAGAGCCAAAACTGCTCCGATTCCATTTTGTGCTTGCTGAGGTCCTCAACTTCGACTTGGCGGAACGTGCCCAGCCCCACGTGCATGGTCATTTCAACCGTGTCAATGCCCTTGATTTCAAGCTTTTTCATCAAGTTCTTGCTGAAGTGCAGCGAGGCCACCGGGGCGGCCACCGCACCCTCGACTTTGGCAAAAATGCTCTGGTAGCGTTCCTCGTCAGAGGCCTCCAGCGGGCGAGTAATGTACTTGGGGAGCGGGGTTTCTCCCATTTCCTTGAGCTTTAGGCGGAACTCCTCGTAGCTTCCGTCAAACAGGAAGCGCAGGGTGCGTCCGCGCGACGTCGTGTTGTCGATGACCTCGGCTACCAAGCTGTCGTCGTCCCCAAAGTAGAGTTTGTTGCCGATGCGAATTTTGCGGGCGGGATCCACCAAAACGTCCCACAGGCGGCTTTCGGCGTTGAGTTCGCGCAGCAAAAAGACTTCAATTAGGGCACCGGTCTTCTCTTTATTGCCCCACATGCGGGCCGGAAAAACCTTGGTGTTGTTGATCACCAGAAGGTCGCGGGGCTCAAAAAAATTAGCCAGGTCGCGAAAGTAGTGGTGCTCCATACTTCCCGTTTCGCGGTTGACCACCATCAGGCGAGCGTCGTCACGGAAGTCAACAGGGTGCTGCGCGATCTGCGCCTCGGGCAAATCGTAGCCAAAATGGGAAAGCTTCATTTTCATAGGGGGCAAAGGTACCCTTTTGAACTAGGCCTTGTCAAGTGTGAACCCAAATTGGTCCGTTGGGGTTACCTAAGAACTATGGGAACGGACTTAGAACGCATACTGCTCGAGCGAAGCGCCCGCGACGGCGCGGCATGGGAAGCCTGGCTGGCCGAAGACACGGCGCAGCGGGCCAAACTCGAATTGCCCTTTCAACGCCAGGGAGCCCTGCCGCTCTCGGCCATGAATCGGGACCGAATTCTCCACGAGCGCCATCTGGAATCGCTATGCGTCGACTACCGACTGCGCTTTTTGGATGCCAACCACTTTGCTGGCCACATACCCTACGAAGCCGTTTCAGCAATGGAGCGCCTCGACGCGGCCGCAGGCGAGCGCCTCAACGGCTACAAAATTGTGGCGCCGGCCTCCATGTTCCGCTTGAGCTACCAAGACAAAGACCCCCTGCTGCTGCTGGACCTCGGCAACAAATACTACTACCTCGTGCACAAATGGGGCGGTGAAGTCAATCCGCTGCGCCGGGTGCTGATGTATCCCTTGCGGTCGTTTCCCAGCATGCTGCGGAGCGTCGTGGGCTGCTGCGCGCTGTTAGCGGCTCTAGTTCCCGAAGCCTGGCTCGGCGAGCACGCGGGGTTTGTGCGCATTATTTTCTTTTTCTACCTGCTGTTTGCGACGTCGGCTATGACGGCGCTTTACGGATTTTCGCGCGCCAAAAACTTCAGCGAAAACCTCTGGACGTCGCGCTACGACGACTGAATCGCCGTGAGCACCTCGTCGACGGTGTGCATGGCGGCGAACGGAACCACGCTGGTGCGCCGCAGCGCCGTCAGGTAGGCTCCGCAACCCAAATGCTGACCGAGGTCGTGGGCAAGCGAGCGAATGTAGGTGCCCTTGCCGCAGTGCACCGTGAGCTCGCAGTGCTGGGCGTCGAGCGGGCGGAACTCCAGGGCATCAATCTGAACCGGTCGGGGCCGCAGCTCGGCGACCCGTCCCGTGCGGGCCAGGTCGTAGGCCCGCGCCCCGTCGATTTTCACCGCGCTGTATTGGGGCGGAACCTGCATAACCTCCCCGGTAAAAGCGGCCCTAAGCTCAGAGATCAATTCGTCGCTCAGCACGGGATGCGGTTTGCCCGTGGGCACCTCGGGGGTCTCGGCGTCAAAGCTGGCTGTGACGGCGCCCCACTTGACCGTGGCTACATAGGCTTTGGCTCCGGCCATGACTGACTCGATTTCTTTGGTCTTACGGCCCACCGCGAGCACCAGCATTCCCGTGGCTAAAGGGTCCAGGGTTCCGGCGTGGCCGATCTTGATGCGGGTTCCGTAGCGGCGTTTAAGGGCGTTGCGCACCTTGGCGACGACGTCAAACGAAGTCCAACCCAGGGGTTTGTCGACGGCGATCCAAAATCCGGCCCGCGCCTCGTCGAGGGTGTCGGGTACCCTTAAGCCAACGCCGTCCACAAACTCGCGAGGCCGCCTACGGCAAAGCAGTAGTAGGCGAAGTACTTAAGTTTGGCGCGCTTGACCAATTGAATCATGGTGCGGCAGGCCCAGAGCCCGGTGATGAATGCGGCGACGAAGCCCACCATCAGCGGGAGCAGCATGGTATCTGAGGCCGATTCGGGGTTTGCGGCCATGTCGACCACGTCGAGCAGCATTTTGCCCAAAATCACGGGCACCACCATCAAGAACGAAAAGCGCGCGGCTTTTTCGCGATCGATTCCCAGCAGAACGCTGGCTGAAATAGTGGCGCCGCTGCGCGAAATGCCCGGCAGAATGGCGATAGCCTGCGCGATGCCCACCGCAAAAGCGTCACCGAGCGACACTTTTTTGTGGGTTTTCTTGGCTTGGTCCGCCATGAGCAGCAGCAAGCCGGTTACCAGCAGCATCAGCCCCACGAGCAAGGTGGAGCCCTCAAAAAGTCCCTCGATTTGGTCCTCGAAGAGCAAGCCAATAACACCCGCCGGAATCATGGACACTAAAATCGCCCCAGCGAACTTGCGGTCCTCTTCGTGTCCCTTGAAAATTCCGCCCAAAATCGACACGATGTCTTTGTAAAACACCACGACGGTCGACAGCGCCGTGCCGGCGTGAACGGTTATGGTGAACAGCAACCCGGTCTCGCCCGACATTTCGAGGCCCAACAGGGAGCGACCGAGCTCCAAATGCCCCGAGGAACTCACGGGTAAAAATTCCGCGAGCCCTTGAATGATGCCCAGAATGAGCGCACTCAGCCAATCCATCGCTTAAGCCTTGGGCTTGCGCATGATGGCCCACACTTCGAGGGCAAAGCCGATCACGACAAACAGCGGCGCCACCACAATCCGGCGGGCACTGAACAGCTCGGGGTTGTAGACGTTGGGGTCCTCAGAACCGCCACCCGACATGAGCAAAAATCCAAGGACGATCAAGGCCAATCCGGCGAGCATGAGCACGTAGTTGCCGCGTTCAAAGAGAAAAGTCGTTTTCATTTATTCGTAGAGTTGGTGGGTTTTAAGCGCAAGGTAGCGGTGCACCGACAAGGCGGTGGATGCCGTGGTCAGCAGAATTCCGACCGCGAGTTGGCCCACCGCGAGGGCGGCCCAAAGCGACCAGGTGAGGCTAATGCCGAGGCGGGGCCATTCGTTGATCAGCACCGCATAGGTCGTGGCGAGCAGGAGGGCGGCGAGCAGTCCGCCCAGCGCGCCAAGAATGAGGCCTTCTTTCAAAAAGGGCTTGTGGATAAAGGCCTTGGTGGCCCCCACGAGCTGCATGGTTTTAAGGGTAAATCGACGCGCGTAAATCGCCAACCGCAGGGCGTTGTTGATTAGCATCAGGCTCACCAGCAGCAGCACGGCTACGGCTCCCAGCATCGCTGAATTGATCTTGCCTACGTTTTGGTGGATCACCGAAACCAGGTCGCGGTCGTACGCCATATTGTCAATAATTGGCGACTTGGCGAAGCGCTCTTGGAGCTTAGCGAGCTGTTCGGGGCTCACGTAGTCGGCCTTGAGCTTAACGTCGATGGCGTCGCTGAGCGGATTAAAGCCCAGAAAATCCACAAAGTCTTCGCCTAAATCTTTTTGGAACTGCACCGCGGCCTCGTCTTTGCCCACAAAGCGGAGGCTGCGAATTTCGGCTTCGTCGGACCACTGCTTGATGAAGGCG
>JAURMB010000007.1 GCA_030831045.1 Schleiferiaceae bacterium
AGGGAAGGTGGGCGGTATCGCCAAAATAAAGAAGCCGCTCACCGGGAAGGCGATCGGCTAAAGCGCGGGCGACGGTAAGTCCGCCAACCCCAGAGTCAAAGAGCCCAATGGGCTCGTCAACGGCAGCTGGCATTACTTGGCCAAGTAGGCGCGAACTTCGGCTCCAAGATTGATTCCGCCCTTGGCGTAAATCACCTGGCCTTTGCTCTGCGAGGCGTCGAGCACGTACGAAACCTTTTTGGTCTCGGCCACGGCGTTGATGGCGGCTTGCAGCTTCTCGAGCACCGGCGTGATCAATTCCACCTCTTTTTGCTGCAGCTGGCCCTGGGCGCCTTGCATGTACTCCTGGATGTTGTTGTACATCTCCTGAAGGCGGGTTTGCTCTTGGCGCTGGCGGAGCTCGGTCCAGGTGGCGGCATTGGCCTGGAGCGCTTGCGCGCCCTTTTCGAGCTCGGCGTTCATTTCTTTGGCCTCGGCCTCAAACTTGGCTTGCTCGGCTTGCAGGGCTTCTTGGGCTTTTTTGTATTCGGGCATCTGCACGAGCAGGCTGTCCACATTCACGTGGGCAATAACCGACTGGGCGCTGGCGGCGCTGGCCATGGCGAGGGCGAGTACGAGGGCAATCTTCTTCATGAGTTCAAAGGTAGGATGTTAGAAGCCAAGCTGCTGCAGGACTTCGTTGGTGATGTCTAATGATTCGTTGGCGTACACGACGGCGAGGTTGCTGCCCTTGTCGAGCACGACGTCGAGTTTTTTGCGTCGGGCCACCTCGCGAATCGCGGCAGCCACTTGGGCTTGGATCGGAGCAATCAGTTCTTCGCGCTTCGAAAAGAGCTGACCGTCGGGGGCGAAGTAGCGTACCTGGCGAGCCTTGGCGCTGTCGATCGTAGTAGAAATGGTCTTTTCGCGCTCGGCGGCCATGCCTACGGTCAGAAGAACGCGTTCGGCTTCGAGCTGTCCGCGCAGCGCTTCAGCGTCGTCAAAAAGCGACTGCACTTCGCCCAGCCACTGGGCGTTAAGGCGCTCGACCTCGGCCTGAGCCTGAACATACATGGGGTGCTTTTTGAGCAGCACCTGAGTGTCGACGTACCCGATGCGCTGACCAAAGGCGGCGGCCGACGCGGCGACCAAAACGAGGAGAAGGAGGCGGCGCATGCTACTTAAAACTGCTGACCTAAAACGAAGTGCGTTTGCCATCCTGACGGGACCACCTTGCCGGGCATCGGGTCAAAACCGTGTCCGAGGTCGACGCCCAGAAGGCCAAACATGGGCATGAAGATGCGAAGGCCTACGCCGGCGCTCCGCTTGAGTTCAAACGGACGAAAATCTGCGAAGTTGCTGTAGTTGTTGCCGGCCTCCAAAAAGGCAAGGGCAAAAATCTGCGCCGTCGGGCTTGGTGAAATCAAGTAGCGCAGCTCCGACGTGAACTTGGTGTACAGAGCGCCGCCACCCGGAGGCGTGAGGCTGAAGTTGGTGTAGCCGCGCAGGCCTACGATTTCGCGGCCGTCGAGCACGAAGTTCTGAAGTCCGTCTCCGCCCAAATAAAAGCGCTCGAACGGCGGCAGCCCGTAGTCCTTGTTGTAGGAGCCCAAAAACCCAAACTCGCCATAAGAACGGGCCACCAAATTCTTGGCGAGCTGCATGTAGTAGTCGCCCGAAAACTTGAATTTGTGGTACTCAATAAAGCGGTACTTCTCGTTGGTCGTCAGCTTGCTGTAGTCGCGTCCGTCGAGCAGCGACAGCGGCGGCGTCAGCTCCATGTTGAACGACAAGCTCGATCCGCGCGTCGGAAAAATCGGCAGGTCGCGGTTGTCGCGGCGAAGGCTGAAGGTGTAGGCCACCGAGTTGGCAATGCCCGTCTTGAACATGGCCGTGCCAAATGGGTAGTTGTTGATGTCGAAGCGGCGGTACTCGATCGCGTGGTACAGCGTGAAGTAGTCGTCGGGCCACTTCAGGCGGAGTCCCTGCCCCAGCGTAACGCCCGTAATGCTAATGCGCTGGGCCGTACTGTCGGTGCGTCCCGTCGCGTTCATGCGGTTATGGTAGGCCGAGAACGTGATTGAATTGGGTTTTTTGCCGCCCAACCAGGGCTCGGTAAAGCTGAAGTTGTAGGAGGAGAAAAAGGTTCCGTTGCTCTGGGCCCGAATGTTGATGGTCTGCCCGTCGCCCGACGGCAGTGGACGCCATGCCTGCTTGTTGAACAGGTTGCGCGCGCTGAAGTTGTTGAAATTCAGGCCTGCCGTGCCGATGACCATGTTTGCGCCCCATCCGCCCTGCAGTTCGAGCTGGCTGGTGGACTGCTCGGTGACCGTGTATTCGAGGTCTACCGAACCCGTTACCGGATCGGGATTCGGCGTGATGTTGATGGACCGCGGATCAAAGTAGCCCAGCTGACCCAGCTCGCGAATGGTGCGCTGAATGTCGGCTTTTGAAAACAAATCGCCGGGGCGGGTGCGGATTTCGCGGTAAATCACGTGGTCGTTGGTGCGGTCGTTGCCCACCACGGTCACTTTGCGCACGGACGCAGGTCGGCCTTCGCGAATGCGGATTTCCAAGTCGATCGAGTCGTTGGCTACGCGCACCTCGACCGGAATCACGTTGCTGAACAGGTAGCCGTTGTTCAGGTACAGCGACGAAATGTCGTTGCCGTTGGGGTCGCCGTTCACGCGCGTTCCCAACAGCTTGGAGTCGTACTTGTCGCCGGCCTCGATCTTCAAAATGCTCTGCAGCGTCGCATTGTCGTACTTGGAATTGCCCAAGAAGCGCACGCTTCGGTAGTAGTAGGGGCGCCCCTCTTCTACGGCAAATGCGATGCGAATCCGGGGCTTGTCTTTTACGTCGACGCGGTACACGGTGTCGCGCACGATGCGGGCGTCGCGGAATCCGGCGTGGTTGTAAGCCTCGATGATGAGGGCGCGCTCGCCGTCGAGCTTTTCTTCGAGGTACTTGGCGGACTGAAAAATGTTCCACCAGCGCATGCGGTGCAGCTCCTCCATCGCCCGGCGGAGCTTGGCGCTGCTAAACTGCTGGTTGCCTTCAAAAACAATGTCGTCGATGCGCAGGCGCGGACCCGTTTCGACGTCGAGGTGCAGCACGACGGCTTGCGCGAACCCGGTGTCGGCTAGGGGCGTTACCTTGGCCTTGACGTCGGGGTACCCCTTCTCAATGAAGTGCTTGCGGATGGTGGATTCGGTGGTGCGAATCAAGTTTTGCGACACAATGGTGCCTCGGCTCAGGCCCAGTTTCTCGCGCAGTGCGTCTTGGCGGGCTTTGCTGAGCCCGGTGAAGTAGTACTTGCTGAGTTTGGGGAGGGTCTTAAGGCGGAACTCGAGGTACACCACCCCGCCGTTGCGGGCCGTGATGTAGAGCTGGATGTCTTCAAACAGCTCTTGCTTCCACAGGTTGC
>JAURMB010000067.1 GCA_030831045.1 Schleiferiaceae bacterium
CGGCGCCCCGGTCGACGTTAATTCCGGCGCCTTGGAGAATCCAAAGGGTCTTGTCTGCAGGTAGACCCAACTCGGCGCGGACGGCAAGCTTTCGCACTGCAGCATCCGGCCACTCGCCGTCAGGTCCCCACGGAAGTTCTGCAGCGAGGGGCACGTTGCGAACGACGTCCCAGGTCGAGCCGTATTCGCGTGCGTACTGATCTGCGATGCTCGGGTTGACGGTCACCCGAAAATCTGTGCGCGGAATTCCGTAGCGCTCCACTCCGCGCCAAAGGCGCTGAACCAAGGGGCGTGACTCGAGCTCGGGTGCCCCCAAAAAGTACTCGTGGCTGTCGTAAACCAGCTGCTTGGCACGGCGCATGGCCCACCACGCGTTGGGCCCCAACGTGTCGAGGTCGTTGGCGAGGTACACGTCGGGGCGCAGGCGCTTTAGTGCGAACCAAAGCCGAACCTGGAATTCCAGGTAAAACAGGGGTCCGCGATTAAACCGGCACGCCATTCGGTGCGTTTCGTAAGGGCGCTGGAGCGGAGCGGGATTGGGGTAGGTCCGCCCCACCACCACGACGCGGTACCCGCGTTCAACCCACAAGGTCGCGGTGCGGTGCACGCGCTGGTCGCTGTGCAGGTCGTTGATGACGCTCAAAACTACCGTGGGCTGCATGCAGCGAAGGTAGCGCAGCCGGCTTTTGAACGAACTTTGCCGGCATGACGACGGATCCCCGCCACCTTCGCATTTCGGACTACGACTACCCCCTACCCGACGACCGCATTGCCCAGGAGCCCTGCGATCCGCGCGACGCCGCCAAGCTATTGGTTTGGGAACGCGGAACGATTCGCGACCTCGGGGTGCGCGACGCTCCCGAGGTTGTGGCTTCGTGGGGACCGTTTCGTCTGGTGGTAAACGAGGCGCGGGTGGTTCCCGCACGGATTTTTTTGCCGCGCCCCAGCGGAGCAGGGCACATAGAGCTCTTCTACCTGGACGCCGAAGGTCTGTCGGTCGAACAAGCGATGGCCAAAGCGTCTGTTCTCCAAGCCTGGTGCAAGGTGCGCCCCAGCAAAAAGTGGAAGGACGGCGTGGTGCTCCAGCACCCGTGCGGACTTACCGCATCGCGGCTAGCCCAGCGGGACGGCGAATCTCTGGTTGAATTCCGCTGGTCGTCGGGGCAGACGTGGGCGCAAATCTTGAGCGAAGTGGGGCGGATTCCCCTCCCGCCCTACATGCACCGCGCCGACACCGAAGCCGACCGCGACCGCTACCAATCGGTGTTTGCCCGCCACGAGGGCTCCGTCGCTGCGCCCACCGCCAGCCTGCACTGGACCCCCGAGCTGATGCGGCGCTGGCGCGAGGTCTGCGCCGACACCCAATCGGTCACGCTGCACGTGGGGGCCGGCACCTTTCAGCCCGTCAGCGCCGAGGCCGTGGGCGACCACCACATGCACGCCGAAGAGGTGGTGGTTCGGCGCGACGTACTCGAGGCGCTCGCTGACGGACTCCCGGTGCTCGCTATGGGCACCACCGCGGCCCGGACCCTCGAATCGCTCTACTGGTGGGCCCGGGAATGGCAGCGCAGCGGAACCATGCCCAGCTACGTGGATCAGTGGGCTCCCTACGAGGGGCTTCTGGCTTCTGGTTTCTCGGCGCAGGGCGGGGAGCTGCTTGACCCCGAGGTGTGCGCGCTGTTTGCGTGGGCCGCGCAGGAATTGACCAAGCTCGGGCACGGCGTGGTGTCGTTCCGCACGGCCTTAATCGTTGCTCCGGGTTATTCGTTTCGCGTGGTTAAGGCGTTGATCACGAATTTTCATCAGCCCCAATCCACGCTCCTCCTGCTTATTTCAGCCGGCCTCGGAACCGCGTGGCGCGGGGTTTACGAGTACGCTCTGGCGAACGACTACCGTTTTTTAAGCTACGGCGACGCGAATTTGTACCGCTTTTAAGCGCGTTCCCCGACTGCCGGGTGCAGCTTGCGGGCATGAACACGTTGTGGTTTGGCGGCGTCGTGCTCGGTGCATGGACGGGATTAGCGAGTGTTCGCGAGGCGGCGCCTGCGGAGCCAATGAGGGCACCGCAAGGTTTGGCGGCGGCGGTCGAACCGAGGCAGGATTCGTTGCTTTTTTTGTGGTGGAATCTTCAGAATCTCTTTGATACGGTGCCCAATTCGGGCCCTAGGGATGTGGATTTCGTTCCCGATGGAAGGTACCGCTGGGACTCTAAGCGGTACTATGCGAAGCTGTATGCGGTGGGCCGCGGCCTCGCCGCGGCGGCGGGCGGCCAAATTCCCGACGCGATCGGGGTTTGCGAGGTAGAAAATGCCGACGTGCTCGACGATCTGGAGCGGCGGTGGCCGCCCGAATGGCGCCTGTGGCGCCTGCACCGCGACAGCCCAGACGAACGCGGCATCGACGTAGCCGTTTGGTACAACCCAGAACGGCTTCGGGTGGACTCGGTGGCCTGGATTCATCCGCCCGGAACACGACCCACTCGCGAAGCCCTTTGGGTGCGCTGGACGACCTCCGAGGGCCAAAGCGTGACATGGCTATGGGTGCACCTGCCTTCGCAGCGCGCGCCGTCGCCGCGCGCACGTGCCGACGCCCTTCGGCACATCGTGGAGCGCCAGGCATCGCTGCCCGACGGGCTGACCGGCGACCTGAACGAAGGGGATCATGGGCCGCTGGGGCAGTACCTGCGGAACTTGGGCATGCGGCCTGCCGATTGGACCGGTGCCCAGGGCACCTATGCGTACCGTGGTCGGCTTGAGGCGCTCGACGGGGTGTGGACGGCGGCCGACCGAGGCGTTACGCTGCGCTGCGCGGTGGTGCCCTACGGCCTGAAGTACTCCGCGACCAGCGGCTACCGGGTGCGGGGAACCTTTGAAGGCGTGAACTACGCCGGAGGCGCATCGGACCACCTCCCCGTGCGGCTGGTGGTACATCGGAACTAAAAAGCGCGTATTTTAGCAGCATATTGGGCTTAACCCAACGAATGTTTATGAAACACCTAGCTACCGCCAGCCTCGCTGTGCTTGCCCTGGCTTCTTGCCAACCCCAAGATCCCGATCCGCTTCCCGAAGTGTACATTACTGATTCGCTCACGGTGAGTCCGAAGCAAAAAGTTTTGGTGATCGAAACCACCGGAACTTGGTGCCAGTACTGCCCCAACGGAGCGCAGTCGATGCTCATGGCTATCAATACGTTCAACGACACTGTCAACCACGAGGCCCTGATTATTCCGTTTGCGTCGCACACGGGCGATCCCTTTGAGTCTTCGGTTCAGACGGCCTTGAATACGGCGTTCCCGACCACAGGCGTGCCCAATTTCTACGTTCAAAACGCCGATGCCGGTCAAGACATCATGGGTCCTATCGCCGGAGCCTTGGTGAATGAGCCCAAAGTTGGCGTTAACCACGCGTGGTTGATGAACGCTACCAACGACACGATTTATGTGTACCCCAAGGTGCAGTTTTTTGAGGACAGCAAGGATGCGCAGTACTACGTGCAGTCGTATGTGCTGGTCACCAACATCGACGCCAAAGAGTACAACGCCGGAGGCCCGGTGATCAACCTCAACCAGGTCAGTTCCGTGCCCATCGTAACAACGGGTTCAGGCGCAACGCCGTCGAAGTGGACCGGTCAGGTCGATCCGCTCACCAAAAAAGTTGCCGGGGACATCTACCAGCACGACCACGTGCCAATGACTTCAGGACTTACGCCCAACGTGTTTGGGGTGGAACTGGACTCCATCAACCCGCTGGGCAACGACTTCTTTGAGGGCGACATTTTTGGCTCGAAGTTCACGCCCATCGTAATCAAGATTCCGCTGAACAAAGACATCCAGATGCAGGCAGTCCGCCAACTCATTCCCAACGTAAAGTTGGAGGTGGCTACGCTCCTTTGGGCGCCGCGTCAAGATGGCGAGCCCGGCGTGCTGTTTGTCAACGGCCACATCGACCACAAGTAGTTGGTTGCGCGACAGAACGTTTGAAGCCGGCCTCGCGCCGGCTTTTTTATGCGCGGTCGGCTTGGGAAGCGGTGCCGATAAGGCGCCGAAGGATGAGGTCGGTTTGGGCGTCGTCGCCGAGCATGAATACGTGGCTTCCGACCGGTTCAAACCCGTGCTGGGCATAAAATTTCAAGGCCAAATGGTTGTGTTCCCACACGCCGAGCCAAAGTTCGGAGGCTCCTTGGGCTTCCGCCCAGGCAAGGGCCCAGGTCAGCAACTGCGCACCAATTCCGCCACCTTGAGCTTCGCGAAGCACATAAATGCGCTCCAATTCAACGGCGCTCGGGCCGCGGTCTTCGGTCTGGGCCGTTCCTTTATTCAGCTTTAGGTAGCCGAGCGGCACCCCGTGGCGTTCCGCAAAAACAAATACCGAATTGGGATTGGCCAACTCGTCGGTGAGCTGTTTGGCGCTCAAACGCTGCGCTGCGTACGCCTCGAGGTCTTCGGTCGTGTTTTCTTCCGCAAACGTTTCGCGGAACGTAGCCTCGGCCACGCGCTGCAGCGCTACCACGTCGTCGGAAGCCAGCACGCGAAGCACGGGGAACCCTGGGCTATTTTCCGCGTCGGGCACGGCGGTTACCCGCTTCTTTGTTGGCCTCGAGCATTTCGTTCATCTTCTTAGCGAAGCGCGATTGCGATCCGCCCTTGGCCTTGGTCTCGTCGATCTGCGCGCGGATGGCCTTTTCGTCGATCACAAACTCCTTAATCACCCACTGCTGGCCAAATGTGAGGACGTTTGAAATGAAGTAGTAGTACGAAAGACCTGAAGAATAGTTATTAAACCACACGAGCAGCATGAACGGCATCAGGTACTGAATGATCATCATTTGCTGCTGCATCATGCTGTTGCCCGACGTCGGGGTCATGGAATTGTTGAACTTGGTGTACAAGAACGTTGAAACGGCCATGAGCAGGGTGAACAGCGAAACGTGCGCGCCATAGAACGGAATTTCAAACGGAAGGCTTAGAATGCTGTCGTAGCTCGACAGGTCATCGGCCCACAAAAAGGCTTGCTGGCGCAGCTCGATCGAAACCGGGAAAAAGCGGAACATCGCAATCAGAATCGGCAGCGAGAGCAGCTGCGGAATGCATCCGCCGAGGGGATTTACGCCGGCCTTTTGGTAAAGGGCCATCGTCTCTTGCTGCTTTTTGGCGGGGTCGGCGTCCTTGAACTTCTCGTTGAGCTCGTCCATCTCGGGCTTGAGTACGCGCATCTTGGCCATGCTCTTGTAGCTCGAGAACGTCAAGGGCGAAAGGGCCAGCTTGATGAGCGCCGCCATCAGCAATATGATGATGCCGTAGTTGAGTCCGTAGCCATCGAGCCAGTTGAACAGCGGAGACACCACATACTTGCCGATCCACCCAAAAATGCCCCAGCCAAAGGGAATCACCTCGTCCAAATGCAGGTCAAAGGCCTTGAGCGTCTGGTAGTGGTTGGGGCCGTGGTACCAAATTCCTTGCGCAGCTACCGCGCCGTTCTCGGCAGCCAGCGTGAGCTTTGAGGTGAAATTCAGCGTATGGGCAGTGTCTGAGGAGACGCGAATCTCCATGTCGGCCTTCGCAAAACCCGGATCTGCTTGAAGTATGCTGCTGAAGTACTGCTGCTTGTGGGCCACCCAACCCACGTTTTCGGCTGACTCGTCGTCGTCGCGACCGTCGCTCAAGCTGCTGCGCTCTTCTTCGGCGTTCTCAAAGTAGTAGGTGCTCGAGTTGGTCGTCTCGTTGGTTTGGCTCTTCTCGTGGCGGATTCCCTGCTGGATCCAGGTTAGCGTAAGGTCCGTTTTGCTCGGAGTATTGAGGCCCCAGCGTAGTCCGTAGCCCTCGGCGGGCAGCTCAAAGGTCCATTGGGTCCCCGAGGCGTGCGCAAACGTGAGTTTGGAGCCGGCTTGCTGTGCGCTCATTCCGTCTTGAGGCAGGCCTTCGAGCACTTGGTTGCCGTCGACTAACCGAAGCGGCTTGCCCTGCCAGTCCAGGTATTCTTTGAGCTCAACGTACTTGATTTGGGCGCCGCGGTTGCTAAAAACGTAGCGAACTTGGGCGTTTTCGAGGACGTACTCCTGTTCGGGCGCTACGGTGTCGGCCGCGGCGGCAAGGGTGTCCGATGACGAAGGGGTTTGAGCCGCGGCGGTCGGGGTCGTCGCCTCAGGCGACGCCTTGGGCTTGGCGGCTGGCTCCATGGTGCTGGCCCAGTAGGAGGTTCCGAGCAAAATGGCCCCAATCAGGGCAAAACCAATCAGCTGATTGCGATCCAAAAACGGACGTTGTTCCATGATTTAGGCGTGTGCGTGCTGAAGCGCAGCCTCGACAAACGAGGTAAACAGCGGGTGCGGCGCTTCGACAGTGGAGCGGTACTCCGGGTGA
>JAURMB010000068.1 GCA_030831045.1 Schleiferiaceae bacterium
GTGCTGCCGATGGCCAACCTAATTCAAACCATGGGCCAGCTCGACGTGAACCAGGTTCTGCAGTTCAGCGTGCCTTCATTCAACGCCAACAAGCAGTCGGGCTCCGACGGTTCCGACCATACTGACCCGGCCACCTTGCGCGGCCTAGGCCCCGACCAAACCCTCGTACTGGTCAACGGCAAGCGCCGCCACCAGTCGTCACTAGTCAACATTTTTGGAACACGCGGACGCGGCAATACCGGAACGGACCTCAACGCTATTCCGGCTTATGCGATTGAGCGCGTTGAAGTCCTGCGCGACGGCGCCTCGGCCCAGTACGGCTCAGACGCCATTGCCGGCGTAATCAACGTGGTCACCAAGCGCATCGTGGGCACAAGCCTCAACCAATCCTTTGGTATCGCTTCGCGCGGCGACGGCGGAAGCAGCATCACCGGCCTGAACTACGGCAAGCGGTTCGGACGCGGATTCGTCAACGTCACCGGCGAATACAGCAGCCGTGCTAAAACCTACCGCGACGCAGGGGACTACCGCGAGAAGTACGGCGACGCAAGCAGCCGAAATTCAGGCATCTGGCTCAACAGCGAGCTTCCCGTGGGAAGCTTTACCGCCTATGTCTTTGGCGGCCTTAACCACCGAGTAGGCGACGCCTTCGCGTGGACCCGTAGCGCAGGCGACGACCGGAACATTCCGTCGATCTACCCTAACGGATTCAACCCCCAAATCACCGCGACCATTAACGACCGCTCGGTGACTGCGGGCATCAAGGGAAAGCTTAATGGCTGGAATTCTGATTTTTATGCAAGCTCTGGCGCGAACCGCTTCGGCTACTTTGTACACAACACCCTCAACACGTCAATGGGCGAAACCAGCCCTACCGAATTCGAGGCAGGTGGATTTGGACTTACCCAAAACTTGGCAGGACTTAGCCTCAACCGCTACTACGGCGCTAAGGGCAAAGGTGTAAACGTCGCCCTAGGCGCAGAGGGCCGCAGCGAGCGCTACTTCATCTTTGCTGGCGAAGAAGCCTCATGGCAGAACTACGACCCCAGCAAGGCGAGCGGCAGCCAGGGTTTCCCGGGCTTCCGCCCCAGCAACGAAGTCAATGAGGGCCGCACGGCCCTGGGTGCCTTCGCAGACCTTGAATGGGACGTTACCCAGCGCTTGCTCGTCAGCGGAGCATTCCGCGTTGAAAACTACAGCGACTTTGGTTCCACGGCCAACGGCAAGCTCGCTGCGCGTCTGGCGCTGAGCGAGAACCTCGCCGTGCGCGGTTCGTTCAGCACGGGCTTCCGTGCCCCGTCGCTCGCGCAGATGTACTTCAACAGCACGTTCACCAACTTCGTGTCGGGTCAGGCCGTCGACGTCAAGCTTGCGAACAACTACGATGCACTCACCGAGGCGCTCGGTATTCCCAAACTCAAGCAAGAGACCGCTCAGAACTTTAGCCTTGGCCTTACCGCCACCCCTGCCAAAGGGCTGAGCATTACCCTTGACGGGTACCAAGTGAGCGTAGCAGACCGCGTAGTACTTACTGGCGGATTTGACGACGCCGACGACATTGCCGGTCCGTTCCTTCAAGCTGAAAACGTTTCGTTTGCCCAGTTCTTCACCAACGCCGTCAACACCCAAACCCGCGGAGCTGACCTGGTCGTGAGCTACAGCAAAAACCTGAGCGGTGCCCAGCGCATTAGCACCAGTGCCGCCCTCAACGTCAACCGGATGAAAATTACCGACATCTATACCAACGCCCTACTGACCGGCAAAGAAGACAGCTACTTTGGTCGCCGCGAACAACTTTTCTTGCTTGCTTCTGCGCCCCCGATGAAAGGTGTCGCAAGCATTGACTACTTCAACGGCAAGCTTGCCGCCTCGCTGCGCGGAACCTACTTCGCGGGCATTACCCTCGAGGATTGGGTCGGTGCAGACGACGTCTACGATCCCCGCGTGACGCTGGACCTTTCGCTGAGCTACTCGCTTACCGACGCCCTGCGCGCCACAGTGGGCGTGAGCAACCTCACCGACGCTCTGCCGACCTTGCAAGACAGCGAAACAGAGGGCGGAGGCCTTTATGACCCCGTTCAGATGGGCTCGCTCGGACGCTACTTTTTCGCCCGCGCCAGCTACCGCTTCTAGCATTTAGTTCGTTCAACGTTGAAAGCCACCCAATTGGGTGGCTTTTTCTTTTAACAAGTACCTAGTAACTAGTTACTTGCTTACAGTTTGACAAACACGTTTTTGGGTTCGGTAAAAAAGCGTAGGGCTTCAAAGCCGCCTTCGCGGCCCAGGCCCGACTGCTTGACCCCGCCGAAGGGCGTGCGCAGGTCGCGCACCAGCCAGCTGTTGATCCAGACAATTCCGGCCTCCAGCTCGTGGGCCACGCGGTGCGCCCGCTGCAGGTTGCTCGTCCAAAGGGTCGCCGCAAGGCCGTACTTGGTGGCGTTGGCCAGCGCCAGCGCTTCTTCTTCGGTATCAAAGGGCATCACCGTGACGACTGGTCCAAAAATCTCCTCTTGGTTGGTACGGCAGCTCATAGGCAGGCCCGTGATCACCGTCGGTGCGATGAAGTAGCCCTTCGGGGCGCCGTCCACCGCGACGGCGTGGCCGCCGCACTCGATGCGACCGCCCTCCTGCTGGGCCAGGGCGATGTAGCTCAAAATCTTGTCGCGGTGCGGAGCCGAGACCACCGCCCCCACCTGGGTTTCGGGGTCGCTGGGCAGGCCCACCTTCAGGGCAGCCACGCGGGCGGTGAATTCCGCCACGAACCGATCGTAGATCGGACGCTCCACGAGGATGCGCGAGCCGCAAAGGCAGATTTGGCCCTGGTTGGCGAACGACGACTGCAGCGTTGTGCGCAGCATGGCCTCAAAGTCGCAGTCGGCAAAGATGACGTTGGGGTTTTTTCCGCCGAGTTCAAGACTGAGCTTTTTGAAGCTGGGCGCCGCCAACGTATTGATGCGGGCGCCGGTGGCGGTTCCGCCCGTGAACGAA
>JAURMB010000069.1 GCA_030831045.1 Schleiferiaceae bacterium
CTACCGCGAGAAGTACGGTGACGCCAGCAGCCGCAACTCCGGAATTTGGCTCAATTCAGAGTTTGCCCTGGGTTCGTTCACCGCGTACGTTTTTGGCGGGGCCAACCACCGCGTGGGCGACGCCTACGCCTGGACCCGCAGTGCCGGCGACGACCGCAACATTCCGTCGATTTACCCTGAAGGCTTTAACCCGCAAATCCAAGCCACCATTGTGGACTATTCCGCAACCGCTGGGGTGAAGGGCAAGCTTGCCGGTTGGGACGCCGACCTGTACGCAAGCCTTGGAAGCAACCGCTTTTCGTACTTCGTTCACCATACCTTGAACACGTCGATGGGCGCCAATACGCTCACCAATTTTGACGCGGGCGGATTTGGCCTCGGTCAAAAGTTGTTCGGACTCTCCTTCAACCGCTACTTCGGTGCCAAAGGCAAGGGCGTGAACGTGGCCTGGGGTGCAGAGAACCGCCTCGAGAACTACTACATTTTTGCCGGCCAAGAAGAGTCGTGGCAGAACTACGACCCCACCAAAGCCAGCGGAAGCCAGGGTTTCCCGGGATTTCGTCCGACCAACGTAGTCGAGGAAGGCCGCAATTCGATCGGAGCCTATGCCGACCTTGAATGGGATGTCACGCAGCGCCTGTTGCTTAGCGCGGCAGTTCGGGGTGAGAACTACAGCGACTTCGGCCCCACCTTAAACGGTAAGGTAGCGGGTCGCTTGGCCCTGAGTGAAAACGTGGCGGTTCGCGGTTCGTTCAGCACGGGATTCCGCGCACCGTCGCTTGCGCAGATGTACTTCAACAGCACGTTCACCAACTTCGTTTCGGGCCAAGCCGTCGACGTGAAGCTCGCCAACAACAGCGACGCGCTGACGACCGCCCTCGGAATTCCGAAGCTCAAGCAAGAAACGGCGCAAAACCTCAGCCTAGGCATTACGGCCACGCCTGCCAGGGGACTGAGCATTACGCTGGACGGATACCAAGTGTCGGTTGCCGACCGCGTGGTGCTGACGGGCGGATTTGACGACGCCGACGACATCGCTGGGCCGTTCCTGCAAGCCGAAAACGTATCGTTTGCGCAGTTCTTCACCAACGCCGTGAACACGAAGACGCTCGGACTTGACTTCGTTGTGAACTACGCCAAAAGCTTGGCCAATGCCCAGCGTCTGAACGCCAGTGTTGCGTTGAACCTAAACCACATGGAAATCACCGACATCTACACGAACGCCCTGCTTACCGGTAAGGAGGACAGCTACTTCGGTCGTCGCGAACAATTGTTCCTGCTGGCATCTGCGCCTCCTATGAAGGCGGTGGGGAGCCTTGACTACACCAAGTCCAAGTTCTCCGCTTCGCTTCGCGGAACCTACTTCGCCGGCATCACGCTCGAAGACTGGGTGGGAGCCGACGATGTGTACGATCCGCGCGTGACGCTTGACCTATCGATGAGCTACGCCTTGAGCGACGCCCTTCGTGCTACCGTGGGCGTTAGCAATTTGACTGACGCGTTGCCTACCCTGCAAGACAGCGAGACCGAGGGCGGTGGCCTTTACGACCCCGTCCAAATGGGATCGATGGGTCGCTACTTCTTTGCGCGCGCCAGCTACCGATTTTAGGTGAAAAAAAGTAAATCCGGATATATCCGAAAGATTGGGCTGCCTCAGGGCGGCCCTTTTTTTGAGCTACTGCTGGCCCTTCGTTTTCGTTGCTGGCCACTAGTTTTCGTTGCTGGCCACTAGTTACTCGAAACCAGCGGCCAGAAACCAGCGGCCAGAAACCAGCGGCCAGAAACCTTACAGCTTCACAAATACGTTTTTAGGCTCGGTAAAGAAGCGCAGGGCTTCAAATCCGCCCTCGCGGCCGAGGCCCGACTGCTTGACGCCGCCAAAGGGAGTGCGCAGGTCGCGCACCAGCCAACTGTTGATCCACACGATTCCGGCCTCCAGCTCGTGCGCCATGCGGTGGGCCCGCTGCAGGTTACTGGTCCAGAGGGTCGCGGCCAGTCCGTACTTGGTGGCGTTGGCCAGCGCAAGCGCTTCTTCTTCAGAATCAAACGGCATGACGGTGACCACCGGTCCAAAAATCTCTTCTTGGTTGGTGCGGCAGCTCATGGGGAGGCCCGTAATCACCGTCGGAGCCACAAAGTAGCCGTTGGGGGCGCCTTCTACGGCGACGGAGTGGCCGCCGCACTCGACGCGTCCGCCCTCTTCTTGGGCCAAGGCTATGTAGCTGAGGATTTTATCGCGGTGCGGAGCCGAGACCACCGCCCCCACCTGGGTTTCGGGGTCGCTAGGTAGGCCCACCCGCAGGGCGCGCACGCGCTCGGTGAATTCCGCCACGAAGCGGTCGTAGATCGGGCGCTCCACGAGGATGCGCGACCCGCAAAGGCAAATTTGGCCCTGGTTGGCAAACGAGGACTGAAGCGTGGTGCGCAGCATGGCTTCAAAATCGCAGTCCGCAAAAATGACGTTGGGGTTTTTTCCGCCGAGCTCGAGGCTCAGCTTTTTGAAGCTGGGCGCGGCCAGCGTGTTGATGCGGGCGCCGGTGGCGGTTCCGCC
>JAURMB010000070.1 GCA_030831045.1 Schleiferiaceae bacterium
CACCTCGCCCTCATGCCCTACGTAGCTGATAACCTTAAATAAGCGGACGCCATGGAAGTTATTCTCAAGCAAGACGTTGAAAACCTAGGTTTCAAGGACGACGTGGTATCAGTGAAGAACGGCTACGGTCGCAACTACCTGATCCCGCAAGGGTTTGCCATTCTCGCTACCGAGTCGGCAAAAAAAGTTTTGGCCGAAGACCTTCGCCAGCGCGCCCACAAGGAAGCGAAGATGGTCGATGCCGCAACGAAGACTTCTGAAGCTCTGCGCCGTGTAGAGTTGAAGATCGAAGCTAAGGCAGGCGCCGGTGGCAAGCTTTTCGGAGCCGTTACCAACCAAGACGTCGCCGAAGAATTGGCGAAGTTGGGTCACCAAATTGACAAGAAGTACATCCAAATTGCCGGTGGTTCGATCAAAGTATCGGGCAAAAACAGCGCGAAAGTTCGCCTGCACCGCGACGTTGTGGTGGACTTCCATTTCGAAGTAGTACCCGTAGAAGCCTAAACGATTTATTCGTTGAACGCGAAGCACCCCGCCTCACCGCGGGGTGCTTTATTTTTATACCCCTATGAACGACACCCGTCCGAGCTGGATTGCCTTTGCCGTGGGTGCTGCCTTTGCAGCCCTTCCCGCCCTCCCCGTTTCCCAAGAGATGGGCGATACCTCCCACTGGCCGATGCATCTTGGGGCGGCGCTCCTTTTGATTGGCCTCGGGCTTCAGCAGCATTTCTCGGGGCGTGACGTTTCGGTTAGCCTACCCAACTTAAGCGTGGTCGGCAGCCTGGCGTTGGCGTTCGTTGCCCTGGCAGGACTCGTTTGGGCTCCGATCTTTGCGGCGAGCGAGGCTTATTTAGCGATTGGTCGGTACGTTGGTTACGCCGCGGCGGCCTTGCTCGGATGGCGAATGGGACCTCAAGGCATTCCGATGCTTGCTTGGGGAATATTGGGCGCCTCAGGCGTTGAGGCATGGTCCGCCCTAAGCGACCTAACGGAACACCGCAAAGCCCTTAGCGACCCGTACCTCGCTCAAGGGCTGATGGGCCACAAAAACTTTACCTCATCGGCCGTAATGCTCGGATTGCCTGCAGCATGGTACCTGTACGCCCAGCACCGCGGACTTGGCCGAGCAATGGCGGTGACCGTGGGTCTGCTGGCGGTCGTCGCCCTCGTTTTGCTGCGCACGCGGAGCATTTGGATCGGAACCGGAATCTGGGCGCTCTGGATGCTGGCAGCGAACCGTACGTCGTGGAGGCCGTTGGCGGGCGGAATCGCCCTTGGGCTCCTCGTTGCAGGCGCCCTTTTGGCCCAGCCGCGGATTCGCGAAGACCTATTGGACCCCACCAACCTGAACATTCGTTCGGTGTTTTGGGGACATTCCCAACGCATGATCGAACTCGAGCCTTGGACGGGCGTGGGCGCCGGGCAGTGGCGCATTTATTTTCCTGGATTCGGTCTGCGCGGAATGAATCCCTCGGTTTCTGAGGGGGTGACGGCCGAGGTTCGGCCGCACAACGATGCCCTTTGGGTCGCTGCCGAACACGGAATCCCGGGCCTCGCCGCATGGCTCCTAATCTGGGTGGGGTTGATTGCCGCGTGGTGGCGCTCGCGCCGCGAGGCCTTCGCGCCGTTTGTGGGCGGACTTGCCCTCTTGGTGTTTTGCTACAGCATGTTTGAATTTCCGCTGGAGCGGGCGGCCGTTTGGATTCCATTTATGCTGGCCACCGGCATGGCCTATTCGCCGGGCCGAGCGGCGCGCGCGTCAGTGGCTAAATGGGTTCCGACTGCCCTCATCGTCGCACTAGCGGGTGCGTACGCCTACGCGGCGAACCAGGGACTATCCTCGGAACGCGATCAGCAAGAACTCCTGGCGCTCAACGCCCGGCAAGACGCGGCCAATTTGCTCCCCCGCGCCGTTCAGAGCCTTGACGCGTGGACCGAACTCGATCGCTTTGGCAACCCCGCGCCCTACTTCGCGGGCATGTCGTCAATGTTCCTTGAGGCTGCTCAGGGCCCCATTTCGATAAAAAGCTTTTCAGAGGCTGAATCCTTCTTTAAGCAGTCCCTTGAGCTTCACCCGAACCATGTGGTAACCTGGTACCAGTTGGGCAATCTGTACCGCTACCGGGGCGACGCACCCGCCGCGGAGCGCGCCTACCGCGAACTCTTGAAGCGTTCACCGCGGCATCCGGGCGGGCAAATGCACCTCGCCCACGCCCTTTTGGCCCAGAACAAGCCCGACGAAGCCGCCGGAGTGCTTTTTGGTGCCTTCGGCGACGAGGCCTACTACCTGCAGCCCGACTACCGCAACGCAGTCGTTCAGGCCCTGCGGCAGTGCCCCGAGCGGGTGGCACACTGCGACGTTAATGCCCTGCTCCCCCAGCGCGACGCGCTCGACGACGAGGCGCTGTTCCGCGCTTTTTTGGCAGCGAAGCAGGCCTACCTGAATTAACCCTTTAGCCCAGGACCAAGCGCACCGGGCAGTGGTCGCTGCCGTGCACTTCGGTGTGGATTTCGGTCGCGGCGACCGAGTCCATGAGGCGGCGCGATACAACGTGGTAGTCGAGGCGCCAACCGATGTTTTTTGCTCGGGCGCCCGACCGCATACTCCACCAGGAATACTTTGCTAAACCCGGATTTTGCTCCCTCCAGGAGTCGGCGAATCCCGCATCGAGCAGGTGCTGAAATCCGTCAATTTCGCTTTGGGTGTAGCCGGGCGTTTTGTTGTAGTTCGATTGCGGATTGCTCAAGTCAATCGGTTGGTGCGCCACATTCAAATCGCCGCAGAGCACCACTGGCTTGCGGAGATCTAAGCGCTGCAGGTACGCCGTGAGGTCGCGGTCCCATCGGGCCCGCTGCGGAATCCGCGACAGGTCCCCCTTAGAATTCGGAACGTAGGTGGTCACGACAAAGCAGTCGCTGAATTCCGCGGTAATGACCCGGCCCTCGCCTTCGTGCTCCGCCACGCCCATTCCGTAGGCAACGTTGAGCGGCTCGACTTTGCTGATCAGCGCGGTACCCGAATAGCCTTTTTTCTCGGCTTCGTGGGCAACGACGTGGTAGCCAAACCCGTTCAGCACTTCTTTGGCCTGTTCGACCGTGCACTTAATTTCTTGAAAACCCATCACATCAGGGTTTAAACCGCGAATGATGTCGTGCAGGCCTTTGCCTGCGACGGCGCGAAGTCCGTTAACGTTCCACGAGATAATGTTCATGTGCCGAAGGTACATTACCTTGAGCGCATGCATCGGTGGTTACTATGGGTACTCAGTGCCTTGCTTCTGGCTTCGTGCTCGATCCGCCGCAGTGACCGGTATGTGTTGGTCCAAAACCCGCAGGTCGAACAAAAGACGGCGCTGGTCAGGCGCCCCCGTTCTGCGGCCTTCCACCAGTCGTTTACGGGAATCGGCAACTGGGTCGGCATGGATCGACACGGCAACCTGGTGCGCCACGTGCTTACTGCAGCGGGACAAGCCTACCCTTCTCGTCGGGAGGGCGATCAGCTGATCTTACCTCAAGGGAGCATTCCCGCGCCCGAGCACTTGTACCACCTGAGCAGCCTGATGGTCCTGCCCCTGCTTGTTCCCGATTTGCGCAGCCTGACCCCGGACCGCGAATGGACGCACTTTGCCACCACCGCCCCTTCAGGAGATCTCGTCGAAGTGACCTGGATCAGCACGCTCCGAACGCCGCGTCAGCGGCAGTTCGTAGCCCGATACGAGGTGACCACCGCGGAACTTCGCTACGCGAAGCACCACGGCCGATGGACCTTGGAATCCGCTGAATACAGCGAGCGCGAATTTGTGCAGCGCTGGAACCGGGTTCCGCGCCGATAGAACTTACATGTTTCGGCGGTACTGTCCGCCTACTTCAAACATCGCCTCGGTCATCGACCCCAGCGAACAGACCTTGGCGGCCTCCATAATGGCGTCAAACATAGGTTGGTTGCCAAGGGCCGCCGCGCGAATGGCGTCTAAGGACGATTGGGCCGCAGTGCCGCCCACCGCAGTGAGGCGCTCCACCGTCGCGATTTGGCGCTCTTTTTCGTCGACCTCGGCGCGAATGACCTCGCCCGGAATCAACGTCGGTGACCCCTTGCTGCTCAAAAACGTATTTACGCCAATGATGGGGTACTCGCCGGTGTGCTTGAGCATCTCGTAGTGCATGGATTCCTCTTGGATTTTTCCGCGCTGGTACATGGTTTCCATGGCCCCCAGCACGCCTCCGCGCTCGGTAATGCGGTCAAATTCCGCCATAACGGCGTCTTCCACCAAGTCAGTCAGTTCCTCAATGATGAACGAGCCCTGGAGCGGATTTTCGTTTTTCGCCAGCCCCAGCTCCTTGTTGATGATCAGCTGAATGGCCATTGCTCGGCGCACGCTCTCCTCAGTGGGCGTCGTGATCGCCTCGTCGTACGCATTGGTATGCAGCGAGTTGCAGTTGTCGTAGATCGCGTACAGCGCCTG
>JAURMB010000071.1 GCA_030831045.1 Schleiferiaceae bacterium
CGTCGTCTACACGTCCGGTGATTCGGTAGTGACCGTCTTCGTCGCGCAAGCAACCGTCACCCGTGAAGTACAGACCGGGATAGGTGCTGAAGTAGGTCTGTCGGCAGCGTTCGTGATCTCCATATGTAGTGCGCAGCATTCCGGGCCACGGCTTGCGAATGCACAGATTTCCGCTCACCCCGTTACCATTGATTTCGGAACCTTGTTCATCAACCAGCAGCGGCTCAACGCCGGGCATGGGGAGCGTGGCAAACGTGGCTTTCGCAGGCGTAACCCCCGCAAGGTTGGTGATGAGCATCCCACCGGTCTCGGTCTGCCACCAGGTGTCGACCACCGGGCAATTGCCTTTGCCCACGTGGGTGTGGTACCAATTCCACGCCTCTTCGTTAATGGGCTCCCCTACGGTTCCGAGCACCTTGAGGCTGTCCATTTTTTTACCTTTCAAGGGTTCGAGTCCGAACCCCATCAAGCTTCGAATGGCGGTCGGAGCCGTGTACAAAATATTCACTTGGTGACGGTCCACAATATCCCAAAAGCGTCCGGCATCGGGCCACGTGGGCACGCCTTCAAACATCAACGTAGTTGCTCCGGCACTCAACGGCCCGTATATCAAGTAGCTATGCCCCGTAATCCAACCGATGTCGGCGGTGCAGAAGTGCACTTGGCCTGGTTGGTACTGAAATGCGTTGACAAACGTGTAGGTGGTCCAGACCATGTATCCGGCGCAGGTGTGCACGACGCCTTTGGGCTTGCCGGTGGATCCGCTGGTGTACAGAATGAACAGCATGTCTTCGGCGTCCATCGTCTCGGCCATTACGAACGGATTTCCCATAGACTCGACCCTCTTGATCTCGTCCTCCCACCACACATCGCGGCCGTTGATCATGGAAACAGGGGTTCGGGTGTGAGTCGAAACAATAACTTTTTCGACCGAAGGGCACGTCGTGATGGCATCATCCACGACAGACTTGAGCGGAATCACTTTGGCTCCGCGGTAGGCTCCGTCGCAGGTAACCACCACTTTAGCATGCGCATCGTTGATTCGGTCCGCAATAGATTGGGAGCTAAATCCGCCAAATACTACCGAGTGTACGGCACCAATTCGGGCGCAAGCGAGCACGGCTATGGCTAATTCCGGAATCATCCCCATGTACAAACACACCCGGTCCCCTTTGTGAACGCCATTGTTTTTAAGCACTTGGGCAAACTGCATCACCTTAACGTGCAGTTCTCGGTACGAGAGAACGCGAGCGTGGTCACTCGGATCGTTGGGCTCAAAAATCAAGGCGGGCTGGTCTCCGCGCGCGTCGAGGTGCCGGTCCAGGCAGTTCTCGGTAATGTTGAGCTGGGCTCCTTTAAACCATTCTATACGAGGCTCTTCAAAATTCCATTCAAGCACTTTATCCCACTTACGCTTCCAGCGAAAGTGCTCGGCGACTCCGCCCCAGAAGGCCTCCGGATTCTCGGCAGCAGCCGTGCACGCCGCTTGATATTGAGCAAGTGATTGGATTTGGAACGGGTGTTTCATGCCCATAAATTAAGAATTGTTTAGGTTTGCAGCCCGTGCGTCTTCCGTTCCAACCACTGCTCATTATTTTATTTCTCACGTTAGTGAGCGCGGACCACCCCATGCACCTCGCCTCGCACGAGCTCACGGTGGGGGCCAAACGGACCGAGTGGGTGGTGCGCCTGTTCACCGACGACCTTGAAGATGCTGTGTCGGCGTCGTTGGGCGGAACCAAAGTCCGCCTCGAGCGCACGGAACATCAAGGCCAAGCAGAGAATTATGTGCGCAGCAAACTCATTGTATTCCGCGGTCGAAAGGCACTAGAGCTGCACATTGATGGTTTTACCTACCAACCAGACGCGGTCGAAATTCGAATGCACGTGGACGGCGGACTGCCCCTCACCGTTACCGACAAGCTTCTCCACGAGCGCTTTGAAGACCAGCGAAATGTATACTTTGTGCGCGGCCCCAAGGGCCGCCTTGATGCCGTAAGCACGGCTACCAACCCTAAAATTGAATTGCGGTGAACGTACCTCCCATTGCAGAATTGGGCTTCTACCACATCCTGGACGTCACCGCCTGGGATCACCTTCTCTTTGTGGCAGCCCTGATTGCTCCTTTTGCGCCGCGCGACTTCAAGCTTTGGCTGGGTGCCCTCACCGCATTTACCCTAGGGCACACAATTGCCATGGCGACCCAAATCGCACTCAGTTTACCCTTAAACGAAACCTGGGTTGAAGGCGGCGTGCTCGCCACCTTGGTGTTCACGGCCGGGCGCGTAGTGTGGTTCAAAGGCGCGCCAAAAAGCAACCGGCGTGGTTGGTTAGGCCCTGAACTCGCAGTGGCAGCGGCTTTTGGTGTAATTCACGGTCTGGCATTTGCCAAAGATCTTGGGCCGCTACTACCCACTGATTCTGGGGCGCTTTGGGCCGCGTGGGGCTGGTTTGCGGGCGGAATTGAACTCGGTCAACTCAGCGTCGTCGTGGCGGTTTTTGCCGTTCGCTGGATGGCCGCGGCCCGGGGGTTTTCGCCCAAAGATTTTGCCCTCGCTCTGGGGGCGCTGACCCTCGGTATTTCGCTACATTTGGCATCTCAATGGTACTTGGCATGAAAAACTCCATCCTCTTCGCGACAGCGTGCGCGAGCCTTCTTCATCTGGGCGCGCAAGCCCAGCACGTCCCCGCTGACCGATTGGCGCACAGCAAATTCCGCCAACTGGAACAGGAACTGCCAACGCCCAACAGCTACCGCAATGCGGCGGGGGCTCCAGGGCACGCCTACTACCAAAACCGAGCGGACTACGACATTCAGCTGAACCTCGACGAAAAGACGCACGTACTTACCGGCACGGAATGGATCACCTACCGCAACAACAGCCCTGACGCGCTAACCTATTTGTGGGTCCAACTGGACCAAAACATGATGAAGCCCGGTTCGATGACGGACCAGAGCAAGAAAGGCAGCATTCCTTCGTCAATCACGCCCGAACAAATCAACGAGCAGTACGTCGACAAATACCAAGGCGGATTTAACGTAACCGAGGTAAAGTCCGCGACCGGAGGCAAGCTCCCCTACGTGATTAACAACACGATGATGCGGATCGACCTTCCGGCGGCTTTGGCTCCGGGTCAGAGCGTCCGCTTTTACGTCGCCTGGAACTACCTCATTAACGACCGCATGAAAGACGGCGGCCGCAGCGGGTACGAGCACTTTGACGAAGAAGGCAACACCCTGTACACCATTGCGCAGTTTTTTCCGCGCATGGCCGTGTACGGCGACAACGTCGGCTGGCAGCACAAGCAGTTTTTGGGTCAAGGCGAGTTCACCCTGCCGTTTGGGGACTATAAAGTCGCCATTACCGTGCCCAGCGACCACCTTGTGGCGGCCACGGGTACGCTGACCAACGAAGCGAGCGTGCTTTCGGCCACCCAGCGCCAGCGCCTCGCCGAAGCCCGCAAAACCACGGACAAACCGGTGATCATCGCCACCGAAGCCGAGGCCCGTGAGCGCGAAAAGACCAAGGCTACGAGCACCAAAACCTGGTTGTTTTCGGCCAAAAACGTGCGCGACTTTGCCTTTGCCACGAGCCGCAAGTTCATTTGGGACGCCATGACCGTCAAGGTGGGCAACCGCACCACCCTCGCCGAGTCGTTCTACCCCAAAGAAGGAAATCCGCTCTGGGAACAGTTCTCAACCCGCGCCGTGGCGCAGACCATCGAGACCTACTCCAAGTACACGGTCGACTACCCGTATGAGCGCGCCATTTCGGTCCACACCGACGACATCGGCATGGAATACCCGATGATTTGCTTCAACGGCGGACGTCCTGATCCCGACGGAACCTACTCCGAAGCCGAGAAGTTGGGCATGATCAGCGTCATCATCCACGAGGTGGGCCACAACTTCTTCCCCATGATCATCAACAGCGACGAGCGCCAGTGGACCTGGATGGACGAAGGCCTTAACACCTTTGTGCAGTACCTCACCGAACAGGAGTGGGACGTCAACTACCCTTCTCGCCGCGGACCTGCCTACAAAATTGTCGAGTACATGCGTTCTCCGGCCCTTAACCAAGTACCTATTATGACGAATTCGGAGAGCATTCTTCAGTTCGGCAACAACGCGTACGGAAAGCCGGCTACGGCACTTAATATTTTGCGCGAAACCGTGATGGGCCGCGAGCTCTTTGACCATGCGTTTAAAACCTACTGCACCCGCTGGGCCTTCAAGCACCCCTCGCCTGCCGACTTTTTCAGAACGATGGAAGATGCCAGCGGCGTAGACCTCGACTGGTTCTGGCGCGGATGGTTTTACACCACCGAAGCTGTAGATCAGGAACTGAGCAAAGTGCGCATTGCGGCGGTTCCAACGCTGGACCCCAAGGAACTCGAAGCCCAGCGCAAGGCCGAAGCCGACGCGGAGTACGCCGCGTTTATTGGGAACCAACGAAACGAAACCAGCAACCGCCCGACCAAGGTCGATAAAGATCCCGCCTACCGCGATTTTTACGTGACCGAGTACAACCGCCACGCTGTGAGCAAAGCCGACGCCAAGCGTTTGACTGCGCTCAAGCCGGGTCCGAGCGGATACCTTCACGAAATCACCGTGAAGAACGCGGGGGGACTGATCATGCCCGTGGTCGTGCGCTACACGTTTGCCGACGGAAGCTCGCACATTGAGCGCTGGCCCGCCGAAATCTGGATTCAGAGCGAACAAGAAATCACCAAAACCGTGTTTTTACCCAAAAAGGCGGTGTCGATTGACTTGGATCCGTTCCGCGAACTCGCCGACATTGACCTGTACAACAACGTATGGGGCGGCGATGCCGACCTTCATCTGGAAGCGCTTCCGAAGCCAACCGGAGCTCAGCTATGGCGGAGCAATCCGATGCGCGACGCACGCAACTAGCGCCTAATTTTGGGGCATGAAGTACGCACTGATTGCCGCCGCTGCTGTGCTGGCCGCTTGTTCCGCACCCGAAGACCAAGAATCCACCACTCGTGCAGAACCCGCACAAGGAACCTACCTAAAGGACTCCTACGCCGAGGTTCCGCTGGACCAGTACTTGCGCATCAAAGACGCGTTGGTCTCTTCGGACCCCATTGAAGCCCAAAACGCCGCTAAGCACTTGGATTCGCTCTGGACAGCCAACAGCCCCGGCGACCAATTTCGTTCGTCGGTGCGCCAAATCGCTTCGAGCAGCGACCTCGAGACCCAGCGCAAAGCCTTCTACAGCCTCACCCAAGCCTACCTCGTTTCGCTTGAGTCCAAGCCGGGTGAAGACAGCCTCTACCTGCAGTTTTGTCCGATGGCCTTCGACTACGAAGGGGCGACGTGGATCAGCCGCGAAAAAGTAGTCATGAACCCCTACTTTGGTGACGAAATGCTCCACTGCGGCGTGGTGCGAACGGCGATTGCTCCCCGCACCGGCGCAAAGGATTAAGTTTTCCACAAGCCGCGAGTAGGTCCGGGTCTCGCGCTACCTTCGCCGCTGTGGGAAAAATCATCGCCGTTGCAAACCAAAAAGGCGGAGTCGGTAAGACGACTACCGCGGTCAACCTGGCCAGCGCCTTGGGCGTTTTGGAGCAGCGCGTGCTGCTCATCGATGCCGATCCTCAGGCCAATGCGACGTCGGCCTTGGGCTACGACCCAACCGAGCCAAAAACGGGCACCTACCACGTGCTCGAGCACGCTGTGCCCCCCGGCCAGGCCATTGTCGACGGGCGCAACCCCAATTTGAGCCTGATGCCCGCGCACCTCGACCTCGTTGCGGCCGAGCTGGAGCTGGTGGATAAGCCCCGCCGAGAGTACATGCTTCAGTCTGCCCTTGCCGAGGTAAAGGCCGACTACGACTACATTTTGATCGACTGCGCGCCTTCCCTGGGACTCGTTACGCTCAACGCGCTGACTGCCGCTGATTCGGTCATCATTCCCATTCAGTGCGAGTACTTTGCCCTCGAGGGATTAGGTAAGTTGCTCAACACGGTTCGTTCAGTACAAAGCCTGCAGAATGCCCAGCTGCAGATTGAAGGCATGCTCCTCACGATGTACGATTCGCGCCTTCGGTTGAGTAATCAAGTGGTCGACGAGGTGCGCCAGCATTTTCAGCAGCTCGTGTTTGACACCGTCATATCGCGCAACGTTCGGTTGAGCGAGGCGCCCTCGTTTGGCGAGCCGATTATGGTTTACGACGCGGCGTCGACCGGCGCAGAGAACTACCTCAACTTGGCCCGTGAACTTTTGGCACGAAATGCGCACGTAGGCGC
>JAURMB010000072.1 GCA_030831045.1 Schleiferiaceae bacterium
CAGCCCGTTGCTCAACGACAACCACATCGAAGGTGCGCGCTACGTGCTTTTGCTCATCGTCAGCGGAAGTGGCGAGCACGAGGTCACGCTCGACGAAATTGGCGAAATCAACGACTTCATTCAGGAGCAAGCCGGCCGCCAAGTCGACATCATCATGGGTATTGGCGAAGATCCGCACCTTGACGACGCGCTGCAAGTAACCGTGATCGCCACGGGATTCAGCGCAACCAACCCGATCGGTACGGTTAATCCCGCCGAGCCAGAAAAGGTGGTGTACGAGCTTCGTCCCGACTCGTCACCCGGTTCGCAGTTCAATCTTTTTGAAGAGCCGGTTCGCTCGAAAAGTCCGCTCGAGGTAGAAGCTTTGAGCCCAATCGACACGCCGATTGCCGACGTGTTTGAGCCGGTAGACGTTAGTGAAGCAACCCCAGCCGCTGCAGTTGAAGCGCCCCTAGCCGAAGCCGCTTGGGAATCTCCGGTAGCCGAGGCTCCCGAAGCCGAAGTTCAGCCTGCGTTTGAGCTCGAAACCGAAGACACCGATTTTGCGTTTGAGCTGCGTACCGAAGAGCCTTGGGACGCCGACGAGCCCGCTGACGTAGCCGAAATCGAGGTCGAATCAGCCGCAGCAAGTTTGCCCGCCGAGGAGCCCGCCGAAGCCGAAGAACCGAGCCCCACCATGACGTGGACCTTGGATTGGAACGACGAGCCCGCGCGACCCGCAAAGGCCGTGGGCCTGGACGAACTTCTCGCCTTTGAAGCGGCACTCCGCGGGACCGATGCACCTGCTCCGTCGACCACCGACAGCGACGTTGCGATGGAGTCCGTAGAAGCCATTGAGGCCGTTGAAGCGATTCAAGAGATTGAAGCGGTTCAAGAGATTGAAGCCATTCAAGAGATTGAAGCCGTTCAAGAGATTGAAGCATTTACTGCGTTTGAACCCGTGGACGAAGTTCTTGAAATAGCGGAGTCTGCCGAAGCGTTTGACGCGTTTGAAGCCCCGGTAGCGTTTGAAGCGCCCGAAGCGATTGACGCGTTTGAAGCCCCGGTAGCGTTTGAAGCCCCGGTAGCGTTTGAAGCGCCCGAAGCGTTTGACGCGTTTGAAGCACCCCTTGAATCACCGGCGCGAGAAGTACCGGCTCCGCAGCGAACGCACGCAGAAGACGTGCGCTTTGAGGTGCGCACCGCAGCGGTGAACACCATGTTTGCACCTGAAATTGACCCTGACCGCGACAGCCTCGAAGAGACGATGCGCCGAATGGCTCAAGAGCGCCGGGCATACCTCCAAGCGTTTAGCCACCGATTTGGCCAAAACCAGGCGCGCATGCAGCAGGGCGATTTGGACCGTCCGGCATTTGAACGCCAAGGCTGGGACCTCGACGCCACTGCTCGCTACTCGCAGCACAACGCTTTGGGCGACCACATGGTCCGCGGCGAGAAAAACGATCTAGAGTTCCGCCCCAACAACTCGTTTTTGCACGACAATGTCGATTGAGGCCCTAGAAGCCCAGCTGGGTGAAGACATGAAGGCGGCTATGCGCGCCAAGGACCAAGTTCGTCTTGAGGCTGTACGCTCAATTCGGGCCGCGCTGACCACCGAAAAAACCTCGGCGGCCAACCAAGGCACCCTGACCGAAGCTCAGGCGATCGCGGTACTGCAGCGCTTGAAAAAGCAACGCATCGAGGCGGCAGACATCTTTAACGCGCAAAACCGAACCGACCTCGCCCAAGTTGAAGAGGCCCAATTGGCGGTCATACAAACCTACCTTCCGGCTGCCCTCGAAGGAGCTGAACTCGAGGCCGCCGTGCGCGAACTGCTCACAGCTAACCAACTGACTGACGCCGGTCAGTTTGGGCAAGCCATGGGCCTCGCGTCAAAGGCCTTTGCGGGGAGGGCCGACGGCAAAGCCATTTCGGCGGTCGTCAAAGCCCTGCTGCAGGGTTAAGGCCTAGTAAAATCCGTAGAGAAGGCGCACCGACACCACATCGGCCTTGTCAACCGCAGAGGTCGGAACGCGCCAAAGGCCCACCGAAAGGTTGACCTCGTTGCCGACGTAGTCGTAGCGTACCCCTATTTCAGAGAAAACCCCCGACGAGCCGTCGCGCACAAATGCTGGGCCGATGCCGCTGTAGTTGCGCACTTGGCGCGCAAATGATCCGTACCCCATATTTACAAAGGCACCCAAGAAGGCGTTTGAAGTAACCGTACTTCCTAATCCGGTCTGCAGCGTGGCCGCGAGGGTGTAGTGGTAGCCGAGGCTTAACGAACCGGTTCCGCCCTGAGACTGCGCGAGAGCCAAACCGATCGGGGCCGTCAAACCCACCGAAAGTTCGTCGCCCATCGGAAGGGTAAAGCGCGGAGCATACATCACGCCATTGCTCGCGAACGGCATGGATAGCGTGGACAAATCGATTCCGATGCTGTAGTCGTAGCCTACTGCGTGAAACCACTGCCCTTCTTTGAGGTCAAAGGCCTGAGCCGAAGCGGGTAAAACGGCCGCCGACACCAGGAGGCCCAAAATCCAGTTCTTCATGCGCTAAAGGTAGTGCGCGGTACCTTTGCGGAACGTGAACATTCCCGTTATCTCTTGGGTTTGGCGCCAGTACCGCGCCGCATTTGAAGGGCTCAGCCAAGAGGCCTGGGTCCTGGCCACCGTCATGTTTGTCAACCGGGCCGGAACCATGGTGCTTCCCTTCCTGGGGCTGTACCTGCGCGAAGGCTTGGGCTTCAGCCTCGCCGACACGGGCTGGATCATGGCCTTTTATGGCGTCGGATCGATGGTGGGCGCCCTCGCGGGCGGAGCCCTTTCGGACCGCTGGGGTTCGTACCAGGTGCAAACGACCGCGCTGTTCGTAGGGTCGGGGCTGTTCTTGGTGCTAAGCTTCCTCACCGAATTTTGGTCGCTGGCGATGGGCGTATTTGTGCTCACCGCCGTCGCCGACATGGTGCGTCCGGCGAACTCATCGGCCGTCTTTGAGTACGCCAAAGAAGGCAACGTTACCCGTGCGTTCTCGCTCAACCGAATGGCGATCAATTTGGGTTTTTCGGTCGGACCGGCCGCCGCCGGCGTCATCGCCGCGTGGAGCTACCAGGGCCTCTTTTGGGCCGACGCCGCCACCTGTGCGGCGGCCGGGCTGCTCTTTGTCGGATTTTTCCGCAAACGACGTCCGCGCCGCGCCCGCGAAACCCAACAGGGCGGAAAATCCCCGTACCGCGACCGCGGGGCCCTGGCGTTCTCGATCCTAGTGCTGCTCTTTGCCGTGGCCTTTTTTCAGCTGGTCTCCACCATGCCGCTCTACTACCGCGAAGTATTTGCGCTGCGCGAAGAGCAAATTGGGCTGCTCCTGGGCTTTAACGGCCTCCTTATCGTCGCCGTAGAAATGGTTTTTGTGAACTGGGCCCAGAACCGCATTGCGCCCCGCCACGCGATTGCCTTGGGCGTACTCGTGATGGCCTTGGCTTTTGCCAGCCTGAACTGGGCGACCGGGCTCACGGGACTGTACGCCTCAATGCTGCTGCTCAGCGTATCCGAAATCTTGGCGATGCCGTTCATGATTTCGTGGATCACGTTGCGCGCGGGCGACCAGTCGCGCGGTCGCTACCTGGGCCTCTACGCCGCCACCTACGCGCTGGGCCACATCTTGGCTCCGCTGGTCGGAACCTACGTCATCGCCCACTACGGCTACCCCCAGCTGTACTACGGCGTGGCGGCTCTGTCGGTGGTTACCGCCTTCGGATTCAGCCAGCTACCTCCCGCGATTGGGCGTCAATCACGGCCATAGCTGTGGTGTTGACGATTTCGCGCACGCTGCAGCCCAGCTGCAGCACATGGGCCGGGTAGTCGAGTCCCACGAGCAACGGTCCGACCGCCTCTATGCCTGCCATCGACTGCAGCAGCTTGTAGGAAATGTTGGCCGACGATAGTCCGGGGAACACAAAGACGTTGGGACCCTTACCCACTAGGTCGCTGAACGGAACCTGTTCGGCCAGCAGCCCATTGTCCACCGCGAAGTTGGCCTGCATCTCGCCGTCGACAATCAGGTCAGGGTCAGCACTGCGAATCATGCGGAGCGCTTCGCGCATCTTGCGCGGCGTGACGCCGTCGCTCGAACCGAAATTCGAGTAGCTCAGCA
>JAURMB010000073.1 GCA_030831045.1 Schleiferiaceae bacterium
CAGCGCCACGAGGGCGTCGCCTTTGGCCATTCCGGCCTTCTCGGCGGGGCTGCCGGTCGCAAATTCCTTGACCACATAAGGCACGCGCGGAAACATCCACGGTGTCTTCTCTTCAATTGCCTTGGCCACAAACTCTTGGGTAATGGGCAAATCGACGCGCTGTCCGTCGCGAAGGACCGTGAGCGCCGAACCCGAACTCAAGAGCATTTCAACGCTGACTTCGTCGAAGCGCGCGATTTCGCGTCCGCCCACTGCGACCGGAACGTCGCCCGACTTCATGCCCATCGATTGCGCGACGGGGGTCGTCCAAATTCCGCCCTTGAGGTCGGCCGTGTCGACGTACTTCTCGCCGTAGTAGGCGCCCATGCTGGCATAAATGGCCACTGCTACCATAAAGTTGACGGTGACGCCGCCCAAAATGATGATGAGGCGCTGCCAGGGCTTCTTGCTGCGGTACTCGTAGGGCTTGGGCTCCTCAGCCAAGCCGGCGGTGTCCATGGACTCGTCGACCATACCGGCGATCTTGACGTAGCCGCCGAGGGGCAGCCAGCCGATGCCCACTTCGGTTCCGCGTATGTTGGTTTTAACCAGCGAAAACCACGGGTTGAAAAAGAGGTAAAACTTCTCGACTCGGGTGCGAAAGGCAACCGCCGGAATAAAATGGCCCAATTCGTGGAGCACGACCAGCAGCGAAAGGCCTAGAATGAACTGCGAAATTTGAATCAGCATAGCGTCGGCAAAGGTACAACCATCGTGCCTGCCGTATTTTTAGGCCATGCGAACGCACCAGGTGGGCTCCCAAGCCTTTAGCTTTCCCGACGGACTCGAGGGCTGGACCGTCGAACATGTTGCGGGGCGCGAGTTCCGCATTCAGCGCGGACCTGAGCCCAAGACGGCCTTCCTCGTTTCCTACGACCCGGTTGCCAAGCGCTCGGCCTGGTGGATCGACGGCGACGTGTATGAGGTGCGCTCCACGCGGCCCATCGACGCCCTGCTCGACGAATTAGGAATCGCGGCCACGGCGGCGAAAGGGCCCGAGGTTCTGGTGGCGCCGATGCCCGGACTCGTGCTGCGGGTAGACGCCCTTCCCGGGGGCGAGGTCATCGCGGGACAATCCCTTTTGGTGCTCGAGGCCATGAAAATGGAAAACAACCTCAAAAGCCCGGTTGCGGGCATTGTCGCCGAGGTCTACGTTCAGGCTGGCCAGGCCGTCGAAAAAGGGGCCAAGCTAATTCGCTTCGCATAATCTGCTGTTGTTCAGCTCTTTCGCTAAACCAAGCACCAAGGTTTAGGTCGCGAACAACGACCACTGTTTAACGTTTTGGTAACGAGCCCTCCACATAAATGGGTTATTTTTGCCTAAACGTTTCATACCATGAAAATCAAAATCACCAATCTATTCGCTTTGGTGCTTTCGCTGGCCTCGGTCGCGATGAGCGCTCAAAACGTAACCACCGCGTCGATCAACGGTCGCGTGGTGAACGAGTCTGGCCAGCAGGTCAACGACGCTAAAGTCGTGGTCACGCACCAGCCCACGGGCAGCCGCTACACCGCGGTTACTGACAACAGCGGCCGCTACGCACTAGACGGCCTTCGCATCGGCGGACCTTATGTCGTTGCCGTTACTTCAGGCGCGGGCAACGAAGAATTGGGCGGAGTGTACCTCAGCTTGGGCCAAGCCCTTCGACTCAACGTTACGGTAGGCGTGAAAACGACGACCCTGAACGACGTTGACGTGGTCGCCACCAAAAACGAAATTTTGAACTCGCAGCGCACGGGCGCGGCCACCAACGTTAAGGTGGAAGCCCTCAATACCCTGCCGACGTTCAGCCGCTCGCTCAACGACTTTACTCGCCTCACCCCGCAGAGCCGTCCGTCTTCGGTCGCTTCGACGGCCGGTTCGGGCGTGTCGTTTGCAGGCGCCGACAGCCGCTTCAACAACCTCACGGTAGACGGCTCAATCTTCAACAACAGCTTTGGCCTTGCTTCAGGTCCGGGCGGACAAACCAACTCTGCGCCGATTTCGCTCGACGCCATCGAGGAGGTTCAAGTGAACATTGCTCCCTACGACGTGCGTCAGGGCGGATTCACCGGCGCCGGCATCAACGCCATCACCCGTTCGGGCGGCAACGAGGTTAGCGCTTCGGTGTTTTACAACACCCGCAACCAGAACTTCCGCGGCGACACCGTAACCTTCCTCGACAAGGACGGCGTTAAGTCAGGAAGCGCTCTGAAAATCAACGACTTTGCGGTTAACCAATTTGGATTCCGCGTGGGAGGCCCCATCAAGAAAGACAAGATCTTCTTCTTCTTGAACGCCGAGGGCGAGCGCCGCATCGATCCCGCGACCCTATTCACGGCCAACAACAACGACGGCGTGACCGACCTCAACGAGACCCGCGTACTTGCGAGCGATCTTGACGACGTGCGCAACCTGCTCATCAGCAAGTTCAACTACAACCCCGGGGAGTACCAGAACTACAACAACGAAACCTACAGCGACAAGATCTTGGCCAAGTTCGACTTCAACATCGACGATAAGAACAAAGCGTGGGTTCGCGTGAACTACCTCAAGTCCTACCGCGACGTGCTTTCGAGCAACTCAGGCGTAGTAAGCGGCAACCGCAACGGTACCCTCGACGCCTTGAACTTTCAAGGCACGAACTACGTGATCAACAACAACATCTTCTCGACCATCGGCGAACTCAACACGCGCATCAGCAACAAGATGAGCAACCAGTTCCAGATGGGCTTCACGGCCAACCGCGACTTCCGCAGCAGCCGCGCCACGGGCGGACGCTACAATGACGGCGTATTCCCCTTGGTGGACATCATGCAAGACGGCCGCACCTACATGTCGTTTGGTTACGAGCCCTTCACGCCGAACAACATCTTGAACACGAACACGTTCCAGCTTCAAAACAACCTGACCTACTACAACGGCAACCACACGGTTACCGCCGGTTTGAACTTTGAAGCCTTCAAGTTCGACAACACGTTTACTCCGACCTACTACGGCCAGTACGTGTTCAACAGCCTTCAGGACTTTAAAGACGTGGTAAACAACGCCCCGGGTTCCGACACCCTCGAGCTGCGCCGCTACGCCCTGACCTACTCGGCCCTTGAGGGCGGAGCCTTGCCCACGGCCACCACGCGCGTGGTGATGCCCGGTGCCTACGTACAAGACGTGATCAACGCCTTAGACGACAAGCTCAAGATTACCGTTGGTGCGCGCATTGACGTTCCCATGTTTGGCAACACCGCCCGTGAGAACGCCCTGGTCAACGACATGAAGTTCATGAATCCTAATGGAGACAGCGTAACCTTCAACACGAGCGAGCTGCCGAAGACCAATCCGTTGATCTCTCCGCGCATTGGCTTCAACTACGACGTGAAGGGCGACCGCAGCATTCAGGTGCGCGGCGGAACCGGCCTCTTCAGCGGCCGTCCTCCGTTCGTGTGGTTGAGCAACCAAGTGGGCAACAACGGCGTTCTGACGGGTTCCATTCGTCAAGACAACACCACCGGATACGCATTTACCGACGACGTAACGGCGCACATCCCCGCGAACCCCACGCTGCCTTCTTCCTACGCCTTGGCCTTGACCGAGCGCGGATTCAAGTTCCCGCAGACGTGGCGCAACAACCTTGCGGTTGACTTCAAGCTTCCAAAAGAGTTCGTTCTGAGCCTCGAGGGTATCTTCAGCAAAACGGTAAACAACATTTACTACTACAACGCCAACCAAACGGCGAAGACCGGCACCCGCACCGACGACGGCCGCGACGTGTTTGCCAACTCCAACGGCGGCATGCGCATCAACGGAACGATCACCGACGCCATTGTTTTGGCGAACACCAACAAAGGCTTCTCCTACAGCTTGACTTCGAAGCTTGAAAAGCAGTTCAGCAACGGCTGGTACTTCATGACGGCGTACAACTTCGGCGAGGCCAAAGACATCATGACCGGCGGTTCCATCGCCTACTCATCATGGCGCGACCAGCTGACGGTGAACGGTAACAACCATGCCGGACTGTCGTACAGCGACTTCGACCAGCGCCACCGCGCCATCGCAGCCGGTAGCTACCGCTTCAACTGGGGCGACAACGCCGCGACCACGGTGAGCCTGTTCTACCAAGGCTACAACCAAGGCCGCGCTTCGTTCAGCGTGATCGGTGACCTCAACGGCGACCTGCTTGCAGCTAACGACCTCCTCTACGTTCCGACGGCTACCCAGCTGGACGCCATGGACTTCGCAGACATCGTTTCAGGCGGTAACGTGCTCTTCACGGCGGCTGACCAAAAAGCAGCCTTCGAAAGCTACATCACCGGCAACGAGTACCTCAACAGCATCCGCGGACAGTTCACCGAGCGCAACGCCCTGGTACTTCCTTGGTTGAACCTGTTTGACTTGAACCTCGTTCAGGACTTCAGCGTGAAGGTTGGTGGCAAGAAGCAGAACCTGCAGCTCCGCGCCGACTTCTACAACATCGGCAACATGATCAACAGCAGCTGGGGCGTGAGCGACCGCGTCGTAATGACCCGTCCGCTTACCTACGCCAAGGTTGATGGCGAGTACAAGTACCAGTTTACGCGCACGGCCGGCGAGCTGCGCACCGAGATCTACGATCCGAGCGTAACCCTGGGCGACGTTTGGCAGGCCCAAATCGGCATCCGCTACAGCTTCAACTAAACCGTACCGGTTTAAAAGCGAAGCCGCCCCAGTTGGGGCGGCTTTTTTTATTCCATAAAGTCAGAAAGGTCGCGGCGGTCCTTTTTGGTCGGACGCCCTAAGCCTCCGTACCCGGCCGACGCCCGTTGGGCAAATTCCCAGAGCTCGCGGCGCTCGCGCTCCTCGGGCGGCGTGACTTCGCGCAGCAGGTTGACCACAAGCGCCGCTCCCACGCGGGTGCGCGGCAAGCCCACGACTTCAAAATGCTGCTGGTATCCGGTGCGCCGCAGTACCAATACCTCTCCCGGCTTGACGTCGCGGCTGGCCTTGATCTCGGTTCCGCCCACGCTCACTTGGCCCGAACGCAGGGCCTCGGCGGCCAATGCGCGGGTTTTGAAGAGCCGAACCGCCCACAAATAGACGTCGGCGCGCACGGTTTAGCCTACCTGAATCAGCTGCGAAAAATCGGCGCGGCGGGCGCGAATGGCCTCATCGGTCAAGTCCATCATGCGCTCGGGGCCAAAGGCCTCCACGCAAAAGCTCGCCATCGTGGCGGCGTACATGAGTCCGCGCTTCATGCTGTCAAAGCTGTAGTCGCCCACGCTGTCAAGGTAGCCGACAAAGCCGCCCGCAAACGTGTCGCCGGCGCCCGTGGGGTCCACCACGTCGGCCAGCGGAAGTGCCGGGGCAAAAAAGATC
>JAURMB010000074.1 GCA_030831045.1 Schleiferiaceae bacterium
ACTGCTCAACCGAACACTCACCGTGTCCAACGACGTCGACGACAAATTCCGATCCTGGTCCGTTACCCGCACGTACGCACTGTCGCTCAATCCGTACGACAACGACGTCACTCCCAAGCGATTCACTAACCGAACTTGGCCAGTAAACGTTTGCGCAACTAGAGATGACGTTATAAAAAAGATTGAAAAGAGGAGTATGCGTAGTTTCATTTTACGAGGGATTTTGGCAAGTAAAGATTGCCACATCCCCAACCTAACTAAATCTCAACACACTCTATTTGAACTGCTTCGTTTAAATTATGCTCGACATTAACGATTTTTTATAGGTACACAAAGGGTACAAAAAATCCAAAAAAATACCGAAAACGAAATAAGTGAGAAACTGACTAAATCAGATCAACTTCTCACTTCCCGCCCGAGCCCGCGTCCTTCTTGTCCTTTTTAGACGATTTTGAGGCGTTCTTGGCTTCGTCTGAAGCGGCTTGGGCCGCAGTCTTTGCTTCGGCCTTTTTGGCTTCGTCGGCCGCTTTATTTTGGGCGGCAACGTCCATGATGCGGCGCAGGCGCGCTTCTTCGGCAGCCTTGGCTAAGGCCTCCTTGTCGCGCTGGGCTGCTTCGTCTGCGGCCTTTTTGGCTTTGGCGGCGGCTTCGTCTTGCTTGGACTTCGTGCGCGCGGCGGCTTTGGCCTGCTTCTCGTTATTGCGGACCGAATCTTGGGCGGCGCGTGCAGCCTCCTTCTCGGCTTTTTCGCGTTCCTTGAGGTCGGCCTTGGGCGCAATTAAGCGCGGAATTTCGACCGCCTCGGCGGGTGCCGCTTCCTCGAGGGGTTCGGCTTCGGGTACCGGCGCACGGTAGGACGAGTCTGACGAAACGGTCGCTTCAGGCTCCACGACCAGAGCCTCCACGGCCGCAGGAGCGGGGGGAGGAGTTAGGGTTCCGCCCTGAACGCGAAGGGTTACGCGGCGGTTCAGCGAACGGTGAAAGTCGTTGTCGTTGGCTGCAATAGGTTGCGATTCGCCGAGCGAAACCGCCGTCAGTTGGGCCGACGGGCGCAGGGCTCCGCGCAGTTCCTTGGCCACCGACTGGGCGCGGCGACGGCCCAGCTCGCGGTTGTAGGCATCAGAACCCACGTCGTCGGTGTGCCCCTCGAGCACGAGAACTACCGAGTCGAGTCCGGCAAAAGCGGACTTCATCGCGTTGATTTCGACGGCCGAAATGCGGCGCGGCACATCCTCGTTAAACGCAAACAAAATGTTCTGAAAGTCCAGCTCGGCCGACTGCACCACCTTGCGGTTGGGGTTCAGCGGGTCGCGCTGCGTAGTGGCCTTCAAAAACATATCGTGGTAGTAGTGCGTGGCAACGGGGGCCATCGCAGGATTCAGGCGAATGGACTGGGGAAAGTAGCCGGGCGACGAAACGGCGACGCCCAACTCAGCCCCGTGGCTGTAAATAAAGTTGATGCGGCCCGAGCGCACGGTGTCGCTGAAGATGATGCGGTCGGTTCCGCGGTTAAAAAACACGAGCGTGAACGGAACCGCCGTCTTTTCTTGGGCGTCGTACACCTGAAGCGTGACCAAGGTCTCTTTGCGCTCCTTGAGTTTGTCTGCATAGGTCACCAGTTTTTTGACGCCAATGCCCGAACTGAAGGCGCGGCTCGAATCGGCTTGAATTTGGGCGAGCGATATGCGGTTGGGGCCCATCACGGCAATGCCGTCTTTGGTGTCTACGGCGTAGGCGTCCGGGAACTTGCCCATTAAACCGTTTAGCAAGGTATACGCATCGTCCGCGTTTTTAAACGTGTCAAACAGTACCGCGAAGCGGCCTTTTTTCTTAACTCGCTCTCCTCCAACGGAATTCTGATTCGGCACCACCGAGGCTGAGGTCTCGCCCGGATTGAGTGCCGGAGCGACAGCCACCGGCGCTTCTGCCTTGGTCGTCTCATAAAAAAGAGTGAACTCGCCCAGTTTTACGCGATCTCCTACGGTGTTGACCGGGGCCTTGCGCAGCCGCATAAAGTTGAACACGGCTGAATCGCCCTTGGTCCCCACCACCAGCAAACTGTCGTTGTCCAAAATCGACATCAACTTGGGAACGACGCCCTCTTGGTTAATCGGGTACGGAAAAGCGTTCCACGCCCCCGAACTGCTTAAAAAGCTCAGCACGGGCGCCTCGCCTTCGGGCTTCCAGATCGCAATCCAGCGGCCGGCCTGATAGCTCAGCCACTCGGGCTTCAGGCTGTCGGCCAACACAATCTGGTTTTGAAGGCGCAACTGTCCGTTGGCCCACACCCGCGACGAAATCGAAGAACCCACCGCGCGGCGATCGATGTCGAGCAGCTGGCTACCGAGCACCCGAAGGCTGTCTTCAAAAACGGGCGCCACCACCTCGGACCGAAACGCCGAGTCCAAACCCAATCGGTAGACCACGCCGCCCGCGCGCGACGCCGAATCGACCACCACCGCGCCTTGCGCAAAACCCAAAATCCGCGCCGAACCCCACTGCTTCAACGGGATGCGCTGAACTTGGGTCGGCTTCAGGCCCGCACCTACAGGCGAATACCGCAGCTGCACGTAGTCGAGCTGGCGGTCCACCAGCAGCACGCGGCGGTCGACCTCGTCGACATACACTTCGGTGGACGGCTGCAGCCAGCCTACCCAGCGCTCCGATTCTAAATAACCCTGAGCCTGAGCGGCCAAGGAAGCAACGAGCGCACTAAGCGACCAAAAAAAGCGGTGATTCATACCTCCAAAGTTCCTGCAATAATCCTAACTTGTCATCAAACCAAACCATAAACCTGTGCAAGCGCTTAAAATTAACCAAAACCTGATTGGTTTACCGCGAAACATGCTGATTATCAGTTTGGCACTATTCAGCTTGGGCCTCGCGCAACCCCTGGTCGCTCAAAACCGAACGGCCATGGTCGGTTTTGGTATGGGCCAAAACTTCAGCACCAACGAATTTTACTACCGGGGCACGTTTAGCCTTTTTGCGAACGAGTCCATGTGGGGCCTCTATCAAGCCTTTGAATACCGTCCTCCGCAAGAGGCGGGCGGCCTTCACTTTAAGCTTCCCACCGGTTTTTATGCCAAGGTGCGCGGACCCCTTTACTTCCACTACGGCATGGATGCGGTCACCTCCATCGCCTTTAACGACACACTGCGCCACGACGTGGGGCTCTCGCTTCGCTTCAGCGGACTCCAGCTCAAATTCAACTACGCGGGTCGCAACGGGTTTGCCGCCCAGCTGGCGGTTCCGATAAAGTAAACGCTGCGCACGCGCTCTGACGCCGGCCGTATTCTCCCGTTTTACACCTTATTTATACGTTATTCCAGCTTTATTATATACATTTAGCTATAATTAATATACGTTTTTAATCATTTTGACACGCATCCTGGGTATTTTTACTCAGTGCTACAAATAAGCATTTCCCTCTTTCTTACCCTAAGCATGATTGCCGCCCTGCGCGCGGTGCGCATCATGCGTTTGGGCAACGCGCTCCAGAGCTCCGCCCTGATCTTTAAAATTGTGCTGAACTTTTCGGGTGCCGCACTTATCATCGTCACCGGAGCCCAGCTCCCGACCGCTTACCGAGCCGTGGCGCTCTTAATGGTCTTTCTGCAGTTCCTCAATCCGGTCGCCCTCACCCTCTACTTCACTCCGCCGTTGGCCCCTAGCGGGCTTAAAACGATTAGCATTGCCTTCGCAGTCGTCATGATGCCGCTGCTGCTGTGGTACCTCGCCATCTATGCGGGCTACACCGTGTCGCACCCACTTCCCGTTTGGCTTTTTGAATTCAGCCTTGCCAAGCCGGGCCAATTCGGCGCGTGGTCGGTCCTCTATAAAGTGGTAACCCCCGTGGTGCTCGCTGTGCTCATTTACCAGCAAATCAAGCACTACTGGATTCCAGGCAACGGATTCTCGCGCCACAAACTGTGGGAACTCTTTTACCTCATTAGCGGACTCGCTCGGGCCCTCATCCTTATTGCAGTCTTAGAATACACCCCCGGGAGTTTTGACGCCGTTTTCAACGCGTTGAGCATGGTCATGGGCCTCAGTTTACTGGCTGACACTGGCATTATCTTGGTTTTTGCCACCAACCGGGCGGTGCAGTTTCACCGCGACTACGACCTGGTGCTCTCGGGGCCTTGGAACGCGGAACTCGAGGCCATCGTACGGCAGGCGAGCCAGTCGGAACACTACCTGCGTCCGCACTTTAGCCTGGCGGACCTCGCGGCAGCAACCAAGATTCCGAGCTACCGCGTCACCAAAATCATTAGCAAGGGCTTAGACCTGCAGGTGCGCGAACTCATTAACCACTTTAGAATAAAGCACTACGAAATGCTCCTGCGCACCCAGCCTGAGGAGCGCAAAAAAGTGCACCTCGCCCAGAGCGGATTTAACTCCTATGCCGCGTACTACGCCGCCAAACGCGGCAAAAAATAGCTCGGCTACCGCTTAAAAGCAGCCCGAGTAGTAGATTGGCCCTTGACCGTTGAGCACGAACTTGGGACCCAGGGCGGGAGCAGCCTCCAAGCACACCTGGTCGACAATCCAGCCATAATCCGCGCCATAGGCCGACGAAGCAAACGAGAAGCGCAGCATGATTTTGGTGGCGTTCGGCGACTTCAACCGGATTTCAGACTTCTGGTAGCCCGACCAGCTTGAGGACCACCCGGCCAAACCGTCTAGGGCGACCACCGAGGGCGAATTGAACCAATTCACCGAACCCGCAACCTGGCTCGAACCCAACTGGTGCCAGGTGGCGCCGTCTAAACTGTATTCCAGCATGCCGCCGTCGACCGAGGGCTCGGCGAACATGCTGTGGTAGAAGCTCAAGGAGTAGGTCGTTCCCGTGTCGATTGTGAACACGGGCGTATACAAAAATTCGCGCGCGTTGGCCCCATAGGTGCCCGTCGGAGCCGTTGCATACGCTTTGGTTCCGTTGTAGGCCGACTGAACGCTTCCGTGGGAAGGCGTCGCACGCTGCCATGCGCTCGCACCGTTGGAGCGCGATTCCACCGACCACGCGACCGACTCAAAATCGGCGCAGTACGCATTGGCAGACGAAACCGTTTGGGAGGCCTGACTTAGTACCGAGGTGCACACGGTGTCCCCAATGGGTACCCCGTCGATCCGTCCGTTGACCCGTGAAACCGTGAAGCAGGGTTGGTAAGCGCCCGCGGGGGCCAAAAGAAACTTCGGCGGCAACGAAACCCACGTGGTTTGGTTGGGCAGCAGCGGGGTGGCCAAGGTCATGGTATGGTATTGGGGTGCCGCACCAAGGTTATCCAATTTGATGCGAACGTTTTGAACAGGCATCGGGCCGTTGTTCAGTATGTTCACCTCAAACCCAACCGAATCCGCGGTCGAAACGGGGTACGATGTGGGCCGCGCCTGCAGCAGCGAAACGGTATTCTGCGGAGGCACGACGACTTCGACGTCGTCGATGGACCATTCGCTGCCCGCGCTTGACTGAACCTTAAAGTGAAAGCGCATACGCAGCGGATCAGATTGGCCTCGCCAAAAATTGAGCAGAAACGAGGACGTTATGTACTGGTTGTTGGTCGTCGTATTCCAACCTGGTCCCGGACCCAAGGTCGTCACCAAAGAAGCGCCGTAGGGCGCAGTAAAGGCATTGGCGAGCCCTAAAGGAACCGGCTTCCACGTGTTTTGATGGAGGTACTCGAGGGTGCCCGCATCTCCGTTCAGGAACGCGAATCGGTGCTTAAACCGCAGCTCCGCGCCCGCGATCGTGTCAAGTCCCTTGAAGGGCGGCAGCATTAAGTATTCCGACGTGGGGCCGTAGGCCTTTTGGCTCAAGCCCGTGTGCCAGGCTTGCGTTCCTGACGCCGCGCCATTGCCTTTGGTCGACGTTCCCTTCTCCCAAATTTGGAGCGAGCCTGCAGGAACCCAAAATCCGTGCTCGTCCATCGCGCAGTTGTCCATCGAGAAGGTGCCTGTAGGCACCGCCACGTTAACAATGCCCGTTACGCGCTTCGACGTCGAGTCGTTAAAGGCGAGTCCGTCGCCCGGCAGGGCGGTGAACGCTTTAATGACCATGTCGCCTTGGCTGTAGGTGACGTTCGAGAACGTGAGCGTGGCCGTCGACCCCGCTAGCACTGACGGCAGTACTTGGCTGTAGCTGAGTATTGAACTCGGATTGCAGCCGTCAATCACCTGGACGGTAATCGGGACATTGGTCTTATTCTGGCTTCCGAAATTGCGGCAGGTCACCGAGATGTTGGGTTGACCAAATCCAATGGCAACCGAATTTCCGGGTGATGAAATCGCGACGATACCTACGTCGTTGGACGGGCGTTCGCCAATGTAGATGTCGTCAATCGCAAAATCTGACTCTGAAATGCCCGAGGTCGCTACAATGCGGATGCGCAACTTTATCATCGAGCCCGCGTAACTGCTTAGCGAACAGGCGAAGTAGGTCCAAGGATCAGTTTCAAGCATTTGGGAATTGGTATATATTGAACCCGACGGTAGGGTTACCCATTGCTTTGTGGTTTCGTTAAATACGTCTACATTGAGCCCAGAGAAGTTGGAACCGTTTAGGTGGGTCCAAAACGAAATAATCGGGTTTTGCGCTCCACTAAGGTCGATGCAGCGCGACACTAGGCTGGCCGACACCGCTCCCGTTGGAATGGTACTGAGGCCGCGGGCGTAGAGGTAGTTCCCACGGCGGTCCCGCGACCAGCGCGGCCCAGTGCCGGGGTTGGGCGTAAGGTCCTTGCCCACCGCAAAACTGTAGTTATAGTTGCCCGTAGTAGGATTCAACAACGGATTGGGTGTCCAGTCGTTCGTGCCGAACGTTCCAGGGTTTTGGGGCAAGCCGTCGGTCGGCACCCACGAGGGGCCATTAAACGTTGCTCGGTAAGGAATCGTTATGGGCGCCTGGTAGGTGTAAAGGATCGGGGGAAGGGAATCGTTGTACGGCATCCCGTCGCCCGGCTGTTCGCTCCACACGCGGAGCTCGTGGTTGCTGGGTGCACTTAAGTCGGCCCGGTCGACGAACTCAATCGTGGCCGTACGGCTGCTTCCCCAGACCACGGGCACCGTGTCGCGGCGAATCGTTACCGCTCCGGTTGTCAGGTTTTTCACTGAAAATCCGACCTGCACCGTACTGCTCAACGTCGCGCCACGGTTATTTAGCTGCACCTTGACCACTTCTTGGCTGCCGTACGAGCATTTGTCTTGGGCCGGCGCCACGAACTTAACGGCCTTAATTTCTACGGGCGGAGCATCGTAGACCTGAATGTCGTCGACGGCCATGTCGCCGTAGTCGTCCAGGGAATTTCCGGTTTTGTATCCCACAAAACGCAGCCTGATGTACTTGTTTAAGTAGGGCTGAAGGTTGACGTATGCCGAACTCCACGAATCCGTCGACGACACCTGGGGGTTGGTGGCAATCGAAAAAGCCCCAATCACCCCAGACCCCGACGAAAACCCAGTGCCGGTGTCGATGTCGACGCGGAGCAAGCCCATAGTGGACCCATAACGGTGAAAATAAAACTCTAACGCCGCATTGTTAATGTTGTCGAGCTTGATGCAGGGAGTGGTGAACATGGTGAAGCTACCTGAAACGCCTTGCGACGCCTCCGTGAAGAGGTAGCGGCCCGATCCGGTAGTGTGGTCTACCGCTGGCCCTGTGAAGTTCGTTGGCGTCGGCCCCGTGCGCAGCGACCACGCGAAACCCGATGCGGTCGGAGCAGGAAGCACCTCATAGTTCTGACCCGCCGGAGGGTTTCCCGTCAAAAACGTGCCTCGGTGCGCGGTTCCTGAATATCCGTTTCCGGTGCCTGAAGCCCATCCGGGCCCTTCAAAGTCCTCCACGTAGGGAAAAATATTGGCGACATAGGGCAACGACGAAGTCGGGTTGGCTCCACAAAACGCGGGGGGCGCATTATAGCGCACGAGCGAATAGTACGTTCCCGGGGTCGCCGGTGAGCGCGACCACAAATGGTTGCAGGAACAGTCCTTGGCCTGCACGAAGTACTCAATCGAGTCGCCCACCGAAGGCGTCGTCAGGTACCCCGTATAGTCGGCTGAATCGACGCAGGTCGCCGAGCCGAACTTGGTCATCACCGTGGTGACCCAAGGGCCGCCATTCACGCGGTGCACAAGTTTTACCGAATCTACTCCATCGTTGGCGTTGCCTGCATCTAGCACGCGCAGCTTGACCGTGTGCGTGGGCACGTAGCGAAC
>JAURMB010000075.1 GCA_030831045.1 Schleiferiaceae bacterium
GGCGGAACAAACTGCCCCGTGGTCTGGGGCGATGCGGGGTTAACCGTCTGGTAGCTGGCGAGCTTTTGGGCCAAAAAGCGGTCGGAGACGTTGATTTTGTTGCCGTTGCCGTCGACTACGTTGAAGCTTACGCGGTTTCCGCCAAACAAAATCACCTCGGTAACGGTCACGTTTTGCAGGTCCACGAAGGCGTTTTCCCACTGCTCACCCGTCGTAGGAATGTTGATGCGCTGAGGGTCGTTCAGGGCGCCCACAGGCACCACGGCCGGAGTCGGAACGGGGCGCGTGCCCAAAATCGTCATGCTGCTGGCGCTGGTGGCCTCAAGCTGGGTGCCGTTGTTGAAGGTCGACACCTTGCCGATGAACTGAATCAGGTCGCCGGGCATCAAGTACTCGACGTTGGGTAGGGTAACCAGTTGGTTCTGCGCGTTGGTGTAGACGCCCATCACTTCCATTCCGCGGAACGGGCCGGCCGCCCCCTGGGCCGCCGTATCGACGATGAAGAAGAAGGGACGGTGTCCGCCCTGAACCGATCCCGACGGAACCTCGGAGACGTTGCCGGGCGTCACCACAATGCCAACGGTCTTAACAATCTGGCCTTCAAAGCCTGAGGAGTCCTTGCAGGCCGCCAGTTGGGAGGGCGAAACGTACTGCAGCGTGGTAATCGGGTAGTAGGTTTGGGCCGCAGCAGTGAAACCGAGCGCCGTCGCGAGAAGGGTGAAAATGTGCTTCATGGTTATTTAATCAGCGTAAAATGACCGGAATAGGACGCTCCGGTTTCGAGGTTGAGCACGGTGTAGCGGTACAGGCCGTGCGAAATCATTTGGCGGTCTTTCGACAAAATGTCCCAAGCGTACTCGCCGCCAGCTAGAACGACGCGCTGCTCTTCGGGGTTGGCAAACGTGCGGAACCAACGCTGGCTCAGCTGGTCCGTTCCTTGGGCGTTGTGGTGCAGTACGTCGAGCAGGTCGCCGGCGGGCGAATGAATGCGGATTTCTGCCTGGGCGGGCAAATTGGCAAACATGAGGCGGCGGCTCTCGTCCTGAAAGGCGCTTTGGCCTTCCCAGGCGGCGCCGGCGTAGTAGGGGTTGGGGTAGACGTAGGGCGGATTTTCTGCCATCGTCGCACGGGCGGGGGTGCCTGCAAAAACCCGCGCGGAGCTCTGGGCAAAACTGGATTCCAGCGATTCGAGCTGGGTGTCGGGGTCTCCTTGGTCAAAGGCCGTCACCGCGACGGCTCGCTGCCAACCGTTGGGTACGTTTTCGAGGCGCACGTGGTAGCGGTAGGTCAGGCTGTCGCCCTGAAACTGCATGGGCTCCATGAGCTTAATCGATTCGAGTCCGGTTTCGTAAAACACGCCGTCGCCGCGCTGGTCCCATTCGCCGTAGAGGCGAAAGGTTTCGGCGGTGCGTTGGCTCGCGTCGACGTCAAAGCCGAGCTGGCTCACGTAGGCCCGGTAGCCCGCAAAGTCCTCGCGCTGGCTGATGGGGTCTACGCTGCGCTCGCTGCGGTCGGTCCAAAACAGGTCGATGAAGCCGTCGCCCGGCACGGCGCGCACCTGAGGGGCGTCGGGCGGACTGGGCAAAATGTAGCGCGTAATCTCGCCGTTCCCGTCGAGGTCTTCGCCGGCGTCGAGCAGTCCGTTAAAGTTCTGGTCCTCGCCGTTGTAGCAGGTTTGGGCCCACTGGGCGTTGGCGCGGAGCCGGCTGCGCTGAATTTTGTTATTCACCGTGTTGGGTTGGCCGTCGTCGACCTTTTTGGCCAGCACAAACGCAAAAGCGAGCTTGATCTCGTCTCCGGGCGCAAAGTTCTGGAACGGCCCCACGCTCAGCAGGTCGCTGCGGTTGCCGGCGGCATTGAGCTGAGCCTGGATGTTGGCGCCGGTTCCGGCCGCGCAGGGCGCACCACTGGGATTGCTCCAGCAGGGGTCTTGGTTGAGCCCCTGGGTCATCTTCACGTAGCGTTGGTCGTCGGTTGTCGGAAAAAAGTACAGGGCCTGCCCCGAATTGTTAAAGATCCACGCTTGGTAGTGGTCGTCGAGGCCGTTCACGAGCGGGTGGTGAAATCCGGTTTTGTCTTCGGCACCCAAAAACTTTTGGCCAATGTAGGAATCCGTCCATCCCGGATCGCCCGTCGCGTCAAAACGGTAGGCAAGCTGCAGGCTGTCGTCGTAGCCGTTGCCACCCTGCTGGTAAAACACCGCGCCGCCGGCCCCAGCGGGGGTGCGGTTGATGTTGCGCACCACCTTGTTGGCCCAAAGGGCCGCGTAAACGTCGTTGTAGGTTTCGATTCCCACATTTTTAAGCGTAACGTCCACAACCACAAAGAAGTCGCTAAACCGGTAGTTCCAGTTGTAGGTTGACATGTGCATCGAAATCCCCATCGGGGTCAGGTGGTTGCTGATGGGAATCGTCGTTCCCGGAACCAAAATGTTGGTGTCGACACAGGTCGCGCTGAAGTCCTGGTGCGAAACCGCGTTGGTGCGGTAGTTAGGGTGGTCCTTGAGCGACGAAGTCTCGCTGAGGCCGCTGGATGGGGTAAACTCAAATCCTCCTCGACCCGGCGCGTAGCCTTGCGGGGCGTCGTAGGCTGAAGTACTGACTCGGATTCCGCCGCCGGCGTCGATTCCGCCCACCCAAATACCCGACTCAAACAGGTGCTCGGTACCCGAGCCTGCGGGGAACTCGCACGAGGGCGTTCCGGTGCCGTCGCGGTAGCCCCGAAACGCGTTGCCAAAGGTGCCCACGTTGGTGACGCTCAAGCGAACTTGGCCCGCCGAGGTGCTGCGCTCCTGAAAACTCTGCGCCGCACCTGCGAAGGTCAGGGTGCTGAAAATCAGGAGAAAAACGAGTAACCGGTTCATCGAGGGACGGCAAATTTACGGCTTCCCGAGGGCGTGAGCACGTTGATGAGGGTCCATCCGCGCGATTCGGTAGTCAACGCCCATTCCGCTTGGCCAGCCGGCCAAACGGAGCGTTCGAGCACGCGCCCGGTGGCGTCAAAAACCTCGACGGCCCAGTCGCCTCCGAGTTCGATGCGCTTTAGGGTCCAGGCGCCCGAAGGCAAGCGCTGGAGTACGGCCGATTCGCGGTGTTCCGGCAACCCGATGCCCAAGCGCGCCACCTCAAAATCGGCGACTACGGGCAGGTGGTCCGACAGTTCATACAGGGCGGTGAGCACGTTGGACGGAACGGAATTGTTGGTGCCCGAATTGAGCGCTACGTTAAAATGGAGGCCGTCGTTGCCCAGCGGACGCAACGTGGCCGGCAGGTAGCGCAAGCGGGCCGACGAACTCAGCATCGCCTGGTTGGTCAAAATGTGGTCGTAGCGGTCGTCGAGGCCCCCGCCCGAAAAGCAGCCGCTGTTGGTTTGCGCGTCGCGGGTGGATTGCGTGTGCATCGACGCAAAACTCCCGTTCGAGCTCCAGTTGCCGAGCTGATTTTCAGGATCAAAAAAGCGGACCGTTGCGTTGCTGTAGTTGAGCAGCTGCTGAAAGCCGGCCTCTTGGCTCTTGGGCATGTTCAGGTCGCCGCAGAGCACGTAGTGCGGGTCGCGCGGCTTAGTTGCCAAGTAGTTCATGATGGCCTCGGCCGTTTTTTGGCGGTCGGTGAGGTCCGTGGCCGTGTTGCCCGCTTTGAAATGCCCCGCAAACAGCGTAAAAAACACCGTGTCGGGATTCCAGGCGAGCAAGGAGTCTTTGTAGTAAAAGCGTATGACGTCAATTCCGCGCACCAAACTGTTGTTTTGCAGGTCGTTGCTAATAATTCCTTGTGCCTTTATGCCCAATTTGTTCTGGTCGTAGTACACCGCGTTGATGAGCGAGCTTCCGTTGGTGTAGAGGTCTGCGGCGGCCCATCGAGTTTCGCCGTTGGTGTTTAGGCACTGGCTGAGGATTCGGCTGTGGGCCGTGGAATTGCTGCCGTCTACCTCGTTGCACACCAGCACGTCGGGCTGGGCATGGGCGACCACCGTCTGCAGCCAGCCTTCTTTAGCTCCGGGCGGGTTGTTGCTCGAAGTGCAAAACGACGTAAACGCCCTAAAGTAGGTGAGGTTGTAGGTCATGATGCGCAGGTTTTCGGGACTCTGCGCCGCTAACGTGCTGCTAATCAGTAGACCAATAAAAAGTGCGGACCAGGGTTTCATCAACCCAAAGTTAGGTCGCGAAGGCCCGCCGCGATCGTGTTGCGAAAAGGTTAAATCCGCGATAAAAAATAGTAAACGGTGGAGCAGGCGACCCGAAAGCATGTACTTTTGAAGCAATCACGCGCACCATGGCTAAAAAACCAACCGTTCTCCTCGTGGACGACGACCCGGACATCCGGGAATTTGTGACCTTCAACCTCGAAAAAGAAGGATACGCGGTGGTTACCGCTAAAGACGGAGCCGAGGGCGTCGAAGCTGCCAAAAAGCACCGCCCCGACCTCATTTTGCTCGACGTGATGATGCCCGGAATGGACGGAATTGAGGCCTGCGAAGCCATTCGCTCCAACCCCGATATCGCGTCGACGCTCATTGCTTTTTTGAGTGCGCGCGGAGAGGACTACAGCCAAGTGGCCGGATTTGACGCGGGTGCCGACGACTACATCACCAAACCGATCCGTCCCAAAGTGCTGGTTAGCCGGGTCAAGGCCCTGCTGCGCCGCAACGGAAAAGACAGCGAGCCGGTCGGCAGCCTCGACCGCGGCGACTTGTCCATCAACCTCGAGAAGTACCAAGTCTACCTCAAGGGCAACCTCATCGAGATGCCCCGCAAGGAGTTTGAACTGCTTCACCTGCTGGCGAGTAAGCCCGGAAAAGTTTTTTCGCGCGACTCCATTATGGACCGCGTGTGGGGATCTGAAGTCATCGTGGGCGGCCGCACGATTGACGTGCACATTCGCAAAATCCGCGAAAAAATCGGCGACGAAACCATCAAGACCATCAAGGGCGTCGGCTACAAATTCGAAGAGTAACTTCGGGGCGTGCTAGACCGTCCAGAACGCATTGCTTTTTTCATCGGAACCCTGCTCGGGCCGGTGGTGTGGTTTGTCATGTTTGCCATGTTCGAGCTCGTGCACACCGACGACGGCGCCCTGCCGCTTCCCGTCACCGAGGTTCCCTACCTCGAAATCACGCTGCTGAGCACGTTCATCGCCAGCGCTACGGCATTTTTGGCAGAATACCTGATCCGCAAGTTTCTGTATTCGAGACTGTTGAAAATTTATAAGGTCATCTCCAACCCCGACCGCTACCAGACGTCGCTGATGGCTGACGCCGAAGAAATCGGTAAAGTAGAAATGGAAGTGGCCTCTTGGGCCCAAAAGAAAACCACCGAGCTCAGCAACCTTCAGGTGCGCGACGACGTGCGGCGCGAGTTTATTGCCAACCTGTCGCACGAGCTGCGCACCCCCATTTTCAACATTCAGGGCTACGTGCTGACGCTTTTGGACGGAATTAAGGACCAAAAAGTCCGCAAGGAATACCTCAAAAAAGCGTCGCGCAACGTGGAGCGCATGATTCGCCTTGTGCAAGACATGGACGTGCTCGCCCGGCTCGAAGGCGACCAGCTCGTGCTGCAAAAAGAGCGCTACAGCCTCACCGAGCAAATCGAGGACGCCCTGGAGCAGATGTCGGACCGCATCGCCCAGCA
>JAURMB010000076.1 GCA_030831045.1 Schleiferiaceae bacterium
AGGGCAAAACCAATCAGCTGATTGCGATCCAAAAACGGACGTTGTTCCATGATTTAGGCGTGTGCGTGCTGAAGCGCAGCCTCGACAAACGAGGTAAACAGCGGGTGCGGCGCTTCGACAGTGGAGCGGTACTCCGGGTGAAACTGAACCCCGACGAACCAGGGATGCGAAGGAAGGGTAACGATCTCCACGAGGTCGTTTTGGGGATTGACGCCCACGGGCTTCAAGCCCGCTTCGGCCAACTGGGCGCGAAACGCGTTGTTGAACTCGTAGCGGTGGCGGTGGCGCTCTGAAATCAGGGTGCTGCCGTAGAGCTTAGCCAGCGTGCTCCCGGGCTCCAGGGCACAGTCGCAGGCGCCGAGGCGCATGGTTCCGCCCTTGTCGGTAATGTCTTTTTGGCCCGCCATGAGGTCGATGACCGCGTGCGGCGTTTCAGGATCGACTTCACTCGAATTGGCTCCGCTCAGACCCAAAACGTTGCGGGCGTACTCAATTACGGAGGCCTGCATACCGAAGCAGATTCCCAGGAACGGAATGCCGTGTTCGCGCGCAATGCGCACTGCCTCGATCTTGCCCTCAAATCCGCGGGCGCCAAAACCAGGGGCTACCAAAACACCGTGCAGTCCCTCGAGGTGCGCGGCGGCGTTTTCAGGCGTAAGCTCTTCGGAATGAATCCACGCAATCTGCACTTTGGCGCGGTGCTCCGTTCCGGCGTGAATCAGGGCTTCGCTGATGGACTTGTAGGAATCCTTGAGCTCGACGTACTTGCCAATCAGGCCAATGCGCACTTCGCGTTCGGGATTGAGCAGGTTGGCCACAAACGACTCCCACTTCTTGAGTTCGGGTTGACCTTTGGCAGATAGTCCGAGCTTGCGCAGGACCACCTGATCCATTGCCTGGTCGCGGAGGAGCATTGGCACCTCATAAATGGTCCGCGCATCAAGCGACTCAATGACGGCATCGGGGGTAACGTTGCAGAACAGCGCAAGCTTGCGGCGCACGTCTTCTCCGAGGCTGTGCTCGGCTCGGCACACGAGAATGTCGGGCTGCACGCCCGATTCCTGGAGCATTTTGACGGAGTGCTGGGTGGGCTTGGTCTTTAGTTCGCCGGTGGCCCGCAAGTAGGGAACCAAAGTCAGGTGCACGCTTACGCAGCGCGAACCCAGTTCCCAGCGAAGCTGGCGTACCGCTTCGATGAACGGTAGGGCCTCAATGTCGCCCACGGTTCCGCCGATCTCCGTGATCACAATTTCGTAGCGGCCGTCTTCGCCCAAAAGGAGCATTCGGCGCTTGATTTCGTCGGTAATGTGCGGAATAATCTGCACCGTTTTGCCCAAGTAGTCGCCGCGGCGCTCCTTATCGATCACGTGCTGGTAGATGCGGCCGGTCGTCACGTTGTTGGCCTGCGACGTGGGGCGGTTGAGGTAGCGCTCGTAGTGGCCGAGGTCCAAATCGGTTTCGGCGCCGTCGTCGGTCACGTAGCACTCGCCGTGCTCGTAGGGGTTCAGGGTACCTGGATCAATGTTCAGGTAGGGGTCAAACTTTTGAATAGTCACCGAAAACCCGCGAGCCTGCAGGAGTTTGGCGAGGGACGAGGCAACGATGCCCTTGCCCAACGACGAGGTCACGCCACCGGTGACGAAAATGTATTTAGCCTGATTTGCCATGCGCTGCGAGGTTCGCGCAAAGTTAGGGCATTAGAAGGCGTAGCTCAGCAAGAGCGTAGGCATAATTGGCAGCTGGTTGACCTTTTGTGCCTTAGGGGTGTCGTAGTAGAAAATATTGCGGCGGTTGTACACGTTGGTTACCGCAAACGATGCCTCCAAATGCTGCTTTTCGCCGAGGTCCCAGGCCTTTTTGGCCGTCACGTCGAGGCGGTGGTAGTCGGGCAACCGGTGGCTGTTCAGCTCGCCGTACAAAATACCCATTTGTCCGTTTCGGGTGGGGAACGGGTAATCGATCCACGGGCTTCCGTCGGGGTTGGTAAAGGGCAGCAGTTCGTAGTAACCTTTGATCGGGGTGAAGGGAAACCCGCTACCAAAGTTCCAGCGCACGTTGAGCTCGAGGTCCTTCGGGAGCTTGCGCGCCATAACGAGGTTTACGTTGTGGCGTCGGTCATAAAACGGGTTGTACTCCTGCAGCCCGTCAAAGCGCGTGCTCTTGCCCAGGGAGTACACGCCCCAGAAGTACCAGCTCTTGTCTTCGTAGGTAATCAAGGCATCGATGCCGCGGGCGAGTCCGCGCTCCACCATAAAATCTTTGCGAAGTCGCTCGGGCTGGTTGGCGTACTGTTCGTTGTCGTCGTAGAGCTTGTAGCGGTTGACGTTGGTAATCATGTTGAAGCGCTTGACGTAGGCCTCCAGCTCGACGTTCCACTTGGGGGCCGGGTTGAATTCGACGCCCAGCACCAGGTGGTCGGCCGTTTGCAGTCGGCCGGTAACGGGTTCGTTGCCGATGCTGCTGGGAAGGTCGATGCCACCGCCGCTCAAAAAGCCATAAAAAAGGTTGACCACGTCGCGGTCCGAATTGGCCGCGATCAGGTTTTGTGAGTAGCGTCCGCCCGAAAACTTGAAGCGCAGGTTTTCTGAGGCGTTGTACTTGGCTCCGAGGCGCGGCTCGACCCGCAAAATGCCCATGGTGGCGTAGTTGTGCAGGCGAATGCCCGGCTGAATCAGCCAACGGCCTTGCTGGCGCTTGTAGTCAAAGTAGAGGCCGAGCTCGGTGGTGTTGTCTTCGTCTTGAAGCGTGCGACCAACCGAATTGGTGTACTGGTAGTCGGTGTAGTAGCCGATAAATTCCAAGCCGTACTTGAGTTCGTCGGCCTTGCGCAGGAGGTAGGTAAAGTCGAGTCCGCCGTTAAAGCCGTTGATGGTGGAGTAGCGCGGACGGTTCTCAAGCTCGGTCGACGTGATGGTGTAGGCGCTCTGAGCGAGGTGGCCCTCCAAAATGGTGTTGGATGCGGCGGGAACTACGGTGAAGTCGGTTCCGTAGCCATAAGAATTCCACGAAATGGACTTGTTGCCCGCGAAGCGAACGGCGTCGTTGAAGTTGAAGCCAAAGACGTTGAACTTATTGCCGCCGTTGGATTCGAGCGTGTACTTGCTGTAAATGTCACGAAACTGGAACGGGAGTCCGCCGTACTCCGTGGCGACGTAGGGGTAAAATATGGGCGCCGCCTTGTCGAGGAGCGATTGCTTGTAGGATACCAGTAAGGAGCTCGGCGCGATGCCGTCATTCTTGCGGCCGACGGGAATTTCGAGCAAGCCCTTGGCGAGGTAGGTCGAGGTGGCCACTTTTCCCGAAATGCGGTCGCGGCGGCCGGTGCGGGTGCGAATGTCCATTACCGACGAGGTGCGTCCGCCGTATTCCGCGCCAAAGCCCGCCGTGTAGACGTCGGCCGATTGCATGATGTCGGTCTCAAAAACGGAGAAAAACCCGATGCTGTGGAACGGGTTGTAGAGGATCATACCGTCGAGCTTGACGAGGTTTTGAATCGGCGCGCCACCCCGAATGTACAGCTGACCACCTTGGTCGCCCGTGGTAATAACCCCCGGCATGACCTGAAGGGCCCGCACGAGGTCGGGCTCGCCACCGATCGAAAACGTGACGATGGACTTGGGGTTCAGCTGCACGACGGCCGTCGAAACCTTGGTTTGCTTTTCTTGCTTGCGTGCGTCAACCGTAACGTCATCGAGCTCTACCGTCGACTCCTTGAGGCTGATGCGGTTGAAGGTGTTTTTGTCGGCCACCACCTTGACGTCTAGGGTTTGGGTGCTGTAGCCCGCGCGGGAAACGCTGAGCTTGTAGGCTCCGACGGGAATGGCGTTGATTTGGTAGAAGCCGTCGTTGTTGGTAAACGTTTCGTAGCGTTTGCCTGAGGCGTTTAGCGATACCTGTACGAGGTTAAGCGGACTTTGGTCGGACCCGTCAACCACGAGGCCGCGAAGGCCACCGGTGGTTTGAGCGGCCAACGGGGATGTGCCCGTCAGCGCCACTACGAAAACAAAAAGGGCGCTAGTAAAGGATTTTAAACAAAAGTTCATCGAGAATGTCGGCATCACGTAAGTTGGGCGACCCCATGCCTTTAGCCTGGCGGTCGGCCTCGCGAAGATAACCCACGATGCGGGCCAAGCGCCCCCCCGAATAGTTTTGGGCCGCTCGCGCAATGTCGCGCAAGGCAAATTCCGAAACCGCAAGCTGGGCAGCAGCCGTCTTGGGGTTGGGGTGGGCGCCCAAGCTTTGGTAGACCAAGGCTTTGAAAAACGTACCGTACAGCGTGGCGATGACCAAAATCAGCGGGCTCGATCGGCTGTGCTGCATCATGCTTCGCGCAATGCGGTAGCTGCGTTCAGCATCCTGGGCCACCAGCGCGCGGAGCAGCTCGAATTGGTTGTATTCACGGCTAGAACCCGTGTACTTTTCTACGGTGGCGGCCGTGACCTCGCCCCCGTCACCCAGGACCACGGCGTACTTGCCGAGTTCCTGATCGATGGCCGAGAGGTCGACGCCCAAACTCTCCACCAGGACTGAGGCTGCCTTTTCGCTGATTTTGAGGGACCGTTCCCGAGCGAGTTCGGCAACCACCCCCGTGATTTGGTATTCGGGAATGCGGTCAAATTGAAAATACGTGGCCCCCGGCTTCAACGCCTTGTACAGGGCCTTGCGCTTGTCGAGGGCTTTGCCCGTCAGGCTCAGCACCAGCACCGTTTGGGGTTGCGGCTGCGCAACGTACGCGGCGAGGTCTTCGAGGTTGCGCAGGTCCTGCGCTTCGCGCACCGCCACCACGGTGCGCTCCGCCATCATCGGAAAGCGTTTTGCCTCAGAGGCGACGGCCCGAGCTTCGGTATCGCGCCCGTACAAAACGCTTTGGTTGAAGGCCTGATCGGCCTCGGGAAGCGCGCGCTGCAGCAGGGCATCGGTCGCCGCGTGAACCCAAAACGGCTCTTCGCCCGCAAAAACATACACGGGCTCAAACGAACCCTGGTCCCAGGACCTAATGAGTTTTTGGAGCACCGACTGCATAGGGCAAACCTACGACCTCAACCCTCGTGGTGGTAGGGCTCGTTGCGCAAAATGCTGTAGGCGCGGTAAAGCTGCTCGGCGAACAGCACCCGCACCAAGTCGTGCGGAAACGTCATGGCGCTCAACGCCAGCTCAAACGAGGCTCCTGCGCGAAATTCCGCATCAAAACCGTAGGCATCGCCGACCGCAAAAATCAAGCGTTTTGGCCCAGCATTCATCCACTTTTGCAGCCGGTCCGCAAACGCAACCGAGGTTAGATGGGTTCCGCGCTCGTCGAGCAGCACGACCACATCGCCCGCTTTGACAAACGCCTTTTGGGCCGCGCGGTCGCGAACGGCTTCGACCCGAAACCGAGTGTAGTGGTTCAAGCGTTTACCAAAGTCCGCAATTCCCTCTTTGGCATAGCCCACCTGCGTGGCCCCGACGACTAAAAGAATGATCTCCACCTGTGGCGTAAGTTTGGGTTCCGCCCCAAGCCCCCTTGGCTCGAGCCCCACAAAGATGAAGCCCCTTAGCGCATACCTCGACACCGCAGACCTCGACGCCCACATTCAGCGCAGCTTGGCCGAAGATCTCGGCACAGGGCCCGACGCGGGGGACCACTCTTCGAGCGCCGCCCTCCCCGAGGGGGTGCGCGGATGCGCCGCGCTCAAAGCCAAACAATTCCTAGTGTTTGCCGGGCGCGACGTGGCCGAACGCGTGCTGCGCGCCGTCAGCCCCGAACTGAACGCTACGTGGTTCGCGGCAGACGGCGACCAACTCAACCCCGGACAGGTGGCGGCCGAGGTTGACGGCCCCTTGCGGGACCTGCTGGTCGCGGAACGCACCCTGCTTAACTACGTGCAGCGGCTTAGCGGCATCGCCACCCTCACCCAGCAGTACGTTGCGCAAGTGGCAGACCTCCCCTGCACCCTGCTCGACACGCGCAAAACCACTCCGGGTTGGCGCATGCTCGAAAAATGGGCGGTTCAGGTCGGCGGAGCACGCAACCACCGCATCGGGTTGCACGACATGGTTATGCTCAAAGACAACCACATCGACCTGGCCGGAGGCCTCACCGAGGCCGTGCACCGCACCGAAGCGTACTTGGCCGAGCGCGGACTCCACCGGGCCGTTGAAGTGGAATGCCGCAGCCTCGACGACGTGCGCGAAGCCCTGGGCTTGCCGCGCGTCGACCGAATCATGCTTGACAACTTTACGCCCGACCAGTGCCGCGAGGCCGTGGCCCTCAATGCCGGCCGCAAAGAGCTCGAGGCGAGCGGCGGAATCACCCGCGAAACCCTGCGGTCCTATGCCGAGACCGGCGTCACCTTCATCTCGGTAGGCGCCCTCACCCACTCGGCTCCGGCGGTGGACCTTAATTTTAAGGCCCGAAGGATTTAACCCGAAGCCACCCCCGTGAACGCAGCAACCCTTTGGCGCGCAGTCCGCACCACCGCACAGAACCTGAGGCTTCCGCTCTTTGACGGCTTGAGCGCCTACGACGTCGCGGTGTTTTTTGGCAAAGGCATTTATGAAGGCTCGGTCACCAGCCGCGCCGCAAGCATCAGCTTTAGCTTCTTTTTGGCGCTTTTTCCGGGCGTCATCTTTCTGTTCACGCTCATCCCCTTCATTCCCGTCGACGGGTTTCAGTCAGAACTTTTTAAGCTGCTGCGCGACGTGCTTCCGCCCAACAGCTTTGACGCGGCCTACTCGACCATCACCGACATTTTAACCATTAAGCGCGGCGACCTCTTGAGCGTGACCGTGATCGCGGCCTTCTTCTTTGCTACCAACGGAACGCTTTCGCTCATCGGCAACTTTGGGCAGTCGATTCACCGCCTCAACGTGCGCGGATTTTGGTCGCAGTACCTCGCGGCCTTTTTGCTGACCTTGGCGCTCTCGGTGCTCCTGATTACGGGCATCACCGCCCTGACTCTGAGCGAAGTGTACCTCAGCGAGTGGATTGGTGGAGAACTGGGGATTTGGTTGGCTGCACTGAGCCGTTGGGTAGTGCTTCTTGGGCTGGTTTTGCTTTCGATTTCGCTGCTGTTTTACTTCGGACCGATGCGCCGCGCGCCGTGGCGGTTTGTTTCGCCCGGAGCCTTGCTCGCCACCCTGCTGGTTTGGCTCACGTCGTACCTATTTGGAATTTACGTTACGGACTTTAGCCGCTACAACCAACTGTACGGTTCCATCGGCACCCTGATGATCATTCAGCTTTGGATCTACGTCAATGCGATCGGACTCATTATTGGATTTGAACTCAACGCCTCGATGGCCGAAGCAAAAAATCACTTAAATTCACGCCAAACCTAAACGAAGAACCAAATCATGCTACGCAAAATCACTTTCTTGGGCGCTGCCCTGGTACTCTCTGCCTCGGCCTGGGCCCAAAAAGCCGACGACCTTCTGGGCGTATGGTGGAACGCCGAAAAAGACGGCCAAGTTGAAATTTATAAGGTCGGAACCGAATACCGCGGCCGCATCGTCTACGTCAAAGTCAACACCAACCCCGACGGCACGAGCCCCAAAAAGGACAACCTTAACCCCGACGTGAAGCTGCGCAGCCGCGTGCTTCAGGGAACGACCATCTTAACAGGCCTCAAGTGGGACGCCGACGACAAAGAATGGGCCGGTGGCCAGATTTACGACACGAAGTCGGGCAACTCTTACGACTGCTACGCGCGCCTGAACGAAGACGGTTCGCTGTACTTCAAGGGCTACATGCTCGGAATGCGCTTCGTCGGCCGCTCGACGACCTGGACTCGGGTCAAGAAGTAGCCCGAACTTCCTGATAAATTTCGTTGAGGCGGCTCCCCACCAGGGCCGCCTCAAATTTTGGGTAGGCTAACGCATCGGGCGCAACCCGCCAGGGCTCTTGCCAACAGGCCTCCAAGGCGTCGGCCAGCGCCTCGGCTCCCGGAGCCACGCGCCGCCCAAATGGCTCGGCCAACCACGGCTGAAAAGCCGGAATGTCGGTGGCCACCACAGGGATCCCGCGGTGCAGGGCCTCGTAAACGACCATGCCAAATGTTTCGTCCACGGTAGGGTGCGCCAGCACGTCGACGTCGAGGGACGCCCAGGCACCCGGCGCGCCGTGCCCCAACCACTGAGCCCGCACCCCGAGCTGCTCGGCATAGGCGGCTAGTTCGGCTTGGCGAGGTCCGCCGCCCACGTGCACGTAGTTCCACGCTACTTCGGGGTGGCGCTGCGCCAGCAGGGCGAGGGCTTCAAGGGTCCATTCGGTCTTTTTAATTAACCGGTTTAGGGGAATCAGCTGCGCTACACTGAGCACGGTGAACTGGGCGGACGCTGCCGGGGTCGAGGGCGGCGCGTACGCAAAGCGCGACCAATCCATCACGTTGGGAACCACTTCGATGGGCAGTCCGGGGAGCACCCCGCGCAGCGCTGCCCCCAGGTGGTCCGAAACCGGCAGCACAAAGCGAGCCTGACGCAGGGCCCGACGGCCCCAAAAGCCCCAAAACCAGGTTTGAAGCTTGGCTGGAGCCAGGTTCCAGTGCTCGGTGTGCACCAAAGGCAAGTCCCAGTGCCGGGCAAGGGCGGCGGCGGTGATTCCGGCCGGCAGCAAAACCTGGCCGTGCACGAGCTCCGGACGTGGTCCTGGGTAGCGCAGGGCGACGTAGGCCGCAGCCAGCCAGGGCAGGTGGTAAAGAAGCTTCCACGCGCGCCAGGTTACGCGGAGCACGTGTTCGCCGTGGGGTCCGCGCTGCCAAGATACCGACGGGACCCAACCGCCGGTCAGAATATCGAGGTGCAGAAGGTCCGCGTCCACACCCGCGGCACGAGCCGCCAACCACTGAGCTCGAATGAACGGCGAGCGGTGCGGAGCCTCTGCCGACGGATACCAGTTGGTTACCCAGAGGACCCTCATCGCAGCAAATGGCGGAATTCCCGCCCAAATAAGATGGCCACCGCCGCCGCGTTGGCAGCAAGCATCGACGCCGACTGCAGCCAAATGCCGTCGACCGCCGCCGTGATCAGGACGTAGTTAAGGGCGCCCCAAACGGGAAGCCCCAGCATTTTCAGCACGTTGTAGTTCATGGGGTAGCGCGACCGCGACACGAAGTGAACCGAAGCCACTTGGAGCAGCGCCACCACCCCCGTGGCCCATACGGCGCCCTCGGCGCCGTTCCGCGCGACCAAAACGGCGAGCACCGGCAGATAAACCGCCATGCTCAGCGCATAAAACCGCGGAAAAAGCTTGGTTTCTTTGAAGTAAAACAGGGGGGCGAGGTAGACATTGAACATTCCGCGCAGCGAAAGCGACCAAAGCAGCGGCCCCACCCAGCGGTAGGAGGCCTCAAATTCAGGGCGCGGCATCGCGAGGGGCAGCACGCCAACCAATCCGGCATAAATCACGGGAATCGCCAGCACGACCACGGCCGTAAAGCTGTGGAGGTTGCGGTTGAGCACCTCGCGACCGTCGAGGAATCCGCGCTCCTTGAACACCCGGTAGATGCGCGGAAGCACGGCGTTGAAAAGTCCGACCTGAATCAGGTCCAAAACCATTGCGAGCTTGACGGCAAAGTCAAAAAGTCCGACGGTTTCGGGACCCAGACTGCCCTGCAGCACAAAGCGGTCGGCGAAGCGCAGCCCCCAACCCAGGAGGTTGTAGGCCACCATGGGGTAGAGCACGCGCAGCCAACCCACCGACTGGCTGCGGTCCCAGCGGATTCCAAAGCTGCGCAGCCACAAGACTGCGACGACCGCCGCGCTCAGGGCTAAGCCCAGGGTGCGGCCCCAAATCGGCGCGCGCAGCTGGTAGCCGTCAAGGTTGAAGGCCACGAGCGTGGCGGCCAAAACCAGTGCAAAGTTGAGCATCGCCAGCGCCAGGTAGGGCACGGGGCGCTGTTGGTTGATGAGCACGTTGCTGTAGGTTTTGAACAACGCGTAGCACAGCGACGAGAGCACCGAAGCCACGGCGAGCTCGTTCCACGGCAGCAGCGGCGAATCGGCAAACCAGCGCGTGGCGACCAGCGAGAGCACGACGGCGGTGGCGCCGGTCTGCATAATGAATCCGAAGAGGGCCGACATGACCGCGCGCAATTTTGCGGGCTGGTCGTGGTGCTCGACGTAGCTGACGCCGACAAGCGTGTCTACGCCAAAATTGATTACGGTTTGGCCGAGCACATAGACGCCCGTGTAGAGCGCAAAAAGGCCAAAATCGGCCGCCGGCATTTGGGTGTAGTACGGCAGAAGGACGAAGCCCGAGAGCAGCGGAAGCATTCCGCCCAGCGTAAACGCCAGCGCCGCGCCCGACGTGCGAAGTAGTCCGTGTCTGGTAACCGCCATCGGTTGGCTAAGGTACAGCATTCGCCAAGGCCAAAAAGCGCGAAGATTTTTGGCGTAAACTTGCGGACTATGAACGAACTCTTTCGCAACGCCAGCCGCTCGTGGCTCTACCC
>JAURMB010000077.1 GCA_030831045.1 Schleiferiaceae bacterium
CAAACAAACCCTCGAGGTTTGGGATGAGCTTTGGAATCAGGTCAAAAGGCACGAGAATTGATTTGGGCTTAACGTTGCGTTCACGGTGCTTTGCCACCTTGCATCAGCCCAAACCATGAAAACCATCTACCTCGTTCGCCATGCGAAGAGTTCGTGGGAGTACCACGAACTGCCCGATATGGACCGTCCGCTGAAAGGGCGCGGAATCCGCGATGCGCACCTCATGGCCGGCTGGCTAAGTGAACTGCTTCATGAGTCACCCGTCTTGTACGCCTCACCGGCGACCCGTACCCTGCACACCGCGATGATCTTTGCGCGCACCCTGGGTGTGGCGCTCGATGATGTTCGGGTGGTGGATGCCCTGTATGCGGCTTCGCACGACGGAATCGCGGACGTGGTTCGTAGCCTTTCTGACGACCAAAACCACGTCATGCTCTTTGGGCACAACCCCGGAATGAGTGACTTTATTTCGGACTGTGTTCCGGGATTTACCGAGAACATGCCCACAGCGGGCGTGGCCGTACTCGACGTTGCAATTTCTTCGTGGAAGGACTTGCGCAGCGAGGCGGAACTTCGGTACTTTGATTTTCCTAAAAACCTCAAGTAATACTTTTATAATATGGGAAAAATGAGCGACTTACGCTCTCGATTTGTCAATCGTGACCTCAGCTGGCTGCAGTTTAATGCCCGCGTGCTTCAAGAGGCCGAAGACGAGCGCAACCCATTAATTGAGCGAATTCGCTTTTTAGGGATTTTCTCGAACAACCTCGACGAGTTTTTTAGGGTACGCTACGCGAGCATTCAGCGCATGGAATCGTCGACTGACGAGAAGAAGGTCAAGGAAACCCTTGGTGGATGGAATCCGACAGACCTGCTTCAGGCCATTCAGGCTGAAGTCAACGTCTTGAACGATCGGGTGGAGCGGGTTTACGACGCGCTCATGGGCCAGCTCGAGGCCCAGGGCGTTAAAATTATTGACGAACAGGACCTTACGCAGGGCCAAAAGGACTTCATTCGCAAGTTCTACGTTGAAAAGGTTAGTCCAACCATCTTCGCGATGATTCTTCAGGACCATTTGCCCTTTCCTGAGCTCAACGACGCCTCTATTTACCTCGCGATTCGCCTTTGGCCCAAATTGGGCGGAGACCCTGTGCTGTCGCTGGTCGAGGTTCCGGCCGAAATCCACGGTCGCTTTGTCGAACTGCCCAAGTACGGCAAGAACTACCTGATGTTTTTGGACGACGTACTTCGCCACAACCTGCAGTACGCGTACTTTCTTTTTCCGTCGCAACGCATTGAGGCCTACACGTTTAAAATCTCTCGGGACGCGGAACTCGACATGGACCACCACGACGTCAGCCGCACCGTGCTCGACCGGGTGCGACGCGGACTCGAAGACCGCCAAGTGGGCGACCCAGTGCGCATGGTCTACGACCGCGAAATGCCGTCGGAGTTCCTCGCGTACCTGATGGGGCGCATTGGCCTTCAGAATTCCGATGCCGTGATTGCCGGCGCGCGCTACCACAACAAAAAGGATTTGATGCGCTTCCCCAACATCGGCGGGCCAGAACTCGAGCATCCGCGCCTCGAGCCGCTGCAGCACCCCGACCTCGACATGGAGAAGTCGCTGATGAACGTCGTGCGCCAAAAAGACGTGCTGCTGTTTTTGCCCTACCACAACTTTTTGAGCCTCGTGCGCTTCTTGCGCGAAGCCGCGATTGACCCCGCCGTCACCAAAATCAGCATCACACTGTACCGTATGGCCAGCCAGTCGCGCATTGTGTCGGCGCTGATCAATGCGGCCAAAAACGGCAAAAAAGTGCGCGTAGTCATTGAGCTGCAGGCGCGATTCGACGAAGAAAACAACCTGCACTACCTCGAGAAAATGAGCAAAGAGGGTATCGAGGTCCAAACGGGCGTTGAAGGCCTCAAGGTGCACAGCAAAATCGTCCACATCGAGCGAAGCACGGCCGATGGAGGCAAAGAGTACTTCGCGGTGGTGGGCACGGGCAACTTCCACGAGGGTTCCGCCAAAGTCTATACCGACTACCAGCTGCTCACCGCCAATCCGGTGATCTGTGCCGACATTGCACGGGTGTTCGAGTTTCTGTACGAGCCCTACAAGGTGATCAAGTACAAGGAGTTACTTGTGAGTCCGCACTACAGCCGCAGCGGAATCATCAAGTGCATCGACCGCGAAATCGCCCACGCCAAAAAGGGCAAGAAGGCCGAAATCATCATGAAGTTCAATTCGCTGAGCTCGTACGACATTGGCGAAAAACTCTACGAGGCCAGCAAGGCAGGCGTCAAGGTGCGCCTCATTGTGCGCGGAATCTGCTGCGTCAAGCCCGGCGTCAAAGGCCTTAGCGAAAACATTCACGTGGTGAGCATCGTCGACCGATTCCTCGAGCACAGTCGTGTGTACTACTTCTCTAACGACGGAGACCCCAAAATGTACCTCGCGTCGTTTGACATGATGACCCGCAACTTGGACCTCAGGGTTGAGGTTGGCGCACCGGTACTGGATCCCCGCATTCAGCGTGAAATCCTCGACCACCTTGAAATCCAACTTCGCGACAACGTCAAAGCGCGCGTGTACGACCAAGAGGGCCGAAGCGTGTACCGAGTCGCGCCCGGACCGCGGATCCGCAGCCAAATGGAGCTGTACGAATACGTGAAAAAGCAAGCCAAAAAGCGTCGGGCATGAGCATGAAGTACCTGACGCTGGGGGCTATTGACATTGGTTCGAACTCGATTCGGCTGCTGATTAGCCATGTGATTCCGACGCCGACCTACACCTACTACAAAAAGGTGTCGATCACGCGGCTTCCAGTGCGACTCGGTTCTGACGTGTTTACCCAGGGCGAAATCAGCAAAGAGACCGGATACCGCTTGGTCGACGCCATGCGCGCCTTTGCCGCCATCATGCGCGTCAACGGGGTCACCGACTACCGGGCATGCGCCACCTCGGCGATGCGCGAGGCCAAGAATTCCGCGCGATGGATACGCCGCGTGCGCCGCGCATCCGACATCGACATCGAGGTCATCGACGGCGAAGAGGAGGCAAAGCTCGTCTTTCATGCAAAGCTCTTTGACCGCATTCACCCCGAGGAGCCCAACCTCTGCTTTGTCGACGTGGGCGGGGGCTCGACTGAGCTCACCTTCTTTCGCGACGGGCATGCGCTGGCTTCGCGGTCTTTTCCGCTCGGAACCGTGCGCCTTCTCAGCGACGCCGACAGCGAGGCGGTCTGGGAAGACCTGCGCACCTGGCTCGAGTCCGAGGTCGCGCAACTCGACGGCCCCGTAGCTTTGGTGGGTGCGGGCGGAAACATCAACAAAGCCCACAAAATCAGCGGACGCCCCGTTGAAGAACCGCTGAGTAAGCAGTACCTGGACCGCTTCAGCAAGCAGCTCGAGGCCATGACGCCCGATGAGCGAGTCCTGCAGCTGGGCCTCAACATGGACCGGGCTGACGTTATTGTTCCGGCCTTGCGCATCTACCGCCGCGTACTGCGATGGACTCACGCGACCTGGGTCTACGTGCCCAAAATCGGGGTTTCGGACGGAATTGTGCGCGAACTGTACCACCGTAAACACCGCGCACAATGGGAACAACGCCTCGAATCTTAGTTCTTCTGACCGCCGCACTCGCGGCATCCTGCGGTATCAAGCCGGCGGCACCAGCGCCGTTGAAGCCAACTCGGGTCACCTTGACCACGGCCGAGGCCCTGAACCCCGCCGACACCGTGTGGATTACCGGCTACAACCCCGAGCTCGGCGGCTGGAACGGCCGCGGAATCCCCATGAAGCGCACCGCGAGCCACGAATGGCAGGCCCAGTTCACGACCCGCGACAGCGCCATGGCGTTTAAGTTCACCCTCGGATCCTGGGCCAAAGAGGCCCGTTTGGCCGTCGGTCGCCCCTTTGGCGACGTGGCCGGCGACCGCGGAATGGACACCGCCTTTCACGCCCTGGCGTTCAGCGCGCCGCAGCGTACCAACGACGGCCAAGTCACAGGCGTGCTCCAAGAGCTATTGACGCCGCCGGACCCCAACGGACGCTTCCCGCAGCGCCCCATGTGGGTGTGGACGTCAGAGCCCCTGAAGCCCGGTCAGAAGTACGACCTGCTTATGCTTTCAGACGGCCAAAACTGCTTTGATCCGGCCCAGACCAGCTTTGGGGTTGACTGGGCGGTCGACGAGGCCCTGACCCAGCTCGAGGCCGAGGGAGCGATTCCGCCCACGCTCGCCGTGGGGCTGCAGTGTTCGTTTGAGCCCGACAACCAGCGCCGCAAAGAATACGGTCCGGGCGAGGTCGGCGACGCCTACGCCGAGTACCTGACCCAGACGGTTCTGCCGTGGATCCAATCCCAGTACAACCTTACCGACCGCCGCGTCTTCGCAGGTTCGTCGATGGGCGGAATCCTTGGTTTTCGCCTCATGCACAGCTACCCGGATCTTTGGAGCGGAATCGTGTCGTTCTCTCCCGCCATCTACATCGAGACGGGCGGAGGCCTCGTGGTCGACGGGCTCACCCCGTGGAAGGCCAAAAACTACTTTTGGCCCCAGGGCAAACGCGCGTACTTCTACAACGGCGGAGTCGGACTCGACGCGGCCCTTCAGCCCGGAATCGACCGGATGCTCGAGCAACTCAAGGCCAACGGCCTAAAGCTCGGCACCGACTACCAGTGGAAGCTCGATGCCAAAGCCAACCACGACGAAATTGCGTGGCGCCAGCACTTTCCTGAAGCCTACCGTTGGGTAACGAGTAACTAGTAGCTGGTCACTTGTTTCGCGGCTTGGCACAGTAACCAGAAGCAAGTAACGAGAAGCTGATTAGCTGCGCACGTAGTTGAGCGGGCACACCTCGCCGCGCTCTTCGAAGTACTGCCATGCGTCGATTTCGCGAAGGATGTCGTCGACGTGGCGCATTACCGTAAAGAAGTTCACCGACTGGTAGCGCACGATGCCTTGGCGGTCGATCAAGAAGGTTCCGCGTAGGGCGATGCGGTCGCCCTCGGCGTGCAGCTGGCCGTCTTCATCGTACGCCCATTCGCCGTTGAGCACATGGTAGTTGTGGCTCACGGTTTTGTTGAGGTCGGCGAGGATAGGGTAGGTGATGCCTTTGATTCCGCCCTCTGATTTGTCGAGGTTGAGCCAAGCCTTGTGCGAAGCGTCGCTGTCGGTCGAGCAGGCGATGACCTGAACGTTGCGCTTCTCGAACTCGGCCAGGTTGGCCTGAAACTCGTGCATTTCGATGGGGCACACCGCGCTAAAGTCTTTGGGGTAGAAAAACAGCAGGACGTACTTCTGGCCTTCGAACTGGGCGAGGCTGTAGTCTTTGACGATTTCGCCGCCGTTGACTACGGCAGTTAGGCTGAATTCTGGGGCTTTTTTACCAACGAGTAGCGACATGGTGTGCAGATTTTAATGATGACTCAAAGGTAACCCTTGGGGCGCGCTCGTTGTTCGGTCAACCAGCAACTAGCAACTAGCAGCTTGTGGCTAGCAACCTCAGTGCCCGTGCCCCGCGTAGCCGCTCAGTACAAATCCGGCGGCGATTCCGACCAATACGACGGCCCAGGTGCGCAGCGGAATCCGGTGGTCTTTTTGGGTCTCAAAAAGGATGGTGCTCGACACGTGCAAAAAGATTCCGACCACGAGGCTGCCCACGACGACGTCGACGTGCGGATGCTCGGGAATCAATAGCCCGGCCGCAGCGCCCAGCGGGGCGGCAATCCCGAGGGCGGCCATGGCCAAGGCTCCGCGCCGTGCATCGGTGCCCTCGTGCTGCAGCCAGTGGGCCACCAAGGCAGCGATGGGCAGGTTGTGCACGCCAAGTGACACGACAAAGGCGGTTTGGGCACCTTCATTCAGGCCAAAAAGCGGAACCGCCTCAGCAAACGAGTGAATCCACAGTCCGACAAAGGCGGGCCAAGGGTTGCCATGCCCGTGAGTGTGCCCGTGCTCGAGGCCCTTAGACAGCCCGTCGAGCGCAAACTGCAGAAAGTATCCGACGACGATCCACAGTCCCCAGGTGCTGCTCGGAACCGACTCGTGCTCACTCGCCTCGGCGAGCTCGGGCATCCATAAAAATACGGTGACGGCAAAAAGAAAGGCTCCCGAAAAGGCGTTGGTGGTCGCCAGCCACGTCTTTGGAACGATTTTGCGCCCCAACCACGCGCCCAGCACAAGTGGTAGCGCAAGTCCGATCAGCAGCAAGATGTCGTTCATACCGCAAAAGTACGCCCAATGGCGATGCAACGCGGGCTTTGGGGCGTCCACAGGCTGCCGTCGTAGTCGCCCAAAAACTGCACCGAGTGAAGGCCTGCCGCCGCAAAAAGTGCCTCAAAATCACTTCGGTCGAGCAGCATGACGCGCTCACTGAACTCCGTCGTGGTCGCCCCGTCACGAATGCTGATGGACTTGTGAACAAACGGCTCGTCGATCCAACGACGCACGTGAAATTCGACGTGGTC
>JAURMB010000078.1 GCA_030831045.1 Schleiferiaceae bacterium
CGCCTCGAGGTCGGCAACGGCTGTCCATGCGGCGCTACCTGAGTTGTTCACCGGAAGCGTGCTGGGACGCTGCACAAAGTTGATTCCGTCGGTAGACTTGTAGACTCCGCGGCCCGCAAAACTCGGCGTGGTGTTTTGGCCCGTACCGCCATACCCCATCCAAATTTCACCAGTTCCGTAGTAAATATCTCCGTTGGCCGCCTGGCAAATGCTGGCCACCGATTGGTTTGCTCCCGGATCACTCACAACCGTCCAGCTGGCGCCGCCGTTGGTCGAGCGAAACAGTCCGCCGCCTACCGAACCCGCGTACACGATGTTGGAGTTGGCGCGGCTCACCAGAAGCGAACGGGTGCGGCCACCGTGGTTGTCGGGTCCGCGCGTTTCCCAGTTAAGCGTATTCGTCTTTTGTGCCGTTTGGAGCAACTGGGTCCATGCTGCTTGCACGGCAGCCGGGTCGATTTCGCCCGTTACCTGGTTGACCCGCAGCATGTTCATGTAGTCGTTGTATCCAGCAAACGATGCCTGGGCTCCTTCTTCGCGGAACTGGTACTGACGGTCAGTTTTGGGGTTAAGCGTTAAAAAGGCAGCGGCTCCAGCGAGCAACGCTCCTGATCCACCAAGGATCGCAAAAAGACGGGTACGGTTCATTTTCATACGGTTCGTAACAATTGGCTAAAAATAAGGTAAAGAAGGCTTAGTGCACATGCCTTTCTGCGTGGTACGACGAGCGAACGAGCGGACTGCTCTCGACGTGGCGAAATCCGAGGGTGCGGGCGTAGGCACCGAGGCGCTCAAACTCCTCGGGTTCCACGAAGCGCTGCACCGGCAAGTGGCGCGGAGAGGGCTGCAGGTACTGACCGAGCGTGACGACATCTACGCCCACGGAACGCACGTCGTCCAAGGCTTGGTACAGTTCGTCTTCGGTCTCACCCAATCCCAGCATGATGCCCGTTTTGGTGCGGTTCACACCGCTCGCCTTGAGGTAGCGCAAAACTTCGAGCGAACGGTCGTACTGGGCTTGAATGCGCACCTGCCGCGTAAGGCGACGGACGGTCTCCATGTTGTGGCTGACCACTTCAGGCGCGGCCTCGACGATGCGGTCAATTTGGTCGGTGATTCCACGGAAGTCGGGAATCAACGTCTCCATCGTGGTTCCGGGCGACAGGCGACGCACCGCGCGCACCGTCTCGCCCCAAATGATCGAACCGCCGTCGGGAAGGTCGTCGCGGTCAACGCTCGTCAGCACCGCGTGCTTGATTTTCATGCGCTGAATGGAGCGCGCCACGCGGTCGGGCTCGTCCCAGTCAACCGGCAGCGGGCGGCCAGTGGCCACGTTGCAAAACCCGCAGGACCGCGTGCATATGTTGCCCAAGATCATGAACGTTGCGGTGCCTTCACCCCAGCATTCGCCCATGTTGGGACAGCGTCCCGACTCGCAAATCGTGTGGAGCTTGTACTGATCGACCACATTGCGCACTGCACGGTAGTTCTCCCCGGTAGGGAGCTTGACCCGCAGCCAGTTGGGCTTGCGAACCGGTGTCGAATTTGTATTGGTGGGTTCCATGGTTGGTTGTTAACGCAGCAAGGTGGTGTTCAGTTCAGGGAATTGAGCCATTCAGCGGTGATTCCAAAATGGCTGGTGTGGTGCACGCTTCCGTCGGCATTTTGCCACAGAACTTGCGGACTCTCGTGCTCGACACTCCAATCGCCAGCCAGCTGGCGGCTTAGTTCGCGTTCGGTGAGCACATTGATCAAGCCAACTTGGCCTGCGGACTGGGATTCCATCCACTTTTGCACGCGGTGGTGCGCCGCCTGCGAAATGCTGCAGCGCGGACTGTGCTTGAGCACGAGGATTCCGCCTCGAAACCGTTCAAGGTGGCGAAGGTCGTCGAGGCTGGCGACCGAAACAAACCTCATACCCGAGCCGTGGCGTCGGCCGTCGGCGCAGCGCCGATGAACGATGGGCACGTGTCGGCCGATTTGCACGAAGAGGTTGCCGTGAGGGCGGCTCCTAAAATCAGGGCCGCGATGAAGGTTTTTAGCGCACGCATAGCCACAAAAATACGAAGTTTGCAGTGTGCACGACATCCCCCCTTTTCCCGCCGCATGGCACTCGTCGCTAACCCCGTTGGGCGGGCCCCTCGCCGTGGACGCTGTGCTTCCGGTTTTGCGCGCGTCCTACCAATCGGGAACCACGTTTCCCCCCGCGAGCTGTGTATGGCGGGCCCTGGAGTGCTGCCCTCCCGACGAGGTGAAGGTGGTGATTTTGGGCCAAGACCCCTACCACGGGCCCGGCCAGGCCGACGGATTGGCCTTTTCGGTGCCGGAGGGTCAGTCCCTTCCGCCCTCGCTGCGCAACATTTTTAAAGAGCTATCGGCGGATTTAGGCGCCAGGCCGCCCGCGCAGGGTGACTTGACGGCATGGGCCAAGCAGGGCGTACTCTTGCTGAATACCAGCCTTACGGTGCGCGCCGGGGCCCCAGGGAGCCATGCCGACGGTCGCTGGGACCCGCTTATTTCGGCAATTTTGGCCTACCTAAACGCCCAGAATAGGCCCATCGCGTTTTGGCTCTGGGGCGCACATGCCCAGCAACGCGGACGCACGTTGTCGAATTCAAACCACCTCGTGATTCGGTCGGCCCACCCCTCTCCCCTAGGCGCCTACCGCGGCTTTTGGGGGAGCAAACCGTTTTCTACGACGGCGGAATGGTTCAAAACTCACGGGGTCGCGAGTCCGAAATGGACGACCGACCAACCTACCTTTGAGGGGTGATTACGATCGGTCTTTTAGTCCTTACAGTGGTGCTCTTGGCGGGGCTGATTTTGCTTCAGGTGCGCCGCGGAGCAGGCGTCGGTTCGGATTCGGGTGAACTTGCTCGAATTCAAGGACTTTATGAAGCCGCCAATCAGCGGGTTCGCGAGTTGGAGTCCGCCCTCGTGGCCGCCCAAAACGCCCAGCGCGAAACCGATATGGCGCTCGCCCGAGCCCAGGAACGCTTAGCCGCTGCCGATTCCGCGCGAAGTGAGGTTGAGGCCCAACGCGAGCAGCTCAAAAATGAGTTTAAGGTAGTGGCCCAAGAGGCCCTAGGACAGCAGTCGCGCATGCTTCAGGAACAGCTCAAGCAAGGCAACAAGGCCGAGCTCGACGTTTTGCTGGCTCCGTTCCGCGCCAAGCTCGAGCAGTTTGGCGAACGCGTAGAGAAAACGCACCATCAGGGCGTGCAGGAACGCAGCGAACTCAAAGCCGAAGTGCGCAACCTGATGGAGCAATCTGAAAAACTCCGCAACGAGGCCAACGCGCTGACCAAGGCGCTACGCAGCGACAGCAAGGCCCAAGGAAATTGGGGCGAAATGGTGCTCGAGAAGCTGCTCGAACGCAGCGGTCTCACCCGCGACCTCGAATACAGCGTGCAGGCGTCGACCACCGATTCAGACGGCCGAAGGCTGCAGCCGGACGTAGTGCTCAACCTGCCCGAAGGCAAGCACCTCGTGATTGATTCTAAGGTGAGCTTGGTGGCCTACGAGCGCTTCGTGAACGCCGAAACGCCCGAGGACCAAGCGGTCGCGATGAAGGAGCACATTGCGTCGCTCCGCGCCCACATTCGCGGGCTGTCTGAGAAGAACTACCAAAACCTGTACGACGTATCGCTGGACTTTGTGCTGCTCTTTGTGCCCATCGAGGGCGCGTTCAGCACGGCCCTTCAGGCCCAGCCCGAGCTGTACCAAGAGGCGTTTGACCGAAACATTGCGCTGGTTAGCACCACCACGCTGTGGACCACGTTGCGCACGGTGGGCACGCTGTGGCGCCAGGAACGCCAGAACCGAAACGTGGGCGAGATCATTCGCCAAGCCTCAGAACTGTACGACAAGTTTGTGGGATTTTCAGAAGAAATGATCAAGGTGGGCAACCAAATGAAGACGGCCACCA
>JAURMB010000079.1 GCA_030831045.1 Schleiferiaceae bacterium
ACCACTTCTTTTTGAAGAGCATATCTTTCGCCATCAAAATCGGATCGATTTTCTGGTACTCGGCCACCTCGTCCTTCGTGCGGTAGTGCTGCGCATCCGACATCGAGTGCCCTTTGTAGCGGTACGTGCGGATTTCGAGGAAGCTCGGACCTTCACCGCGGCGCGCCCGCTCCACGGCTTCGTAGACTGCGTCGTAAACCACCGCGGGGTCCATGCCTTCAACCGGCGCACAGGGCATTTCGTAGCCCAATCCTAGTTTGTAAATGTCGGTGTGGTTCGCGGTGCGCTCCACCGAAGTGCCCATGGCATAACCGTTGTTTTCCACAATGAACACTACCGGAAGCTTCCAAAGCATGGCCATATTGAACGTCTCATGTAGCGAACCTTGGCGCACCGCCCCGTCGCCCATGTAGCAGAGGGTAACGTGACTCTTGCCTAAATACTTGTCGGCAAACGCCATTCCGGCTCCGAGCGGAATTTGGCCGCCCACAATGCCGTGTCCGCCAAAAAAGTTGTGTTCCTTCGAAAACATGTGCATCGAGCCGCCCTTGCCGCGCGAGGTACCGTCGACTTTCCCGAGCAATTCTGCCATGATTTTGCGGGGATCCACACCCAAACCAATCGGCTGAACGTGGTTTCGGTAGGCCGTAATCATTTTGTCGCCCGGCTCCATGGCCAACAGCGAACCGGCAAGCACGGCCTCTTGTCCGTTGTAAAGGTGCAGGAATCCGCGAATTTTTTGCTGGATGTACAGCGCTGAGGTCATGTCCTCAAACTTGCGCCAGAAGAGCATGTCTTCGTACCACTTGAGGTAAACCTCTTTGGTGAGCTTCTTTTTTGCCATGGTCAAATCGCGCCTGAATGCGCGGTGCAAAAGTAAGGTTTGACGGCGATACGATCTTGCCGTAGTTCGTACACTAACCCCCTACTTCATGATTTGGTTCAAATCCACGAGCGCACTGAAGCGAATCGTGTTTTCGAGCGGAGACCGAACGGTCTGGTCCGCCGGGAACAGGTAGGCAAAATCGAGTCCGATGAGGTTGTACCGCACGCCAAATCCCAGGGTGAAAAAGCGGCGGTTTCCTTTGGTAACGTCTTCGTGCTGGTAGCCCGCGCGGACCGCAAACTGGTCGTTGTACCAGTACTCGCCGCCCACATTGACCATAAACTCGCGCATCAGTTCCTTAAACCCATCGGGCTTGGCCGTGGGGTCCCAAGACTGAATGATGCCCGGGATCACGCCAATCTTGTCGTCCTTGCCCGCCAAAATTTCGCTGCGGTCGCCGTCGTTGTCGGCGTCGAGCACGTCGCGTTCGGGCTTGGTCGGAACCATCAACTTATTGATGTCGGTGAGGATCGTGAGCCGGTTGTACTTGTCCAACTTCCAATTGAACCCCCCGCCCAAGCGCATGTTCGTCGGAATAAAGTCGGCCTCGCCGCTCTCTGAGTACTTGATTTTGGCACCGATGTTCGACAAGGTGAGTCCGCCCACCCACTGTCCGCGCTGGCCGTCGGGCATGCTGAACTCGTCTCCTTGGTAAAACATGCTGATGTCGGTGGCCACCGTTTGGCCGACTTTCGTGAGCTGTCCGCCGACCACCTGTCCTTGCGCCAAATCCGAAAGCGCGTAGCGCAGCGAAACTCCGCCCGAAAAATGGTCCGAAAGTTTGAGCGCATAGGCCACGTCGAGGGCCATTTCATAGGGTCGGTAGGTACCCTGCTCTTCGCCCTGCTCGTTGCGGAACGTGATTTCGCCCAGCGAAAAGTACCGCAGGCTTGCGCCCACGCCGCCGCGCTCCCCAACGCCGGCCGCCACGTTGGCAAACATGAGTTCAACGTCGGGAACCAGGCGACGCAACCACGGCGTGTACGATAGTCCGCCATAAACATTGCCCTTGCCCACAAAAGCGAGCTTAGCGGGATTCCAGAAGATGGCGTTAGCATCAGGACTCAATCCGATACCGGTATTGGCCATGCCCCCCGAGCGCGCGTCGGGCCCAATGTTGAGCATGGGCATCGCCGGCGTGACCACATTGAGGTCGTTCAAGCGGTCGTAAAACGTTTGTGCTCGGAGCGACCCGCAGGCCAGCACCGCCGAAAAGCTTAAGAAAAGTGCGCGAGTATGATTCATAGAGAACGGCAAATATAGGGTGTGGACTTAGGGGCGAATTAAGATGAGCCGGTCGACTTGGTGCACCACTTGGCCGTCGCGGGGACGGACTACGCGAACCTTGGCGAAGTACCAACCGTTGGGTAGCGGAACCCCGCTGGGCGTCGTAGCATCCCAGTCGGGCGCCTGCAGTACCGACGTTGTGGCCATGCCAATCCACTGATGCCCCCAAACCGCTCGGCCTGAGGCGTCGCTCACGGTCCAATCGACCTGAAGGCTGTCGCCGGCAGCATTGTGCTCGACCTGCCAATGCGTCCAGCCTGGACTGGGATTGGGAAAGAGCCGAACGGCCCCGAGCTTGAGTTGTTCGCGGGAAAGCACCAGGAAGTCAACGCTCGCCTGACTCGGATTATTGTACGTGTCCCACGCCCGAACGGTAAATCGGTGCATGCCCTCCGGCACGTCGTGGAACGGCCAGGTCGCTGAACCGCGCTGGTAGGTGTTGGGGTCGGCCTGGTACCGGTCGTTCATAACGAGCGGCTCACTCCAATTTTCGTCGAGGAAGCCCACCAAGTCGTGGCCTATTCCGGCGCCAATGGCGTTGATTCCGTTGGGGTCGGCGAGGCGTACCAGGCCCAGCGGGCTCGATCCGGTGATTCCGCCGCTGATGAAGTTGGTGTCGTCCATGAAGACCCTTAGGCTCGGGCCCGCGGTATCGAGGGGCGCATCGTCCGACAAATCGCCCAGCCAAACGCCTCCTTTTGCCCCGGCGGCATCGCGGTCGGAACTCTGGGCATAGGCAAGTAGTTTTCCCTGACCCCATGCCAGCACCACATCAAGGGGCATGCGCCATTCCGCCGAAAACTGACCCGACTTCACGTCGACCGTGCCCTGGTACGCCAATTGGTTTCGAAACGCATACGAGGCTTCGTACCCAACGTTGTCGTTGTCGAGCATGGCCTTAGGCTGCACCTTGTCGTACAGCCGCAGACGCGCCGATCCGTCGAAGCTGGTATCGAGGCTGCCGTCGGTCTGCAGCACCGAACCCCGCAGGCGAACCAAATCAAGAGCACGCACACTATCTACCAAAGCCCATTGCCCCGTGGTGGGCTCAAACACCTCAAGCTCGTCCACGTGAATGCGCTCCTCGGGGCCATTGAGCCGCAAAGCCGGATCGCCCAGCAGCGTAAAACGGAGCTTATCGCCCGCACTTACCGAGTTCTTCGCCTTTCTAATAATCTGACCCAAGGTTTGGTAGGCCCCGTTCTCTTTTTGCAAAACCACATTAAATACGCTGTCGGTCAGCAGCGTCGCCCCACCGACAAACACCGCGCGGGTGGTGGTAAGCAACGCAATGGCGCCGCCCTCGGCGTTGACCATCAATTCTTCCCCAGCTGAGGTGCGAAGCGGATCGTCGTAGCGCGAAAATTCACACGTGACGGTAATGAAGAGCGGCAAGTAATTGCGGTTAGAAAACGCCCGGCAATCCTCAATTTGAAGAATGTCTTCGCTGGCCCAATTCACTTCGCCTCCGTGGCCAATGTAGGTGGTAATGAGGTTTCCTTCGTTGACGGAGCGCAAAAGATCCTCGCGCAGCTTAGGATACGACTGGTTGCCGGCACTCGAAACTTGCGCGTAGGCGTCTGAAAAAAGCTTGCGGACGTCAAATTCGGCATGCTGCGTGTCCACCCGTTCGGCAATGCGGTCGGCGACCAAGGTCAAAATTTGCTCCCAATCTTCGTCCACGTCGTCAGCGACAAACTGCACCCGCTGCCGCCACGGGCCCATAGACTGCTGCGGATCAGCATATCGGCGGATTTTGGCCACCACTCCGCGCGCTTGATCCAGCGAATTCACTGGAATGCGGCCGATTCCGAGGTCGAGCGTGGAGGCCGCAAGGTTGGCGCCTTCGCCCGGGTCGAGGTAGCCATAGACGTCGTCCGAAACAAACGACGTTTTGATGCTCATGCTTGACGGCGATTGGTAGGCCGGAACCCAGTTTTGCTTGGGCGTCAACCGCCCCTTGTAGTCGTAGGAGGCGTCGCCAAAAAGCAGAAGGTACTGCAGCTTGGTCGAGTCGGCCGGGCGCGACCACAGCATGCGCAGAAGGTTGCGCAGCCCCATAAGGTCCTGAACGCCCCCAGAAAACTCGCGGTAGGCTTGGGCCACATCGACTACGGCAACCTTTAGCCCGCGGGCGCGGTGAAGGTCAGCGAGGTCTTCGGCGGCCGGCAGAAACTCGTTGGGAGCATAAATCACGTAGTCCACCGAAGGCATTCCGTGAAGATTTTGGTTCGGAATCCGACTGCCCAACGTCGGCGTTCGGGCCGCCTCCGGAGCAATGTACCACACAACGTGGGCCGAATTTGGCGCAAGGGTTCGGCTTGCGGGATCAAGGTTTGCAGCATCTAGGGCGCTGCCGTCTGAGCGCGTCCGCCAAATCCACGTTCCCACAGGGGCCGTCGGAAGCTGCCGGGCCGAGTCCGCGGGCAAAAAGCGGTAGGCCTGAATGCTGCCCGCCGAAAACACGAAGGGGGCGTCGGACTGAACGGCTAGGTAATCGATCCACGCCTTAGCCGCGGGGTTCGCGCTACGCTCCAGCTCCACCGTCGCAGTTCCCCAGGCGGCTCCCACAGAAACCTGAGTCCACGACTGCGTAAACTGGCGGGCGTACGTGTCCCCGTTCACCCCCGAAACCGTTTGAAACGTGCTGCTTCCGACAAAACCCTGGCCGGTGCTTAACTGAAGTTTGGGGCCAAAAACCGTCGAGCGCCCAGCGCCCGATAAAATAAATCGGGCCACCGACTGCCCGTCGAGGCGCGAAAGCCCTAAGTCAACCTGCTTGCTCAAGCTGTAATCCAGCACGTCGCCAAACCAGGTTCGGCCGCTACCTACAAGGTTGACCGCATCGAGTTCGCTCCACGCCACATAGTGGTAGCGGTTGACGGGGCGCACCGGCCCAGTAGGTGTAGGGTAGGCCGGCATCGCGCGCCCACCCTCGGTCGTGGTCACGAAGTACGTTTGGGCGTCAGAATAGGGATGGTTGGGCCGAAGCCAGCGGTTCGAGACGCTGTCGAACGCCCACACATGCGGACTTTGACCTAAAAAGTAAACATATTCGGTTGCGGACAACTGCCCGTCTCCACCGTCTTCAATGCGAATCGGAAGCGGAAAAAGGTCACTCGGAGCCCCGGTGGATGAATTAAGCTCACTGAGCACGCCGGCCGGACGCCCCCAAATGCCCACGGTGGCCGTTGCAAAGGGCGGAGTACCCAGCCCGAGCTGCTGCAAGTCGGCTCCGCTCAGGCGGTAAATATGCTCATCGGTCGTGTACACCTCGGCCCAATTACCCTGACGAAGCACCGACTGGGCGGGCCAAACTTGACCCCAAAGCGGTTCGTTGCCCAAAAGCACCACACCTAAAAGTGCAAGGAAAAACGTACGAAATAGCCTCATTCTGCGTTCAAAGTTCGTAAAGTCCAACGCGGTTTTTCGAGAAATCGTTTACAAACGCTCGGAAAATCGTATAATTGTGGCTTCTAATGATGCCCTACTCCATGGCCCTACGACGCCTGTTTGCGGTCGCACTCCTCACCGTTCACGCTTGGTCCGCCCAAGCGCAAGACCCCCATTTCACGCAGTACTACGCGAATCCGCTGTACTTAAATCCTGCATTTGCGGGGGTAAAGCAGTGTCCGCGCGTGACCACAAACTACCGAAATCAGTACCCCAGTTTGGGCGTTTATCAGACGTTTTCGGCGTCGTTTGACCAGTACGTTGACGGGTTAAACGGGGGCGTCGGACTGATGATTATGCAGGACGAAGCCGCCAACGGCGACCTTTCGCTCACCGAAGCTTCGGGAATTTATTCCTACCACCTCAAGGTAAACCGCGACTTCATGCTCCTTTTTGGCGCCCAGGCAACCTTTCGCCAGCGCTCGCTCAACTGGAACAACCTGACCTTTCCCGACATGATTGATCCGTTTTTTGGATTTGTCAAGCCGACCAACGAAATCCGCCCTGACCAAACGAGCGTGCAGCAGTTTGATTTGAGCTTTGGAATGCTCGGATTTACAGAACGCTTTTATGTCGGCGCCTCAGCTCACCACGTCACGCAGCCGAACGAGGCCTTTTTAAGCACGTCTACCTTGCCCATTAAAGTGACGGCACAGGCGGGCGCGACGATTCCGTTGGGACGCAAGCGCCTGTACAACGACCTGGACAACTTGCTGATTCCGAACATTGTGTACCAAACTCAAGGCGGGGCCCACCACATGACCGCTGGCGTATCGTTCAACCGCGGTGTGCTCACGGGCGGCCTTGCGTACCGCCAAGCACTTGGAGTGGTAAGCACCAACCCCGATGCACTGATCGCCATTATCGGAATCGCACCGAACGATGTTCCTTGGAAGTTCGGTTACTCCTACGACTATACGATTTCAGCACTTGGAAACGTTTTGGGTGGAGCGCACGAAGTTTCGCTCTCGTACCAATTCCCCTGCCGTAGCCGCCGTTCGCGCTACAGCGAAGTAAAGTGCCCTAAATTTTAACCTTCCCCTTCATGAAGCGTTCTATTTATTCCTCGGTTGTCGCCTTTGGAGCCCTGGTGTTCCTTGCCACCGGTTGTGCGAAGACCCGTTCAAATTCGACGGGCATGACCTACAACGACCGCAAAAACGGCGGATTTCAAATTAACCTAAAGTACAAAGGCCAAGAAACGGGTCCGGGTCTCGTGTTCATCGAGGGCGGAACCTTCATCATGGGCCGCGTCGAAGAGGACGTCATCAAGGACTGGAACAACCAGCCTCGCCGAGTGACGGTAGCTTCGTTCTACCTCGACGAAAACGAGGTCACCAACGCTGACTACCGCGAATACCTCTACTGGCTTCGCCGCGTGTACGACTACGACTACTACCCCCAGATTTACCAATCGGCGCTGCCCGACACCTTGGTATGGCGCGACAAAATGGGCCTCAACGACATGTACGTGGAGAACTACCTCCGCCACCCGGCCTACAACTTCTACCCTGTGGTCGGCGTGAACTGGGAACAAGCCATGCGCTTTTGCCAGTGGCGCACCGACCGCGTGAACGAGCAGATTTTGATTGATAAGGGCATCCTTAACGTGATGAATACCCAAGCGGACGATCAAAACTTCAACAGCGAAGTTTACCTGTACAAGCAAGGCGAGTACACGCAGCAGAACCGCAAAGGCCTAAAGGACCTTAGCCCAGCACAAGTATTTGGCAAAGAAGGTCGCCCTGCGCGCATCGAAGACGGCATTTTGCTGCCGAAGTACCGCCTCCCAACGGAGGCCGAATGGGAGTACGCCGCCTACGCCGAAATCGGACAGCGCGTCTACAACCGCCAAATCGACCGCAACAAGTACACCTGGAACGGTTCGTCCGTGCGCAACAAAAACAAGAAAGTTCAGGGCGACATGCTCGCGAACTACAAGCTTAGCGGCGGCGACAACATGGGTATGGGTGGCTACTTGAACGACCAGGCCAACATCACCATGCAGGTGAAGTTTTACCCCCCGAACGATTTTGGCTTGTACGATATGGCCGGCAACGTAGCGGAATGGGTGCTTGACGTGTACCGTCCGCTCTCGGCGCAAGACATGGACGACCACCGTCCCTACCGCGGTAACGAGTTCAAGACGTTTGACGACAACTACGAAGGCTTGGGTGAGCTTACCGTGCTGACCGAGCCGCAGTACGAGCGCAACGCCAACGGCGATAGCGTACTGGTGCGCCTTCCGGGACAGCTCCCGCAGCGCGCCGTGACGGTTGAAGAAAACCTGAAGCGCCGCAACTACCAGAAGTCAGACTACCGCGATTTCTTGGACGGTGACGTGGAATCGTCGCTCAACTACCGCAACGCCGGTGAAGAAGAGACGGGCGATCAAATGTACAAGTACGGCGAGACGACGCTGATCGGTAACACCACTCGCGTGTTCAAGGGTGGTTCATGGCGCGACCGTGCATACTGGTTGTCTCCCGGTTCACGCCGCTACCTGGAGCAAGATCAGGCTACCGACTACATCGGGTTCCGCTGTGCGATGGACCGCGTAGGATTCCAGAACGAATCGAGCAAGCGCACGAAGTCGTCGCCGAAGCCCCAGCAAGATAAGTTCGTTCGCTACCGCCCGTAGGACGATGAACGAATGGTATGCGCGCTTCGATGCGCGTGTAGGAGTCTGCTCCGACAGCCGCACGTTGGCTTCGGGGCAGATTTTTTTTGCTCTTCGGGGCGCCTCATTTAATGGGAACCTTTTTGCGCCCCAAGCCCTAGCGCTCGGGGCGAGCACGGTGGTGGTAGACGAGCTCGTCGAGGGCCTCAACCCTGAAGATGATCGCGTGGTGCACGTTCCCGACGCCCTGAAGGCGCTGCAGGGCTTAGCGCACTACCACCGCATGAAGTGGGGCAAAACGGTGGTTGGATTGACCGGCAGCAACGGCAAAACGACCGCCAAAGAGCTTTTTGCGCACGTTCTGCAGCAGAAGTTCGCGGTGCTTGCCACCCAAGGAAACCTAAATAACCATATCGGCGTTCCGCTCACCTTGCTGCGCCTGCTGCCCGAGCACGACATTGCCGTGGTCGAAATGGGCGCTAACCACCAAGGTGAAATCGACGAACTCTCGCGCATAGCGGCGCCCAACCTAGGGTACATTACCAACTTCGGCCTGGCCCACCTCGAGGGATTTGGCGGGCCCGAAGGCGTAATCAAAGGCAAATCGGAACTCTACCGCTACCTCGCCGAAACGGGTGGACGTGCCCTCGTGTACTACGGCGACGCACGCCAGCTCGCCGAATGCACCAGTGCGCGTTCGGTATTTGGCGAAGGCCTGAAGTTTGCGGCAAACGAGCACGGACAAATGAGGGTCGAATGGAACCGCCAGCGGGCGCAAAGCCACCTTATCGGAGATTTTCAGGACCGTGCGCTGGCCGCCGCCGTAACCCTAGGCGCCCACCTTGGCCTCAGCGACGACGAGGTAGCTCGGGGGATTGAAGCCTACGTTCCGAACAACAACCGCGGCGAATGGCGCAGCATCAACGGCTACCAGGTCTTTATGGACGCCTACAACGCCAACCCCAGCAGCATGGAGGCTAGCCTGCGCAACGCAGCGCCGCGTCTGGAGCCCGAGGATACCGTGTACGTAGCAGGGGACCTTTTTGAGCTCGGAGGTTACGCCGCCGAGGCCCACCAAAAAATGGTCGACCTCATGGTGGCGCTTGGAATCACCCGAGCGGTGCTCGTGGGCCCCCTTTTTGCAGCCACCTGTCATCCGTACACCTCGGTGCGAAGCACCGAAGAGCTCGCCCAAGAATGGCGCAGGAATCCGCCTAAGTGTGGCCGAATTTGGGTGAAAGGCTCGCGCGGAATGGCGCTCGAGCGCGCCATCGCAGCCCTCGAGCCGGAGGCTTAGAGCGCGTACCGAATTCCGCTCGATAGCGAAATCCAAAGTGGATACTCCTTGTAGGCCGTAACCGGGCTTGCCTCAAATTCGCTAAAGCCGTTGTCGAGGCCAACCAGGCCGAACCAGCTCCAGTTTTCGTTGAGCTTTATCGATGAGCCAAGTTCGATACCCGCAGACGTCATGGTGCGCGCCACTTCGGTCGAAATCCCGTCGCGCTGCACCGATTGGAGCCGGCGGTAGGCAATGGGAACCCAAACTTCAAGGGTTGTTACGTCAGACACTTCGGTGGCAAAGCCCAAGCGGCCCCGAAGTAAGAGGTAGTTGCTCTGGGTGCGGAGCAGGGTTTCGCGGTCCGGGCCTTGGCGGTAGGCAAAGTTGCTCTGAGCCACATCAAACCCGAGGCGAAAGGGCTTAATGTTGGCGTTCAACGCGAGGCCGTAGGCTCCGCCCAGCGAACCACGAAACAGGTCAGTGACCTCTGGCTGGGTGCCCACCACCTCGCCCACAGTGCGCCGAAATACCGTGTTGGCCTGCACGAACGGGGCAATAGACAGGCTTCGCTCGCGCACGTCGCTGTCGGTGTAGTAAACCTGAGCCGTAAGGCTCGTGCCAACCAGTAGGGCGGCTGTAACTAAGCTAAATTTTGCCATTTTTCGTGGAATGCGGTAAGTAAGTTAGGGATTCCGGCGGGATTTTTTCCTCCGGCCGAAGCATAAAAGTCTTGGCCTCCGCCGCCGCCTTGAATGTGGGCCCCCAGTTCGCGCACCCAGTTGCCCGAATGGACCTTGGCCACGGCTTGCGCTCCGGCGGCGAGGTGGGCCTGGGCTTTTCCGTCTTCTTCGATCGCCACGAGAATCACCAGGTCGGGGTTGGCCTTGGTCAGGCTAAAAACAAGGTCCTTGGCTGCTGCGGCGCCCAAAGGGAGCTGAGCGGCTACCCAACGGAGGCCCGCATGCTGCGCGGCATCGCGGAGCAGATCTCCCTCGGCACCCGCAGCCTGCGCGCGCTGTGCCGCTTCGAGTTTTTTCTTTAGGTCGGCAACTTGCCCCCGTACGTCGTTAAGTACCGCCGCCGGATTTGCATTTTTAGCCTCCTCGACGACCTCGTTCCACTGGCGGCGAATGCCTTTGAGGTAGGCTTCGGCCGAGGCACCCGAAAGGGCCTCAATGCGGCGCACACCCGAGGCTACGCTCGATTCCGAAACCAGCACAAACGGAGCAAGCATTCCGGTGGCCGCAACGTGCGTTCCGCCGCACAGCTCAACCGAAGGGCCAAATTGAATGACGCGCACGGATTCCCCGTACTTCTCGCCAAACAGGGCCATGGCGCCGAGGGCCTTTGCTTCGGCAATGGGCACGGAGCGTCGCTCCACCAGCGGGTGGTTGGCGCGAATCGCCTCCGATACCTGCGCCTCTATGCGGTCCAGTTCGTCGGCCGTGACCTTTTGAAAGTGGCTGAAGTCGAACCGCAGGGTTTCGGGCGACACGAGCGATCCGCGCTGCTCGACATGCGCCCCCAGAACGCTTCGAAGGGCGTGATGCAGCAGGTGCGTCGCGCTGTGGTTTTGGGCCGAGGCGGAACGGCGTTCGCCGTCCACCGACAACGTAACCTCTGCGGTCCACTGGGCCGGTTCTGTCTCGAGGTGGTGCAGGATCATGCCGGTCTCTTTGGTCGTGTTCCGCACGGCGATGCGTTGGCCGCCCACCTCCACCCAGCCTTGGTCGCCAACTTGGCCACCTCCTTCAGGGTAAAACGGCGTGGGCGAAAAGCAGGCCTGAACTA
>JAURMB010000080.1 GCA_030831045.1 Schleiferiaceae bacterium
GGCCTCGAATGCGGCAAGTGCCACTACTAAGCGAACAATTCTATGGCAAGCAATAAAGTTTACTGGAAGAGCTTCGACCAGCTCGCGAACACCGAGGTGTCGCAGCGTTTGGCCGAAAACGAATTCGCGCAGGACATCCCCGCCGATGTCTTTTTAGCCGACGAGCGCAGCATGGAGGCCCAAACCAGCCGCCGTGACTTCCTCAAGTTTTTGGGATTCAGCACCGCCGCCGCAACCTTGGCCGCCTGCGAACAGCCCATCATCGAGAGCGTACCCTACGTAGTGAAGCCCGACAGCTTGACCCCGGGCGTGCCGTCGTTCTACGCCACGGCCTACACCGACGGTCAAGACTACGCTTCGGTGCTCGTGAAGACGCGCGAAGGCCGCCCCATCAAGGTGGAGCCCGGTGACGCCGGTCGGTTTAACCGCGGAACCAATGCCCGCGCCCAGGCCAGCGTGCTGTCGCTTTATGATTCAGCGCGCCTCCGCGGACCCATTCTGAATGGCAAGGACAGCGACTGGGCCAGCGTCGAGGCTTCGCTCAAAAAGGCGGCCGATGCGGCACTCGCTCAAGGAAGTCAGTTTGTTTTGGTGACCTCGAGCGTGTTCAGTCCGTCGCTGCAGGCAGCCATCGAGCGCCTGCGCCAAGGCTACGCCAACTTCCAGCACGTGGAGTTCGATGCCATTTCGCAGTCCAACACCCTCGATGTTTGGGAAGCCCTCATGGGGGTTCGCGCCCTGCCGTCGATCGATTTGAACACCGCCCAGTTGGTGGTGTCTTTTGGAAGCGACTTTCTTTCGGGGTCGACGGCCCAGCAGCTTTCGAGCGACTACGCCGCACGCCGCAAGCCCGGAACGGGAATGCTTCGCCACGTCGAGCTGGAAAGCAACCTGTCGTTGACGGGTTCCAACGCTGACAAGCGCGTGAAAATCAAGCCCTCAGAGGTTTCTGGAGCGCTGGCCTTCCTGGTTAACGAACTCGGAGGCTCCGCCGCCAAGGTTGCCCTTCGCGACGACCTTACCAAGGCCCTGAAGTCGGTGGCCGGCGAGCTCAAGTCCGCCAACGGCAAAGCCGTAGTATTGGTCGGTGGCGACGACGCCAACGTGGCCAAACTCGCGGCAGCGCTAAATGCGCTGGTAGGTGCCTTCGGGACTACCCTGCGCACGGACAAGCCGGTCTACCTGCGCCGCGGAAACGAAGCGCGCGTGGCAAACCTGATTGCGGACCTCAACGCCAAGCGCGTCGGTGCCCTGGTGGTAGCGGGCACCAACCCCGTGTACTTCCGACCTGACTTTGAAAAGGCAATCAAGAGCGCGAAGTTCAGCTTGAGCTTGACCGACCGCATGGACGAAACGGCCGTGCTGTGTTCAGCTGCTGCTCCGCTGCCGCACTACCTAGAGGCTTGGGCGGACTTCCGTCCCGTCGCGGGTGAATACACGGTGGCGCAACCGACCATCAAGAACCTGTTCAACAGCAAGTCGCTGCTTGAAGTACTTGGCGGATTGTCGGGCGACCCCCGCAGCGCGAAAGACCAAGTGGCCGCAGTTGCCGGATCGCTGGGCCTGAACTGGAACCAAACGGTTCACGACGGTGGAGCCGCCGTAACCGCAGGGTCTGCAGCAGGTGCTTCAGCAGGTGCCGCCGCGGCCCTGGCCGCAAGCGCCAAAGTGTCCAAGCCAGCAAACGGCATGGAGCTCGCATTCTACGAAAACGCGGTGGGCGCCGGATACCAAGCCAACAACCCATGGTTGCACGAGCTACCGGATCCCGTGACCCGTTTGACCTGGGACAACTACCTCACCATCGCCGCGGCCGACGCCCTGGCCATGGGTTTTGAGAACGAGACCAACAGCGACGGTTCGCTCGACGGCAGCTACGCTACCCTCAAGGTGGGCAAGCGGGTCCTCGAAAACGTTCCCGTCTTCATTCAGCCGGGCCAAACGGCGGGCACCGTTGGCCTTGCCTACGGCTACGGCCGCACTTCTGCAGGTAAAGTTGCGGACGAGCTCGGTGTAAACGCCTACGCATTGGGCGCGGCAACCGGTTCCGCCTCGGTAGAAATCAGCAAGGCTGAAGGCACGCACGAATTCGCGACGGTACAGCTCGGACACACCATGATGGGTCGCCGCATCGTCAACGAGGTTAGCCTCGCGGATTTCATCGCCGACCCCAAGGGTACCAACTGGAACGAGAAGCCGACCTTCCACACCATTGACGGCCACAAGACCTCTGAAGAGGCCAACCTGTGGGCGAACCACGACCACGAGACGATGCACATGTGGAACATGAGCATTGACCTCAACAGCTGCACCGGCTGTGGAGCTTGCGTGGTCGCTTGCCACATCGAGAACAACGTTCCGGTGGTGGGCAAGCAGGAAATCCGCAACCTCCGCGACATGCACTGGTTGCGCATCGACCGCTACTACAGCAGCGACATGAGCAAGGAGCGCGCCGAAGAAGAGCGCATCGGTGGAATCGAGATGTACGCCAAAATGGAGGAGCCCTCGGAGTCACCTTCGGTGGTGTTCCAGCCGGTGATGTGCCAGCACTGCAACCACGCTCCGTGCGAAACGGTGTGCCCCGTGGGTGCGACCGTGCACTCGCGCGAAGGCCTCAACCACATGGCCTACAACCGCTGCATCGGAACCCGCTACTGCGCCAACAACTGCCCCTACAAGGTTCGCCGCTTCAACTGGTTTAACTACATGGCCAACGAGCAGTTTGCCGACGTTAACCCGTCGCAAGATGACTACGGCCGTATGGTGCTGAACCCCGACGTAACCGTGCGTTCGCGTGGCGTTATGGAAAAGTGTACGATGTGCATCCAGCGCGTGCAGTACGCCAAGCTCGAGGCCAAAAAGGCCGGTCAGCCCCTTGCTGATGGCAGCTTCACGGTCGCCTGCGCCGAAGCCTGCGACACCGGGGCCATCACGTTTGGCGACGTCAACAACGCGAAAAGCGCCGTGCGCGCCGCTAAAGCCGATGCCCGCGCCTACCACCTTCTCGAAGAAGTGGGCACACAGCCTTCGGTATTCTACCTGACTAAAGTTCGCAACGCCTAATCAGTTATGCACTACGAATCACCTGTACGTCAGCCGCTTATCCTAGGAGATAAGAGCTACAACCAGATCACTGAAGACGTTGTACGTCCGATTGAAAACGCCGCCCCCCGCTCGTGGTGGATGGTGTTCAGCATCGCGCTGGTCATGTTCCTTTGGGGCGTGGGCTCGTTGGCCTACACGGTCGGAACCGGTATCGGTGTCTGGGGTCTAAACAAAACTGTGGGCTGGGCCTGGGACATCACCAACTTCGTTTGGTGGGTCGGCATCGGCCACGCTGGTACGCTGATTTCTGCGGTATTGCTGCTGTTCCGCCAGCGCTGGCGCATGGCAATCAACCGCTCGGCAGAGGCCATGACCATTTTCTCGGTAATTCAGGCAGGTTTGTTTCCGGTGTTCCACATGGGCCGCGTTTGGATGGCCTACTGGGTTCTTCCAATCCCCAACCAGTTTGGTTCGCTGTGGGTGAACTTTAACTCACCGCTGCTTTGGGACGTGTTCGCGATTTCGACCTACCTGTCGGTATCGGTCGTGTTCTGGTACGTCGGACTCATTCCGGACTTCGCCATGGTGCGCGACCGTGCGGTTAACCCCGTGCAAAAGCACATCTACAAGGTGCTCTCGTTCGGTTGGGGCGGAAAAGCCAAAGCCTGGCAGCGCTTCGAAGAGGTATCGCTGGTCCTCGCTGGTTTAGCAACTCCGCTGGTACTTTCGGTTCACACCATCGTATCCATGGACTTCGCCACCTCGGTGATTCCGGGATGGCACACTACCATCTTCCCTCCGTACTTCGTTGCGGGCGCCATCTTCTCGGGCTTCGCCATGGTACAAACCCTGCTGCTCATTGTCCGCAAGGTGTTCAAGATGGAGGACTACATCACCGTGCAGCACATCGAGATGATGAACATCATCATCATGGTGACGGGTTCGATCGTGGGTGTGGCCTACATCACCGAACTCTTCATCGCGTGGTACAGCGGAGTGGAGTACGAGCAGTACGCCTTCTTGAACCGCGCTACGGGTCCCTACTGGTGGGCCTACTGGTCGA
>JAURMB010000081.1 GCA_030831045.1 Schleiferiaceae bacterium
AGAGCGTCCCCGCCGCGAAGGTTGGGAAGACCGTGCACCCCGCCAAGACCGCGGACCCCGCGAAGACCGAGGACCCCGCGAAGACCGAGGACCCCGCGAAGACCGCGGACCCCGTGAAGACCGCGGACCCCGCGAAGACCGTCCGCGCCGCGAAGGCTGGGAAGATCGCGGACCCCGCGAAGACCGTGGTCCGCGTGAACCCCGTGAAGACCGAGGACCCCGTGAAGACCGAGGACCCCGTGAAGACCGTCCGCGCCGCGAAGGCTGGGAAGATCGCGGACCCCGCGAAGACCGTGGTCCGCGCGAACCTCGCGAACCCCGCCAACCCAAAATTCAGGAACCCGTCTACGAATTTGAAGGAATCATTCCGACCGAAGGCGTCGTAGAAATCATGCCTGAAGGCTTCGGATTCCTGCGCTCCAGCGACTACAACTACCTGAATTCGCCCGACGACGTGCTGCTTACCCAGCAGCAGATCAAGCACTACGGACTCAAAACGGGCGACACCGTGCGCGGTGAAGTGCGTCCTCCGCGCGAAGCAGAGAAATTCTTCCCGCTGACCAAGGTGCACATGATCAACGGCAAAAATCCCGAATTCATTCGCGACCGCGTTGCCTTTGAGCACCTTACGCCCCTGTTTCCTGAAGAGAAATTCAACCTTACTGGGCGCAAAGCCACCATCAGTACCCGCATTATTGACCTCGTGTCGCCGATCGGCAAGGGCCAGCGCGGACTCATTGTCGCGCAACCCAAAACCGGTAAAACCACCCTTCTCAAAGAAGTGGCTAACGCCATCGCCGCCAACCACCCCGAGGTGTACATGATCATTTTGCTGATCGACGAACGCCCCGAAGAAGTGACCGATATGGCGCGCAGCGTTAACGCCGAAGTCGTCGCCTCGACCTTTGACGAGCCCGCGGAACGCCACGTGCGCGTCGCCAACATCGTGCTCGAAAAAGCCAAGCGCCTGGTGGAAAGCGGCCACGACGTCGTGATCCTTCTGGACTCGATCACGCGCCTGGCGCGCGCCTACAACACCGTGAGCCCGGCCTCAGGCAAGGTGCTCTCGGGCGGTGTCGACGCCAACGCCCTGCACAAGCCCAAGCGCTTCTTTGGCGCGGCCCGCAACATTGAAAATGGCGGATCGCTCACCATCCTCGCCACGGCCCTCATTGACACCGGTTCCAAAATGGATGAAGTCATCTTTGAAGAATTCAAGGGAACCGGCAACATGGAAATGCAGCTTGACCGCCGCATTGCCAACCGCCGAATCTGGCCGGCCATCGACCTTATTGCGTCGGGAACGCGCAAAGAAGACATGCTGCTAAGCCCGGAGGTTTTGAACCGCATGTACATTCTGCGCCGTCACTTGGCCGACATGACTCCGGTGGAGGCCATGGAGTTCCTCGAAGACCGCATGAGCAAAACGCGAAACAACGAGGAATTCCTCGTTTCGATGAACGGCTAAGGCCCTCAGCGAATTGCCCGCATAGAGCCGCTCCCCCTCGGGAGCGGCTTTTTTATTCTGCTGCGGCGAGCGGATTCAGTCCGCTTTGGCCCACCAAAATCTGCCCAGTGTACACCTCGGCGGCTTCGTCGCGAAAATCCACCAACCGGGCATACCGCTGCGAAAAATGCCCCAACACCAAGCAACCGGCGCCAGCGGCAGCGGCCACGAGTCCCGCCTCGCGAGCGGTTGAATGGCCCGTTTTTACTGCCAGCTCTTGGTGCCGCTCCAAAAACGTGCTTTCGTGGTACAAAAAATCTACGCCTTGCGCGAACGCCGCAAGGGCCGGATCGTATCGGGTGTCGGTAAGGTAGGCCATGCGGAATCCGCGCCGCCCCGGAACGGTAACCGACGCGTTCGGAACCAGCACACCGCTGCGCGTACGGCCGTCGAGCCCCAACTGAAGGCTCCGAAAGTCCGCGTGCTCCAAACCCGCGGCCACCGCGGCCTCGTAGTTCACCGAGCGGGGCGCCACGCGCTCTTCAACCCGGTAGCCCCAAGTTTCAATTCGGTGATTCAGGGGATGAGCCTCAATGCGCACGTCTTCGTTCTCAAAAACACATCCGCGTTCAGCCGTCGCAAACTGAACCGGGTACGAAAAGGTCCCGCCGGTCGCCGCATTGATTCCCTGCACCAAATCAGAAAGGCCTTGGGGCCCGACCAAGGTCAACGGTTTGGTGCGGCCCTGAAGCGTCCACGACGACAGCAGCCCCGGCAGCCCAAAGACATGGTCGCCGTGCAGGTGCGTGATTAGGATTAGGTCAAAGGTGGCTCCGCGCAGTCCCACTTCGCGAATGCGGATTTGGGTGCCTTCGCCGCAATCCAGTAGCAGCAGGGTCCCTCCTACCCGGAGCGACTGGGCCGAGGGGTACTGATCGGGTGCAGGAATCGCCGCGCTGCACCCCAAGATGCGCCAGTCAATGCGAGAAAAGTCCATGGCTCCCAAAGGTCGCGCGCGAACGGGATGCAAAAAAGCCCTAATTTTGAAGCCGAGATGGCCCAAAAGACGCTTTTATCCCAGCGCGACTGCGAAGTTACCCTGCGCCGGCTGTGCCATCAGCTCAACGAGGTTCATGTTCCGTGGAGCCGCACCGTCCTCGTGGGCATCCAACCTCGGGGCAGCATGCTGCTCAAGGCGCTCGTCGCGCAACTTGAATCCGAATTTCAAACGGGACCCATCGCCCACGGCCTTCTCGACATTACGTTTCACCGCGACGACTTTCGGCGCCGCGAAGAACCCCTTGCCGCTAGCCCTACCGAGATGGATGTGCTGATTGAAGGCAAGCGCGTCGTGCTCATCGACGACGTACTCTACACGGGGCGCTCGGTACGGGCTGCGCTCGACGCCCTCGGCGACTTTGGTCGCCCCCAGCGCGTGGAACTTTGCGTGCTTATCGATCGACGCTTTTCGCGTGAGCTTCCCATTCAGCCTGACTATTCGGGCCGCCGCGTCGACGCCCTCAACCACGAACGGGTGCGCCTTAACTGGCGTGGCGAATCCCTAGAATCCGTACTGCTCGAATCCCAACCCTATGCCCCGGAACGCTAAGCTGCAATCTCGACACCTCCTTGGACTTCAGCACGTTCCCGCCGAAGACCTCCACCTCATTTTGCACTGGGCCGGGCACTTTAAAGAGGTCATTAACCGTCCGATCAAACGGGTCCCTTCGCTTCGCGACATCACCATCGCCAACCTCTTTTTTGAAAACTCCACGCGCACGCGCCTGAGCTTTGAATTGGCTGAGAAACGGCTTTCGGCCGACGTAGTCAACTTTGCCGCGTCCAACTCGTCCGTTAAAAAAGGCGAAACGCTTACCGACACCGTAAACAACATCCTTGCGATGAAAGTCGATGTGGTCGTCATTCGCCACGCCGACGCGGGCGTTCCGCAGTTCCTGGCCGACCGGGTTCCCGCGCACATTGTCAACGCTGGCGACGGCACCCACGAGCACCCGACCCAAGCCTTGCTCGACGCGTTCACCATTCAGGAACGGCTCGGCAGCCTCGAGGGCAAAAAAGTAGTGATTGTGGGCGACATTCTGCATTCGCGCGTGGCCTTGAGCAACATGTTTGGCCTGCAAAAGCTTGGCGCACAGGTCGCGGTAACCGGACCCTCCACCTTGATTCCGCGAGCCATCCACGAGCTGGGTGTCGAAGTGATCTCCGATGTGGACGAAGCTCTGGCTTGGGCCGACGTGGCCAACGTGCTTCGGGTGCAGCACGAGCGCATGGATCGGGCGTTTTTTCCGTCGATTCGCGAGTACCACCGCCGCTACGGAATCACCATGGAGCGCCTCAACCGCCTTGACCGCATTCCGCTCATTTTGCACCCCGGCCCCATCAACCGCGGGGTCGAGCTGACGAGCGAGGTTGCCGATTCGCCCCACGCCGCCATTCTGGACCAGGTCGAAAACGGGGTTGCGGTTCGCATGGCCGTGTTGTACCTTCTTGCCGCTCAATCAAGTACGCAAGATGTCCTTTAAGCTCGAACGCAAGCCGCAGTTCATTCACCTTCGGTGGGGCGCCGACACGTTTGGCCCTGAAGGGGTGGCGGAATTTCAATCGCTCGTTCAAAAGCACTCCGACGACCACCTGCTGGTCAACTTACTTGCCGCCGAAGAATTCGATGGCATCGAAGAGCTCCAAGACCTTCAAGCGGAGCGAATGGACCAAATGTTCTCGTGCATCTTAATCGTGCGCGAGTCGCTCCTTCACCTGTTCGACGAAGACTTGGCAGTGGTACCGACCGTACTTGAAGCCGAAGATTACTTTGGCATGGAGGACATGCAGCGCCAGCTGCTCGACGGCGACGCCGAGTAACTTGGGTTAGACGAATTGGGGCGCCCACTGGCGAACTTCCCACCCCCCGAGGTTTCCTGAACTCATAATGAGCAAATTCAACTCGTTGGGCGCGCTTCGCTCAAGTTCCGCGCGCAACGCATTGGCGTCGGTAAACACTTCCACACCCGGACCAAAAGCCGCCTGCACCGCTTCAGGCGCCAAAGGCGGCAATTTTTTGTGGGCCACAGCGGCCGGATCAAACAGCACCATGGCTCGGTCAAGGCCCTCGAGCGAACCCGCATAGCCCGGCAAAAACGCCGGGTTCAGGCTGCTGAACGTGTGCAGCTCGAGCAAGCCCCACACCGGTCGGCTTCCAAAACTTTCGGCAAAGGCCGCCGTCGTGGCCGCAACCTTCGACGGAGCGTGGGCAAAATCTAAGTAGACGGCTCGTCGGTCCGAGTCGGCAAGCGGTTCAAGGCGGCGCTGCGCACCCTGAAACGAAGCGATGGCCTCATAAAAATCTGCTTCCTGGATTCCCATTTCTTGGGCCAGCCAGCGCGCTCCCTCGGCGTTGGCCAAGTTGTGGCGCCCCATTACGCTCATGGGCAATTCGCCCATTAGTGTCTTCCAAAACCACTGCGTGCCGTCGTGGCGGTGTTCGGGGGTTCGGTACGGAATCTTGCGAATCGGCGAAGGATCCGCCGCAACCAGTGCCGCAAGCTCCTCGTCTTCCTCAAAGTAGAGCAAGGTTCCGCCCGGCTCCATGGAGGCCAAAAATCCCCGGAATGCGTCGGCATAGGATTCCTGCGTTGGAAAAACGTTGACGTGATCCCAGGCCATGCCGGTAATCAACCCCACGTGGGCCTTGTAAAGGTGAAACTTGGGGCGCGGATCCAGTGGCGATGCCAAGTACTCGTCGCCTTCAAAAACCGCCCACTCGTCGGTCCCCTGAAGGCGGACCGAGGCGTCCAAACCCGGAACCTGTGCGCCGACGAGGTAGTCGGGCAAGCGATCCCAGTACTTCAGCACGTGCAGAAGCATCGAGGTGGTCGTCGTTTTGCCGTGCGAACCGCCCACGACCACTCGGGTTTGGGCCTCGCAGGCCTTTTGCACGTATTCGGGATAGGAATACACCGCAATGCCAAGTTCTTGCGCCCGCTTGAGCTCGGGGTTGTCGCCGCGTGCGTGCATGCCGAGCACCACCGCATCGAGCCCCGCATGAATGCGCTCGGGGAACCAACCCTCTTCGGCCGGCAGAAGGCCCGCCGCCAGCAATCGGCTGCGGCTGGGTTCAAAAATCGCGTCGTCGCTTCCGGTTACGACCACCCCAGAACGGGTAGCCAGCGCAAGCGCGAGGCTGTGCATCGCGCTTCCGCCAATGGCGATAAAATGTACGTTCATAATGCCCTAGAGCTGAATCTGGTAGGCTTTAAGCAAGTTCATGCGAAACGAAGGAAGCAGCGGGTAGAACAGGGCGTTCGAAGGATCAATGTCGATCTGGTCCACGATGGCAGGATCTGCGCCTTCGAGGAGCAGGTTCGCCTTGAACACGATGTTGACGTTCACGTCGCGGCCCTTGCGCACGGTAAACTGCGACTGGTACTCAAGCAGTTCATTAAACGCCTCGGAACTGATCGTGTACTTAAACGGCTTGTAGGGCTTCTCTTGGGTGGTGTCGGTTGGATTCTTCCACCAGCCTTCAATGACCACGGCATTGTAGCCCCCATTCGGCCGCGCCAAACGGTTCATGGGACTTTCGGGAGACCACGAGGTAGTCGGCACGGCATTTTGGGCACTGTCGAGGCCAATTCTCCACCAGTGACGACCCGAGTAGGTGCCGGTCGGAAGCTCATAAATCGGAGTAAATCCGCCATAAAGAGACGACGTAGACGTAATTGCAAAGTCGGTCGTATCGCCCTTCACCGGAAAAATGGTGTCGCCCAAATGGTTTTCAAAATGGTAAAAACCCATGGCCAGCTCGATGTTTTTGAAGCGGACCAGCGTGCCTGAATTGTCGAGTGCAAACACTTTATTGGTGTCAATCAGTTCACCCTTAAAGTAGTAGAAGTGTCGAAGCACTACGTTGCGCGAATCCCTTCCGGGGTCGGGCTCCACAAACGTCGCTTCGCACCCCGCGAAACCAAGTGCCGCGATGCACACGGCCAACCAAGCATTTTTCATAACGGAAAATTACGCATTACCCACGAGTTCCGGGGGACGCACTTGCTCAATGGCCTCCATCACTTGATCTAATATTTGCTGCGGCGTCGCGTCGGGGGCGAACTGAAGTGGCTCCTTAAAGCGCAACTTCAAATCAACCCGGCGTTTTTTGACGCGGAGGCCTTTTTTGTCAAAACCCCGGCGGAATCCGTCGACCACCACCGGAACTACCGTCGGCTGGAGGTCGCGGATGATGTGAGCGGTTCCGCGGCGACCCGGGGCAAACGGCTTCGTGGTGCCTTGCGGAAACGTAATCACCCAGCCCACCTTGATCGCCTTGCGTATGTTGTCCAAGTCCTTGGGGTCCACGCCACGGCTAACTTCTTTGCCGGCCTCGCGCCAGGTGCGTTTAATGCTCACCGACCCCGCCAACGCCAGCAAGCGCGGCAGCGGCCCCGACTTCATGGTCTCTTTGGCGGCGATAAAAAACAGGTTCATGCGCGGATTAACCACGGGCCACCAGCGATCCACGCGGTTGGGCATGTTGTTGCGAACGTGCATGAAGGCCAAAAACATCGAGGCCACATCCATGAAGTAGGTCTGGTGGTTGCTGACAAAAAGCACGTTTTCGTCGGGCAAATCCTTGAGGTGCTCCATGCCTTCGACGTGCGTGCGGTGAATGCGGTTCAAGCGGTACCACGTCACCGTTCCGAACCAAAAGATGACCATGCGCTTGGCCCACAAGGGGTAACCAAACGGGTCACGGTACGGCAGTCGGCGAATCTTCTTCATGAATTCGACAAATCTACATCACCTTTGCGGAGTGGAGCGCGAAAAATGGCCGAATCCCCAGCTAATACCCGACAGCGGCGGCCGTCTTTGGGATCCTTTTCGGCGCAAACGCGTGGCCGGAACCCCCGAGGAGTACGTGCGGCAGCATAGCTTGAGGCGCTTAGTCCTCGAAGCCCAATGTCCGCCCGAATCCATTGCCGTCGAGCGCGGACTCAGCGTGCACGGGCACGCCAAGCGATTTGATGCCGTCGTGTTCCACCAAGGCGCACCCTGGATGCTCATCGAATGCAAGGCCCCCAACGTGCCGCTCGACGACGCCGTGTGCGTGCAGTGGATGCGCTACAACCTTCCGCTCGGTGCCGCGTGGGGCTGGATCACCAACGGAGTCCGAGACCGAATGTTTACCGCCGACGGCCGTGAACTTCCCGCGAACCTTCCGCTATTTGGTACCTTTGCGCTTTAGGAACGCACCATGAACTACGCCCTGCACGCGCTCTCGCCGCTCGACGGCCGCTACCAAAAGCACGCTTCGACCCTTAGCCCGTATTTTTCTGAATTCGGACTCATGCGCTACCGCGTGCTCGTCGAGGTTCGGTACTTTATCGCTCTTTCGGCGCTGAACCTCAAGGGACTTCCCTCCCTAGACGCCGCTCAGACCGCCGAGCTTCACCGCATCTACACCGAATTCAGCGAGCCGGACGCCGCGCGCATCAAAGAAATCGAGTCTACCATCAACCACGACGTCAAAGCCGTGGAGTACTTTCTCAAAGAGCGCTTTGCGCCCCTTGGGCTATCGGATCGGGCCGAATTCATTCACTTCGGACTCACCTCCCAGGACGTCAACAACACCGCGATTCCGCTTTCGCTGCTCGAGGCGCACCGCGAGGTGCTCCGCCCCGCGCTGGCAACCTTAATCGAGCGGATCGAAGCTCAGGCCGCCGAATGGGACCACCTGCCGATGCTCGCGCGAACCCACGGCCAGCCCGCCTCCCCCACCCGCATGGGCAAGGAATGGCGTGTGTTCAGTGAACGCCTCCGCCAGCAACTCAGCCTGCTCGATGCAGTTCCCTTCGCCGGAAAATTTGGCGGAGCCACCGGCAACTTCAACGCCCACAGCGTGGCCTACCCAGGAATCGACTGGCACGCATTCGGCGACGAATTTTTGCGCGCTCAGCTCGGCCTACAGCGCAGCCATCCGACCACCCAAATCGAGCACTACGATCATTTGGCGGCCTACTTTGACGGACTTAAACGCCTAAATACCGTTTTGGTGGACTTAGCGCGCGACGCTTGGCAGTACATTTCGATGGACTACTTCAAGCAGCGCATCAACCCCAACGAAGTTGGTTCGTCGGCTATGCCCCACAAAGTGAATCCGATCGACTTTGAGAATGCCGAAGGCAACTTTGGCATCGCCAACGCGTGGCTTGAGCACTTGTCAGCCAAGCTGCCCATTAGCCGATTGCAGCGCGACCTCACCGACTCTACCGTACTGCGCAACCTCGGAATGCCGTTGGGCCACACGCTGCTGGCCTACCACAGCCTTTCGCGCGGACTCGGCAAGCTCGTCGTCAACGAATCAGCCCTCACTGCCGACCTCGAAGACCACTGGGAAGTCGTCGCCGAGGGCATCCAGACCATACTGCGGCGCGAAGGCTTTCCGAAACCTTACGAAGCACTCAAAGACCTTACGCGCAAGTCGGACCGCATCACACCCGACGTCATCGCCGAATTTGTCGCGGAGCTTCCGGTCAGCGAATCCGTCAAAGCCGAACTGCGGGCCATCACCCCGACCAACTACACGGGTCAATGAAGTATCCTGAGGTCGCGCCCATGGTGCTGGGAGACACGGTAATTCCGCCCGGCTCCACCAAAACCGTCGACCTGCAAATTGCCCGTCTGCTCTCGGGAACCGAAATCCACATGCCGGTTCACGTGTTTCGCAGCGAGGTACCAGGGCCTACGGTGCTCCTCAGCGGCGGACTTCACGGCGACGAAGTCAACGGCATCGAAGCCGTTCGGCGCATGATGTCCCTTGGCCTGTTTGGCGACCTGGCCTGCGGAACCGTCGTGGCCATTCCCATCATTAACGTGTACGGTTTCTTGTTTTTTAGCCGCGAAGTCCCTGACGGCAAAGACGTAAACCGCAGCTTTCCGGGCTCAACGCAAGGTTCCCTCGCGAGCTTGGTAGCCCATACCCTCACCGACAAAATCTTGCCGCACATTGACTTGGCGGTCGACTTCCACACGGGCGGAGCGAGCCGCACCAACAGTCCGCAAGTGCGCTACGACCCCGAGGACGCCGACGCGATTCGTTTTGCCCAGCTCTTCGGCGCCCCGATGGCCATGGCCTCGTCGCTCATACCGGGCTCCTTGCGTGCACAGGGCCGAAGCATGGGGGTGC
>JAURMB010000082.1 GCA_030831045.1 Schleiferiaceae bacterium
AGGGAACTGAGGGGCTTTGCGATTTTGGTGGTTCGGGGCGGAATCGAACCGTCGACACATGGATTTTCAGTCCATTGCTCTACCAACTGAGCTACCGAACCAAAATCGGGAGTGCAAATTTAAGCAAAAAACCTGAACTAACTTTGATTTCTTCAAATGATTGCTGTAGACGCCGGAAACACGACCATCAAAGTCCTGGAATTCAATCCATCGGGCGAGGTCGTATCCCTAAAAAAATGGCCGGCCGCACAGTGGCGCGACTGCGCCGTCGCCCTCGAAAGCTGCGGCGTTCCCGTCTGGATCGCCGACACGGCCAACCGCCCGTGGCCTCTGGGCACCTGCGTTACCGCACACCACCCGTGGTCCTTCGGCATTGAGTACGCCGCGCAGTTGGGCAGCGACCGCCTCGCCGCTATGGAGGGGGCCTTGCTTCGAAACCCGGGCCGCTCCATTCTAATGATTTCCTGCGGAACCTGCCTCACGTTCACCTACCTCCACCAAGGAACGCGGCTGCAGGGCGGATCCATCGCGCCGGGATGGGCCAGCCGCCTTCGTGCCCTCGCCGAGCACACCGGAAGCCTTCCGCTTCTCAACCCCCTCCCCAATGAGGAACTTGAGTTGGCCTTGAGCACCGACCCGCGAACCGCCACAACCGAGGCAAGCATGCACCGCGGGGTAATTCAAGGAATCCTCGATCAGGCCCTGGCCGAAGTGGCACGGTTTCGGCAACTGGACCCCGACCTCGTCCTCATCCTTCACGGCGGTGACGCTCGGGCGTTGGCGGGTCGCATTAAAAACGGCATCTTTGCCGACGAAAATTGGATCGCCCTCGGACTGTGGTCGATCGCCCAACGCACATGATCCGCAAAACCCTCCTTCAACTCTTCGCGACGGCCAGCCTGGTTCCGGCATTTGCCCAGCAGCAATCGGTCAGCCCCTATTCCCTCTTCGGTGCGGGCTGGTCCCAACCGCAGGCCAACGCCTACCAGCAATTTTTGGGCGGAGCGAGCGCGGCCGACCGCAACCCGTGGTACCTCAACCCCGACCAACCCGCTGCGCTGTCGGCCATTAAGTACACCACCTTGGACTTTGGCGGACAACTCACCGGAGTCGTTCAGTCCAGCGACACCAACCAGCAATTCAACCGCACGGGTGGCTTCAACCACTTCGGAATCGCTGTACCGTTGACTAAGGGCATGGGTATCTCGGCATCGCTGCGCCCCTACACCGCTGTAGGGTACGACGTCCAGCAAACCGGTACCGATTCCGCATTCGGCGACTGGATTCAGCGTCATCAGGGCCGCGGCGGACTCAATTCCACGTCGCTCACCTGGGCCTGGTCGCCGATTAAGTACCTGTCGGTGGGGGCCACTGCCCGCTACCTGTTTGGTTCGGCGGACCGAAGCACCAAAGTGTACTTCACCGATGGGCGATTTGACTACGCCGGCCAAGTTGAGCGCGTTCTCGTCAGCGACTGGCGCTGGAATGCCGGAGCGCAACTCATTCTTCCGTTTGGGCTCAACGAACTTGTTGCTGGAGCGCAGTATGAACCCAAAGCCAGCCTTTCCGCCGTGCAAAACGCCAACTGGTACAGCTTCAAGACCAACAGCGATGGAGCTGAAATTCCGCTCGACACCATATCGGCAGTCAACGGAGCCGTAGGAACCGTAGGATTCGGCAGCCGCCAAGCGTTGGGGCTTCGCTGGGCGACAAACCGCAAGAACACGCTTTTGCCAGCATGGACCCTCAGTGGGCACTACGAGCGCACGAACGTAGGCGATCAGCGCGATTTTAACGCGGCAACTTCAGGCAACTACCAAGGCTACGCTCAAGCATGGATTGTTCAAGCGAGTGTGGTTCCTACCTTGATTTCCACCAAGAAGAAGCGCTCGTCGTACTTGAGTCAAGTTCAGTACGTCGGCTCGTTCCGACGCGACCATTATGGCTTGTATGTGGGCGGAGCGCCCGGCGGTACCGCCGTACGCGGCTGGAGCGGAAACCTCGGCATGGCCATGCCCGTGGGCGGACGCAGCTTTATACCCGGCGACGTGAAAGTCGCCACGGTGCACCTTGGCCTCAATTTTGGAAGCATTGGAACAGTTAACCATGGTTTAGTACGAGAACAATATCTTCGCGCCGCCGTTGGTTTAACGTTGAACGATCAGTGGTTTATGAAAGCAAAATTCCGATAAGTATGAAACGAGTTCTTGGATTCCTCCTGCTAGTAACCGCCCTTGGTAGCCAACCCCTATTTGGGCAAAAAGCCGTTTGGGGCAAAAACGCCACCGACTCAACGGTGTGCTTCGAGAAGTTCAATACGTTCGGAGCACTCTACAACAGCAAGTCCTACATCGAGGCCTACGAGCCGTGGAAGGCGGTTTATGAAACCTGCCCCCAAGCTACTGAGGTTATTTACAAGTTTGCTCCCAAGATCCTGGAAGCAAAAATCAAGGAAGCTACCGACCCCAAGGTCAAGCAAGACTTTATTCGTCTGCTGCTGTCGACCTACGATCGCCGCAACGAGTTGTACCCGGGTAAAGAAGCCGAAATCCTCGCCCAGAAAGCCGATGATTTTTGGACGTACTACCCCGACAGTGCGGCTAAGGCCTACACCATGTACAAAAAAGTATTTGACCTGGACCCCAAGGCATTGCAGCCGGCGTACCTAAATAACTACTTCAATGTGGTCATCAAGCTTTACAAAGAAGAAAAGCTCAATTCGTTTGGCCTGGTTGAAGGCTTCAACGATGTGGCAGAAGCAATCGAACTGCAGTCGAACGACCGCAACACCTTGATTGCGCAGCTGACCGAAAAAGACACGTTGGGCACCATTTCAGACCGCGAGAAGCGCAACCTCGACGCCAACCGCAAGCTGCTGGCGCAGTCCGAGAAGCTGCTGGGCAACATCGAGAAGGGCATTGCTCCGCTGCTGACCTGCGAACGTTTGACGTTGATCTACAACGACTCGACCTATGCACTGCACACCACCGACAAGTCGTGGTTGGCCCGCGCCATCACGATGCTGTCGAAGGAACGCACGGCGGCCGACGGAACGACCTCAAACTGCACCGACAACCCGATGTACTTCAAAGCGGCTTCGTCGCTGTACAAGCTTGAGCCCAGTGCCAAAGCGGCTCGTTCGATGGGCCTTTTGAGCGTGAAAAACGGCATGTTTGCCGAGGCAAAAAAGTACTTTGACGATGCCATTCGTCAGGAAGTGGATCCCAAGAAGCGTTCTGCCGACTGGTTAAAGCTCGCCGTAATTGCCGAAAAGCAAGGACAGCTTGCCGAAGCCAAGCGCGCCTGCCTCGAGTCTGCCCGCGCCAACCCGGAGTCGGGCGAAGCCTACCTCTTCCTGGCTTCGGTCTATGCCAAGGCCGCCGGAACCTGTGGCAGCAATGCGTTTGAAAAGAATGCCGTGTACTGGGCGGCCATCAACATGGCCAACCGCGCTGCTTCGGTACAGCCTGACCTAGCGGCTCGCGCTGAATCGCTGGCGTCGGCCTTCCGCAAGAACGTGCCCGATAAGTCGATCGCCTTCCAGTTTAACTACAAGGAGGGAGATACCTACACGATCGGATGTTGGATCAACGAGCGCGTCGTTGTTCGCTTCTAAGCACGCACTCCTCTTCGTACTGGGCGTCGTTGTGGCTTCGTGCCGCAACGACGCCCAAGACGTTAAAAAGATCCGCAGTGCAGCTCCGGGTCCGAGCTCCATTCAGTACGGCATCACCGTCGTGTATTCCGATACCTCGACCGTTCAGTGGCGCCTCAAGGCCCGTGAACTTGAAGAAGTGCGCAGCGGGGGGCAGGCTGAGCGCGAAGTATTCCGCGGCAACGTCTCGGCCGTCCAGCTGCACAACGGCAAGCCCACGGGGCGGTCGCTTACTGCCGAACAAATCGTGCGCGACGTGCGCAAGCAAGTCTGGTTTTTGTCGGGCGGAGTCACCGTGCGCCAAGGCACCCGAAAATCCCTTCAAACCGAATCCCTCGAGTGGGACCGCAAAACGGGAAAAATCCTTGGTAGCAAGTGGGTCGAAATCAACGACGAAGGCCAAACCCTAAGCGGTACCGGCTTCGAAGCCATGGAAGATCTCTCGGTCTACACCATCTTTGAGGTGTCGGGCCAATTTGACGAACAAACACCCCAAGAACCATGAACAGCCCTATGCGTTGGCGCGTACTCGAATGGATTTACTACGTTACCGCCATCTTGTCGGCCGAAGCCGCCTGGTCCTTTTATGAAACAGAACCTAAGCGCGCCCTGCTCTTTGCGGGATTCACCGTGGGCTCGATAGCGATGGCACTTTGGCGCCGTTCTCAGCGGCTTAAATCCAACAAATCTTCATGATCGAGGCGCTGATCTTGCTGCTGGTGTCGCTTGCGGCTTCCGCTTTTTTTTCGGGAACCGAAATCGCGTTCTTGACGGCCAATCGGTTGCAGCTTGAAATTGACCTCAAGCGCAAGGCGGTACCGTTTTGGGTCGCCCACTGGATCAGCAACCCCCAACAGTTCTTGGTCACGCTGCTTATTGGCAACACCCTTGCGCTCGTCGTGGTCGGTGCGCAATTTGCCGTACTCATGCATCCCGTGCTTGAGCCACTCCTGAGTTTGCCGCTCGTGCTGCTCCTCGAAACCTTGATTTCGACCATTGTGGTCCTTTTTCTGGCGGAGTACATCCCCAAAGCGCTCTTTCGCGAACAAGCCAACCGCGCCCTAGTGTGGGGAGCGGTTCCGGCCGCATTCTTTTATGTGCTGTTTTGGCCCATCTCCATTTCGTTGACCAAGTTTAACGATTGGCTTTTTAAGCGCATGGGTTCGGAATTTCACGGCACCACCCACGCACGCGTTTTTGGGCTCGCGGACCTGAACAGCCTCGTCGACGAAGCCAGCCAAAAAGAAGAACAAGACCCTGAGGTGGAACTGTTTCGCAACGCCCTCGACTTTGCCGAAGTAAAGGTGCGCGCCTGCATGGTTCCGCGCCCCGAACTCGTGGCAGTACCCGTGACCATCAACCTCGACGACCTCAAGTCCACGTTCGTCGAAACGGGCTTTAGCCGCCTATTAGTGTACCGCGAGGAGCTCGACGACACCTTCGCCTACGTGCACCAGTTCGAGTTATTTAAAAAGCCCAAGTCCTTGAAGTCGGTGCTGACGCCGCTCTCGTTTGTGCCCGAAGCCATGAATGCCCAAGAGGTATTTCAGCAACTCATTCGCGAAAAGCGAAGCATGGCCCTCGTAGTGGACGACCTAGGCGACCTGGTTGGTATGGTAACCCTCGAAGACATCATCGAAGAACTCTTCGGGGAAATTGACGACGAACACGATCAGGATTCGTTGGTCGAGCAGGCGCTCGAGGATGGAACCTTTCGGTTGGATGGGCGTTTGGAAGTCAACTACCTCAACGATCAGTACGGTTTGGGCCTTCCTGAGTCGGACCGCTTCACCACCTTGGGCGGACTCGTCACGGACTTAGCCGGCAAGCTCCCGGAACCCGGTGATACGGTCGTTGTCGGTGCTTGGCGTTTGGAGGTCGAGGGCATGGAAGTTCAGCGCGTGAAGCAAGTCCTAGTGCGTCGCGACGCGTGATTTAGCCGTTGTAGTGCCGCCAGGTCGTTGTATATTCGCGACCTTATTTACACCTAGTTATGGGACTTTTTGAAGCTATCCGCAGCCGTTCGGCGCTCGTTGTTGGAGTTATTGGAATTTCGTTGGTTGCCTTTGTGTTAACCGACTTTTTAACCTCAGGAAACATGCTGTTTCAGGGCGACCGCGACGTGGTGGGCCGCATTCAGGGGGAAAAGATTTCGTACTTGGACTTCAACAAAGAAGTTGAGGAACTCAGCCAAAATCCGCAGTACGGCCAAGCCACACCGCTCCAAATCAGCGAATTGGTATGGAACAACTTGCTCAACGAAAAGCTGTTGGTCAACCCCATGAGCGACCTGGGCTTCACGGTGACGACAGAAGAGCTGACCAAGGTCATTGAAATGACACCTTCGGTGCAGCAAATGCCCGGTCTTCAAGATCCCAATACGGGCCAGTTCCGCCCCGACCTGCTGCGCAGTGCACTCCAAAACTTGCGCGACCAGCGCGAGAGTTCGCCTGAAGCGGCCGCCCAATGGGCCAGCTGGGTTGCCTACGAGCAAGACGTGAAGAACCAAGCGCTGAGCAGCAAGATTTATGACGCCGTGGCTGCGGGAATGCGCATGCCGCAGAGCCTGCAAATGGCGCAGAACGCCCGAAACAACCGCCAACTCCAACTCAAAGTGGCCGCCATGACGGTTGCTGAAGTGAAGGATGGCGACGTGACCCCAACCGAAGACGACTTTCAAGCCATTTACGACGAGTACAAGCCCAACTTCAAGGTGGTTGCCCCCCTTCGCGATGCGATGGTGGCCGACTTTCCCTTAGTGCCTTCGGAGCAAGATCTGGCGGTAGCCCAAGCGGAACTGGCGAAGATCGCAGCTGATTTCGCGGCATCTGTTGACGACAGCGCATTTGCGGCGGCCAACACCGACGTTTTTGTGCCCATTGCCCTCCGCCCCGAGGCGAGCATCAATCCCACGGTGCTTCCGTTTGTTCAGGGTAAGGGTACTGGGTTTGTGTCAGAGCCCATCAAAGACGGCGACGTCTACCGCATTGTTAAAGTGATGGGCCGTGCATCGTTGCCCGATTCGGCCCGCGCCAAGCACATCCTTGTTGCCTTTGCTGGAGCAGAGCGCTCGCAAGCCACCCGCTCGTACCAAGAGGCGAAGGCCTTGGCCGACAGCTTGCTCAAGCAGCTAAAGTCGGGCGCGTCGTTCAGCGAGTTGAGCAAGCAGTACAGCAGCGACGTAGTTGCCGCGTCCAAAGATGGCGATTTGGGTTGGTTCCAGCCGGGTCAAATGACGCCCGCGTTTGAGTCATTTTGCTTTGAGAAGTCTACCGGAAGCCTTGACCTCGTTGAAACGGAGTTTGGGTTTCACTTGGTTCAAGTGACCGGCCAAAAAGGAGCCCGTGCTGCCCTGCGCCTCGCCGAGGTGGTGCGCCGCGTAACCGTGAGCCCGGAGTCGGAGCAAAAAGTCTACGCCAAGGCTGGCGAGTTAGCGAAGCTGCTGCAGGAAGGTATGAACGCCGAAGAGGCCGCCAAAAAGGTGGGTGCGCAGCTGATTCCGGCGCGCAACGTGCGGGCCACCGACGCTTCAGTGATGGGAATGGCCGACAACCGCGAAGTGGTTCGTTGGATCTTTAACGAGGAGCGTGAGGTTGGTGACGTGAGCGTGATCAACAACAACTACAAGTCCTACGCCGTGGTGCAGCTTTCTGCCGTGTACGAAGAAGGCTATAAGCCGCTCGAGTCCGTTAAAGAAGATTTGAAACCGCTTGCGATCAACCGCGCTAAGGTTCGGGTGCTTGCGGAGCGCCTGGCCGCACAGAAGAACCCGCAATGGACCGACGCGAGCGTGACGCTGGCCGCTCCCTACTTACCGACGGGCCGCGAGCCCAAGGTGGTGGGATTGGCTGCAGGAGCCAAAGTTGGTGTTACTTCAGAGGTCATCGAGGGAAGCAACGGAGCATACCGCTTCAAGTTGGTGAATGCGTTTGATGCGCCTATGGCGCTGTCACCCGCCGACGTTGCGGCCGAGAACAACCGCCTGGCGGGCAGCGTGCAGCAAATGCTGCTTCAGTCGCTGCTTCAGTCAGCCAAGGTGGAAGATAACCGCGGAGCGTTCTACTAAGATCGCCCCAGCGGTGGCCCTCGTTCGGGAGAACGAGGGGAGGGGAGGCCAGCGCGGATGCGCTGGCCTTCGTTCGTTTACAAACTCTCCCAGCGGTAGGCGTCCCAGCGCAGGAACACGAAAACCATCAGGCTGAACGCCCACAGCGACGAACCGCCGTAGCTGAAAAAGGGCAGCGGAATTCCGATAACGGGCATCAGTCCGAGGGTCATTCCAACGTTAACCGCGAAGTGCACAAATAAGATGCTCGCAATGCTCAGCCCGTAGTACATACCAAAACCGTGCTTCTGGCGCTGCGAAAGCAGCACCAGCCGAACAATGAGGCCGGCGAACGCCAAAAGCACGACCAAAGCGCCCAAAAACCCCCATTCTTCGCCAACGGTGCAGAAGATGTAGTCCGTCGTTTGCTCGGGAACAAACCGAAGCCGAGTTTGGGTGCCTTGCATGTAGCCTTTGCCAAAAAGTCCGCCGGAGCCGATGGCGATCAGCGACTGCGCCGTTTGGTAACCGGCGGCACTGGGGTCGTCCACTTGGCCCAAAAGCAACTTGATGCGAATCTGTTGGTGGGGCTTAAGCACGTTGTCAAACACTTGGTTCACAGCTCCGGCCCAAAGGATCGCCATCAGTCCGAGCCAAATGGCGGGATGCTTAACAAAGCGAATGAACGACATGCGGTGGCGGGCGCGGGACGCAAGAAGGCTCAGAAGGGAGACCGTACCAATGACAATGCGCACGGTTTCAGGGCTCCAAGCGAGGGCCAGGACCGACACCACCGCCACCCCGATGCTGCCGAACAGGTAAAAAGAGGGGAGCCCAGCGAAGTAAAAAACGAGCAAAAACGACGAAAAAACCAAGGCGGACCCGGCGTCGGGTTGGAGCAAAATGAGGCCCATGGGCAACCCGACTACCAGGGCGGGAACAATTCGTCCGCGCCAGGTGCTTAGGTCGAACGACCCGCTTCCGAGCAGGCGTGCGACCACCAGTGCGGTACCGAGCTTGGCAAATTCCGAGGGCTGTAGGCCAAAGGATCCTAGGCTCAGCCATGACTTGTTGCCGCCGCGCTCCACCCCAACAGCGAGTACCGCCAAGAGAAGTGCGATGCTAATCCCATAAACGACCCACGACAAGACTTCAAAAAGCCGGGCGTCTGCGAGGAGCACCATAAGTACCAAAAAGCTCGCGAGTCCAATAAAGCTGAGCTGCTTGCCGGCTTCGTGGTTCCAACTCCACTGAAAGCTGTCGGCAACGGGGGTTACGGTGGCTAAAATGTTCAGCCAGCCAAAAACCACGAGAAAAAGAACCAGGCTGACGCTGATCCAATCGAGTTTGCCCACCAAGGGCGCAGCGGTAGTGCGGTTCATCAGTAGGGCGGAAGCTGGGTTTGTACCGACGGAACGCGGTATTCGCCTGTGAGGGCTCCCTCGGTCATTCGGCGGTAAAGGTCCGGTCGAGAAATGGAATCGTGCAGGTAGGACTCCATCATCAAGCTCGCAATCGGCGCGGCCCAGCGCGAGCCCCAGTATCCGTTTTCAACGATGATGGCGATGGCAATCTGGGGCTTGTGAAGCGGCGCAAACGAGGTGAAGATCGAGTGGTCTTGGCCGTGCGGATTCTGCGCGGTACCGGTTTTTCCGGCCATGGGCAACCCCTCAAGCCGCGAAGCACTCGCGGTACCCGACTCAAATACGTCGTTCATTCCCTGAATGATGACCTCAAAATGCTGGGGATCAATCGTCGTTTTGTTCACGGTGGTGAACGCAGGGTCATCCAACGGAACCCCACCAATCGCACGGACCACGTGCGGACGGATCCACCAGCCCCGGTTGGCCACCGCGGCAACCATGTTGGCGAGCTGAATCGGCGTGACCACGAGTTCGCCCTGCCCGATGGCTAGGGAAATCACCGTCGGAGCCTTCCAGCGATCGCTTCGGTACACCTTGTTGAAGTAGGCGCCATCGGGTACAAATCCTTTGCGGCCCGTAGGCAAGTCCACCCCCAAAAAGTCGCCGAGTCCGAAACTCTTTACGTGGCGGTGCCAGGCATCGATTCCTTTGGTGGCGCTGGGGTACTTGTCCAGCACCTTTTTCAGCACTTGGCAGTGGTAGTTGTTGCAGCTTTTGCTGATCGACCCGCGTAGGTCCAGCGTGCCCGCTTTGCAGTGGCATCCTACGTGCAGCGAGCCGAAATGGTATCCGTCGATGCACGTGTACTGCGTTTCTTCGCTAACCACACCTTCCTGAAGTCCAATCAGCGCATTAAGGATTTTAAATGGCGACCCTGGCGGATATTCCGCCAAAATAGCTCGGTCGTACAGCGGCTTATTTAGTGAATCCCGATACAAAATGGTGTAGTTGCGCGAGCGGTACCGGCCCACCAAGGCGTTGGGGTCGTAGCTCGGCGACGAAACCAGGGCGAGAATTTCGCCCGTACTTGGTTCTATGGCCACGATGCTCCCGCGCTTGCCGCGCATCAGCTCTTCGCCGAGGGCTTGGAGCTTGGCGTCTAGGGTGAGCTGGAGTTCGGACCCCATCACCGGTTTCATGTCGTACTTTCCCTGCGCATAGGGTCCTACGTCGCGGTTGCGGTTGTCAACGATGATGTACCGCCGGCCGGCCTCGCCGCGCAGCACGTCTTCGTACGACGACTCTATTCCCGAAATTCCGAGGTAGTCGCCTAGGTCGTACTCGGGGTGGCTTTTTAAAATGTAATCGTTGACTTCACCGACGTAGCCCATGACGTTGCCTCCGTGGGGCTGGGGGTACTTTCGGAACGTCCGCTTGCGCATATTCACCCCTTCAAACATGTTGATTTGCTCCTGCAGGGCGGCGTAGTCCTTGATCATCAACCCCCGCAAAATCGCATAGGGTCGGTAGGGCGCCTGGATTTTGGCCTTTTTGAGCTGCTTGCGGATTTCTTCTATGGGTTCTTGGAGCACCTCAGCGAGCTTGACGGTGTCCAACCGCGTTAAGCGGCTCGAAATGACCTCGACGTCGTAGGCAATTTGGTTCGTCGCAAGTACGACGCCGTTGCGGTCGCGCATGATGCCGCGCGGAGCATAAATCTTCTCGATGCGCTGCGCGTTGTTGGCCGCATCAAGGGTGTAGCGCTCGTCGATAAGCTGAATGTTGATGAGCCGCAGCACGTACACCGCCAGTACGAGCACGACCCCGACGATTAAAATTCGGCTGCGAATCATCCGTTGGACGACTTAGGAATAAACCAGGCAATGGCCGTGGCGAGTGCGCCGCTAACGAAGAGGTTCAGTACGCTTCGCATCAGGACCAGCGACCAAATGTGGCCGTCGTGGCTGGCCCAAACAAACAGCCACACGTGGTGGAGTCCGAACGACAAAAAGATCAAGGTTAGCCACTTACCAGTTCCCAAATCTTGGGGTGCAAACGGCAGCTGCTCTTCGGCCGCCCGCGGCACCACCGCATTAAGCATCCACGGCCGCGCGTAGGCGAGCGCACTGGAGGCCATCAGGTGAAGTCCGCCACTGCCTTCGTGAAGGTCGATCGCCAGACCCAGCACCCCGCTGAGCAGAAGCAGACCGTAGCGGTTCATGTTGGCCGGAGCTAGCACGAGAATCAACGGGTAGAGGTAGGGGCTGAGGTAGCCGCCGACTTCGACGTAACTCAGGACAAATATCTGGAGCACGATGATCCAGAAAATAAACGTGATCCAGGGGCCAATGCGCGTCATGGGGCAATACTGTCTCGTTCCGCTTTGCGGATGTTGAAGGCGGCCATAATTCCCTGCTGACGGTTGAGGTCTGCGGCGAGGCGAACGAGGGCGGTCTGGGTGAATTGGGTCGAATCGACCTCCACGCGTTCAATCGTTCCAATAAGCCATCCCGCGGGGAACAGCTCCGATCGGGCGTCGGTAACGATGCGGTCCCCCTTTTTGAGCTGCGCCTCAAAAGCGACGTCGACGAGCTCGGCGTACCGCGTGTTTCCGCTGTGCCACTGAAGCGTTCCAAAATGGCCTGTTCGCTCCGCCGACGCCGAAATGCGCATCGACGGATGGCTCAAGGGTGTGACCCGGCTGTAGTGCGCTGAGGTTTCGTAGGCGATGCCAATAATTCCCTTCGTACCCAAAACGGCAAAGGGGGGCGTAAGCCCGGCATCAGCCCCAATACTGATCAATCCCCAAGGTTCGGCACTGTTGTGCGCGATGAACAGCAGGCGACCTGGAACCATATCAAAACCAAACTCCTCGTAGGTCTGCACCGCAGGCTTGGTCGTGTCGGGTTCTTGGGCGCTCCGCGCTTTGGCCAATTCGGCGATGAGCACGTCGTTTTCGTGGCGCAAATTGAGGTAGGCTTCCCAGCTGTGAAGCCATCCGCGCCACTGCGCTTGGCGCTCCAAAACGTTGGCCCAAAAAAGGTTTTCGTGGGCAAGGGAGCGGGCATACGTCAAGCTCAACCCCAACGACTGGAGCAGCAGCAAGGACAGAACCATGCGGTACCGAATGAAAAACCGCAGAATGTTCTGCATCGCTTAGCGCATCAAAAGCGTGCGGTACTTCTCGAGGTTCTTGAGCGCGATTCCCGTTCCGCGAACGACGGCGCGGAGCGGATCTTCGGCGACGTACACCGGAAGGTCGGTGCGGGCCGAAATACGCTGATCCAGGCCGCGAAGCAGCGAACCACCGCCCGCCATATAAATGCCTGAATTGTAAATGTCGGCCGAGAGTTCGGGTGGAGTGAGCGATAGCGCTTCCATCACGGCCTCTTCAATACGCATCAGCGATTTGTCGAGGGCGCGGGCGATTTCCTTGTACGAAATATCGACTTGCTTCGGCTTGCCCGAAATCAAGTCCCGTCCTTGCACGCTCATGTCTTCGGGCGGAGAAGCCAGGTTTTCAAGCGCTGCACCGACATTGATTTTGATCAATTCGGCGGTGCGGTCCCCCACATACAGGTTGTGCATGGTGCGCATGTAGTAGGCGATGTCGTTGGTAAAAACGTCACCCGCAACTTTAACGCTCTTGTCGCAAACGATTCCGCCTAAGGCAAGTACAGCGATTTCGGTGGTACCGCCACCGATGTCGATGATCATGTTGCCCTTGGGTTCAAGAACGTCCACCCCGATACCAATGGCGGCAGCCATAGGTTCATGGATCAAGTACACCTCTTTGGCGTTGGCGTGCTCGGCGGAATCGCGCACCGCGCGCTTCTCAACCTCGGTAATTCCGCTGGGAATGCAAATCACCATGCGCAGCGAGGGCGCAAACCACTTGTTCTTTAGCTCCGGAATGCTCTTGATCATTTCGCGAATCATGTGCTCGGAGGCCACGAAATCCGCAATTACGCCGTCTTTCAAGGGGCGAACGGTGCGAATGTTTTCGTGCGTCTTGCCGTGCATCTGCATAGCCTCGTGGCCAATGGCGAGGATGGCGTTCGTCGAACGGTCCAGCGCCACAATCGAGGGCGCATCGACAACCACCTTGTCGTTGTGAATGATCAAAGTGTTCGCCGTACCGAGGTCAATGGCGATGTCGTAGGTGAGGAAGTCAAATAATCCCATGTTCGGGTTTAGTGTTTGAAGTGACGAATGCCGGTCATCACCATCGCCATGCCGTGCTGGTCGCAGTACTGAACGCTTAAATCGTCCTTTACGCTACCGCCCGGCTGAATGACGGCTGTGATTCCTTCTTGGTATGCAATTTCAACACAATCTGGGAAAGGAAAAAATGCATCCGACGCCATTACGGCATCTTTTAACGACATTCCAAAAGATTTTGCTTTGTGGATGGCTTGCTGCAAGGCGTCGACCCGCGAAGTTTGCCCCGTTCCGGCCGCAATTAATTGCTGGTTTTTAACCAAGACAATCGTGTTGCTCTTGGTGTGCTTGCTGAGTGCCGATGCATAAAGCAGGTCAGCCACCTGCTCGGGAGTCGGGGCGACCTTGGTAACCACGCGCAGGTCGGCGGCGGAGTCGGTGTGGTGGTCGCGCTCCTGAATCAGCACCCCGTTGAGCACCGAGCGAACGCGGTGTTCGGTAGGCTTCACTGCGTTGGTTTTCACCAAGATGCGGTTCTTTTTTTGCTTCAAAAGTTCAAGAGCGTCGGGGGCGAATCCGGGGGCGAGAAGTACCTCAAAAAACAAGCTGTTTATCGCCTCGGCGGTCGCAAGATCAACGAGCTGGTTGCACGCAATCACGCCGCCAAAGGCCGAAACGGGGTCGGCGGCCAGTGCGGCATTCCACGCGTCCAGTAGGCTGGGGCGGCTCGCCATACCGCAGGCATTATTGTGCTTGATCACAGCGACGGTGGCGCTGTGGCCCTCAGCGGCGTAATCCAGCGCGGCCTCAACATCCAGCAAATTGTTGTAACTGAGCTCTTTGCCCGACAATTGTTCAAGCTGCTGACTAAGGTCGCCCACGAACCATGCTTTTTGGTGCGGATTTTCTCCGTAGCGCAAGGCGTGGCGCGGACCGCTTAGCGTAGCAAACGGTTGTTCGCTGCCCAACGTCCAAGCGGCAATGTGGGCGTCGTAGTGCTGGCTCGTTTGAAACGCGGCTCCGGCAAAGGCTTTGCGCTGTTCCCGGCGCAGCATTCCGCCTTGGGTTTTCAGTAGCTCGAGCACGTCGGCGTACTGGCTGCGCGAACTCACGATCCAGCAGTGCTCGAAGTTTTTAGCGGCCGCGCGAATGAGCGAAATTCCGCCGATGTCAATTTTCTCGATGATGTCGGCCTCTGAGGCCCCCGAGGCCACCGTGTCTTCAAACGGATACAGGTCGACCACGACCATGTCGAAGCTCGGAATACCAAATCGCTCAACCGTGTCGCGGTCGTCTTTTCGGTCGCGGCGCCAAAGAATTCCGCCAAAAACCAACGGGTGTAAGGTCTTAACGCGCCCATCGAGGATGCTCGGGAAGCCCGTTACGTTTTCAACGGCCGTCACCGGTATGCCCAGTCCTTCGATAAACGTTTGGGTTCCGCCGGTACTGTACAGCTTGACTCCGAGTTGGTGAAGTTGCCGAACCACCGGTTCAAGACCGTCTTTGTGGTACACCGAAATGAGGGCGGAGCCTACTTTTTGCACGTTGCCGAGTATTTGGAAATGAAGGCTGCAAAAGTACGCAGAACATGGCATGAACTTTGACTAAATTGCGGCTGTGCGCGACCTATTTTTTTTGGTTTGGGAATCCGGTCGGTTGGCGTGGAACGCGATGGCCGCGAACCTCTTGCGCACGGTACTCTCCCTGCTGGGTATTGCCGTGGGAATTTTCTCCATCATCTCCGTCTATGCGGTAGTGGACAGCCTCGAGCGGAGCATCCGCCAAAGCGTTCAAGGCCTCGGTACCGACGTCGTCTACGTTCAAAAATGGCCGTGGGGTGGAGGTGGAGGCGAGTACCCCTGGTGGAAGTACTTTCAGCGCCCCGAAGTGGGGTACGACGACTACCAGCGGCTCAAGGAGTACGGGGTGCGCGGCGCGGACGCCATCGTCTTGATCAACGGCACTTCGGCGACCGTTTCGCGCGGGAACTCCTCGGTGGAGCAAACCGAAGTTCGCGGAATAACGTTTGATTACGCCCAGCTCAACAAATTGACCTTTCAAGAGGGCCGGTATTTTACGGACCGCGAGCTGCGCAGCGGACTCCCGTACTGCCTCGTAGGGGCCGATGTGGCCGACGGTTTGGCTTCGGGCGGACGGTTGGTGGGTAGCTCCGTGCGCATTTTAGGTTCTGAATTTCAGGTACTCGGAGTACTTGGACGAGAGGGCAGTTCCCTCGTTGGCGAAACCCACGACGCCCGCGTCGTCGTGCCCGCCAAGTGGGTGGTGAGCCACATTGGCGACGAAATGAACGGCTCCGCCATTCAAGTGCGCGCGGAACAAGGGGTTACCGTGGCTGAACTCAAGGAACAGTTGCGGTCGGTGATGCGCAAAATTCGGCGTCAAGCACCCGCATCAGACGACTCGTTTGCCCTGAATGAATCGTCTACGCTGAGCTCGGGACTGGACCAAATGTTTGGCGTGATCGGGCTTGCCGGTACCGTTATTGGCGGATTTAGCATTCTCGTGGGCGGTTTCGGCATCGCCAACATCATGTTCGTGAGCGTGCGCGAACGCACCGGCCAAATCGGCGTACAAAAAGCCCTTGGGGCCAAGCGCGGATTCATTCTCGCTCAGTTTTTACTCGAAAGCGTACTCCTTAGCCTCGTGGGCGGAATCATCGGCCTGGTCCTTGCCGGCGCCCTGATCTACGTCGGTGCCGAGGTGTCAGATTTTGACCTGTCGGTCTCGCTCGAAAACGTGCTAACCGGAATCGGACTTTCGGCGATTATTGGCTTGATCGCGGGCTACGCTCCGGCTGAAATGGCCGCCCGTCTTGATCCGGTCGAAGCGATTCGCTTCAACCAATAGCATCCGCCTCAGGCAGTCCACCTACGGCTTCAGCGATGCTGCGCAGCAAATCCTCGTCCTCGGTCGAAAAGGGATTCAAAAAGTGGCTATCGATATCGATTTGACCGATGAGCACCGATCCGCGGTAAATCGGAACCACCAACTCAGCCTTGGTTTCCATGGAGCACGCGAGGTAGTTGTCCTGTGCCCACACGTCGGGCACTTCAAACGTTTGACCGCTTAACGCGACCTGACCGCAAATTCCGCGACCGTAGGGTATCACCCGGTGCTCCGTCTCCGCGCCAGCAAAGGGCCCAAGGTGCAGCGCTTGCTCCGCGTTATTCATCCAATAAATTCCGACCCATTGGTAGTGCGGAACCGCCTTGCGAAGGCCTTCGCACACCTCGGCCAAGCCCGACCACCCCTGGTTTTGAATCGTTTGAAGCGCGGAATCGCGCTGCGTCTTCCAAAAATCTGCGTTCATCATCCGTTAATTAGGTGCAACACTGGGGGTCCTAGAATGAGCAATCCGACCCCAGCTGCAGCGATGGACGCCACCAATACCGCGGCAGCAGCCATGTCTTTGGCGTCGCGAATCAAGGGATCGCGCTCCAGGGTTATACGGTTTGCCAGCCGCTCGAGGGCGGAATTGGCGTATTCAAGTGACGTCACCAAGCCAAAGCAAAGTAGCAAAATCGCCCACTCGATGCGCGAAACCTCAACGTACGCGGCCACGCAGCAAACGCTAAGCATAGCCACGGTATGCACCTTGAGGTGGCGCTCGTGAAGCCAGGCGATACCAACACCCCGAAAGGCTGCTTTAAATGCTTGAAGCATGCTGCTAAAGTAGGTCCGGAGCCCGTTCGTTCAGCCGAACACCGCGGGCAGTCCGCCAAAATTGCCATTCCGGCAAAAGGCGTCAATCACCGGTTCGAGGTCGTACTTTTGTTAGCATAACGTTACGCGTACCTTCATGAAGTTTCACGCCTTTTTCGCAGGGCTTTTTACTGCCCTCGCCCTAAGCTATTCGGCCCACGCCCAAAGCGTGTCCCTGGTTCAAACCCTCAACCTGTCTAAGTGTACCGGGGATTCTTTGCGGCTTGAACTCCAAGTAGCAGGCACTCCGATGTCCAGCACCAATTCCTTCAAGGTGCTTTTTGCACCGGGGGCTCCGATTGGGTTCACGCAAGCGGCCTCGAGCATTTTACCCATTGTTAAATGGCAATCGATTCTTCCGCTGCCGGTCGGAACCGATACCAATTCAGTAGGTACGAAGTACGCCTGGGTTCAAATCCCCGAAACGATTACCCTGAGCGGATTTTACAGCATCGTGGTCAAGGGCACTTCGCCCTCGCTTTGGTCCGACACCATTCAAGTTCTCGTCAATGTGAGTCCTACGGCGGTCGTGTCGAGCATTGTGGGCGGATTTAACAACCTCCACACAGGCGCCAAAGACTGGGGATTTTGCTTCGGAGACACGGTCAAAGTCTCAGCAAATCCGGGCCAAAACGGTTACCAGTGGTACAAAGACGGCGTGCCGTTGCCGGGCGCAACGTCGCTCAACCTCGATGTGTTCAATTCGGGTACCTACTCGGTTCAGGTAAGCAACGGCGTCTGCACCAAAATGTCTAAAGACACGATTATCAACGCATTTACGCCCACGACATCAGTTATTCACAAGCCGGGAACCATGACAACCATTAAGGTGCTCGACGTCGACGCCACGGTAGACTCGGTCGGTTTCTGCGAGACCGAAACGATCCAGCTCGAGGGTCCGAGTTCGACCACTCCGGGCACCTCGGTTTTGTACCAGTGGCTTCGCGATTCGACTGGTCTGTTTGGGCAGAACTACATCGTACCCGTTTCAGGGGCCACCCAAAAAGCAGTTTCCCTGACCAAGACGGGTGTATACTACTTGCAGTCAACGTGGCTTCCGGGCGGATGTCCCGACACGAGCGCTGCGTTTTGGTTGTTCGTAGACTCTGTGCCCGATACCGAAATCCAAGCAGTTGCTTGGCCTGGCCAACCGCAAGCAAGTTTGACCATTTGTGCCGACGACTCCACGCAGCTTGCGTCGATTGCCTCGTCAAACGACTGGACGTACCAGTGGCAAGTGCGCTTTCCTGCTGGAACGGGAAACTGGTCCAACATTCCCGGTAAAACGTCAGATAAACTGACGGTATCGACGGCCATCGTAGCCGACGACGCCGAATACCGAGTGGTCATTAAAAACGACTACTGCGAGCACATTACCAGTGAACTTTTGGTCACCGTGGTTTCGTTGCCTAACGTAAACGTGGCGCCAGCCGATTCCTTGGCCCTGTGTGCCGGAGATTCGGTGTTGGTTGGTGTCACCGGAAACAGTACGAGCTACCTCTGGACCTTCCCCGGCGGCAGCTTCAGCGGGGCTTCGTTTTATGCGAAAACGCCCGGCACCTACGTGGTGGCGGGTACGAATTCCAACGGATGTACCGCCTACGACACCCTTGACGTGTACTTCTTTTCGGTGAGTGCCAACGCCGGTCCGGACCAAACGGTGCTGCCCGGGTCAACGGTGCAGCTTGCGGCCACAGGCGGAGCTCTTTACTACTGGTACGCCAACGTTCCTACGTACTTCAGCGATCCCTACAACCCCAACGCGCAGACGGTCCCAACCCAAGACACCACGATGTACATCGTTGAGGTGCTCAATAGCTACGGGTGCTTCGATACCGACACCATGATGGTGTACCTGTTCGATCCGGCGTCGCTGGTGCCCGACCTGTCGGGCGTGATGAACGTGATTACGCCCAACGGTGATGGGTTTAACGATCAGTTTGACTTGTCAGAGGTGGTCCGCGCCGACTCGTGCGACCTCATGATGTTTGACCGCTGGGGTGCTAAAGTGTTTGAGCAGAAGCGCTACGTTTCGGGCTGGGACGGACGAAGTAACGGCGGAGACCCGCTTCCTGACGGAACCTACTACTACATTTTAACCTGCAGTGACGTGGTGCGCTTCCGAGGCGCCGTAACCGTAGTTCGCCTGTAATTTTTGCTATGAAAAATATGAAATCACGCGTTTTTTGTGCCGCTCTGGCCGGCCTCTCGTTGACGGCCAATGCCCAGCAGATTCCACTCTACAGCCACCTGTACTTCGCTCAAGCCATGGTAAATCCGGCTCGCAGCGGAGCCAAGGGATACAGCGAACTCGTTACCATTCACCGCCAGCAGTGGCAGGGGATGGAGGGTGCTCCTGAAACATCTGCCTTGCTGTTCAATGGCGCGACCAACAAGGAGCGTATCGGGTATTCGGTCTACGGATTCACGGATGCCACCGACATTGTGCGCCGTTCAGGCATTTATGGCCACTACGCATACCATGCGCAACTTGCCGAGAACTCGGTACTCAGTTTCGGAATCGGAGCGGGCTACGTCAACAATACATTTGACATGGCCAGCATCCGCGTCAAAAACGAAGGAGACCCCTTCTTGTTTCCGGCCAACACCAACGGTACCCTCGACATCAACCTGGGAATCAACTTGAAGGTGGAGAACTTCCAGCTAGGAGTAGCCGCGCCTCAAGTGCTCGCGCCGGCGATTACCTATTCCAACAACTATGCAGGGCCCGTGGCGTTTCACCTCATTCGCCACTACGTCGTACAAACGCAGTACGATTTACCTATTCAAAAGGACCGCATGACGCTTTCGCCGCTGGTCGTGGTCCGCGCCGCCAACCATGTTACCCCCCAAGTTGATGCCGGAATGATGTTCAACGTGACGGAGTACGGTTACGTGGGCGCCCTGTACCGTTCGAATTTTGGTGCCTCAGCCCAACTTGGCGTGCACCTGACGCCGCTGCTGACGTTAGGATACGCTCACGATTTCAGTACCAACGAATATGCGACGTCGCTGGGCATGTCCAACGAGTTCATTCTGACCTACCGATTTGGCGACAACAAGCGCAACGACCGCATTGAAGCCGAAATCAAGCGCCTCAAAGACAAGCAACGTCAGGCCGACCAAAACGGCGAGAAATTGCTGAACGAGAAGTTTGAAGAGTTTAAAGAAGAGCTCGAGGCCGCCAACAAAAAGCAGCTCGCCGCCCAAAGCGAAGAACTTGCCAAGGCCACGGCCCTCAAGCTTCAAGAAGCTGGTGCCCAAGCCGGTGGTGTTCGCGGAGCAGCAGCGAACAACGCGACTACGACCGCCCCGTCAGCAACCGTCGCGAGCAATGCCGGAATGGCTGGAGCCGGAACCATTAAGGGATACAGCAAGGAGTCGTACGCCAACAACGTAGCCCCGGGAAGCGCCGGGTTCTACGTAACCGCTGGGGTTTACGGCGAGCAAGAGAACGCGGACAAAATGGTGCAAAAGCTCAAGGCTCAGGGTATCCAGTCCCGCACCTTCCGCGATCCCAAGAACAACATGGTTTATGTTTACCTCCTGAAGTTCGGAACCTACGAAGAAGCCTCAACCGCTCGCGAGAGCAGCTTGAACGGACAGTACCCGGGTAAACTTTGGGTTAAGGTGATCCAATGATGCGCAGGCTTTTAGTCCTTTTGGCGGTAACGCTGAGCTTCGCGTCGAGTGCCGCACACCTTGTGGGCGGTGAAATCACCTACACGTGCTTGGGGTCCAACCAGTACCAGGTCAAGCTGCGCATTTACCGCGATTGCTTTTCGGGAGGAGCCGCGTTTGACAACTCGGTGAACTTCACGGTGTATAACCTTGCCGGGACGGTGGTCACGAACCCGTCCGTACCCAAAGGCCCGACGATTTCGGTCCCTGCAGGCACGGGCAATCCGTGTTTGACTACTCCGCCCAACATTTGTACGGAATACGCCGAATACGTGGCCACCCTGACCTTGCCGCCCGTGGTTGGAGGCTACACCATTTCGTACCAGCGCTGCTGCCGCAATTCCACCATCAGCAACATCACGAATCCGGGTTCGCGCGGAAACACCTACACGGTGAAAATTCCGTCGATGGACAATACCTGCAACAGCACGCCCGCGTTTACCACGGTTCCGCCCATCGTGCTCTGCCTGGGTGACCAACTCAACGTGGACGCCTCGGCCACCGATGCCAATGGGGACTCGCTGTTTTATGAGTTCTGCGACATTTACACCGGCGGAAGTAGCGGAAACCCGAGCCCGAGCACGGCCACGGCTCCGCCCTACACGACGATTCCGTTTGTGGCTCCAGCCACTCCGAGTCAGCCGGTACCGGGCAACCCCGCATTGGCCATCAATCCGCAAACCGGAACGATTACGGGAATTGCGACCACCGCCGGCCAGTACGTCGTGGGAATCTGCGTGAGCGAGTACCGCAACGGCCAACTGCTGTCGGTGGTGCGACGAGACTACCAGTTCAACGTGACCAACTGCATCATCAACACGGTAGCAGACATGGTGACCCAACTTGAGGATCCGCAGCTCTACTGCGACGGACGTACGCTGACGTTCACGCCGCAAACCACGGGTGCCCTCACGTACTTCTGGAATTTTGGGGACACCTCAACCACGGCCGACACCAGTTCGCAAGCGTATCCGACCTATACGTTCCCCGATACCGGAACCTACACCGTTACCTTGATCATCAACCCGGGATTGGTGTGCACCGACACGCTGACGGTGCCGTTCCGCATTATGAACGCACCCGATTACCGAATTGAGAAGTCGGGTGTGCCGTGTGTGGAGGTTCAGAACTACCGGTTTGAGGCCAAGGGTACCGCCCCCTACGACGCCAGCATTTCGTGGGATTTCGGCAGCGACGCCAACACCTTTGGAGCTACCGGCAAGTTGGTTACCGGCGTGAGCTGGAACAGTTCAGGGGTGTACCCGGTGCGGTGCATAATTCAGTCCGCGTACTGCCCCGATACGCTTTGGGACACGGTCAAAGTCTACGATTGGTACTATCCGGTGACGGCAACGCCGCAGGACACCCAGATTGCCCGAGGAGACACACTGCTGCTCGACGTGACTTCGGGGGCGGCCTACTATTGGTTTGCCGACCAACCCGTCTACTTTAACAATGCCCAGCAGCGCAACCCGCAGGCATTAATGCACGCCGACAGCACGACGTACTACGTCATTGTCACGGACAACCGGGGTTGCCGCGGAATTGACACCGTCTTTGTGAGTTGGTTGCCTGATCAGGTGGAACCGGATTTGTCGAACGTGATGAACGTGATTACCCCTAACGGCGACGGCAACAACGACGTCCTCGATTTGACTGAAGTTCTTTTTGGAGATGCGTGCACGCTACGGGTGATGAATCGCTGGGGGACTACTTGGGTGTACGAAATGGAGAACTACGCCAATACCTGGGGCGGAACAGACGCCGACGGCAATTTGCTTCCGAGCGGAACCTACTACTTCTTTGTGGTTTGCGGTCGCGACCTGCGGTATTCGGGTCCCGTAACCTTGGTGTACTGACGGCTACCCAGCGATTTGGGAACATAAAAAAAAGCGGCCCTCGGGCCGCTTTTTTTATCCCTGAAACAGGTCCTTCACTTTGTCAAAGAAGCTTTTGTCACCAGCACCAGGTCGGGGTTGAAATCGGTCGCTTTGCTTGAGCTTTTCGAGCACTTCTTTTTCTTCGTTTGTTAGGGACTTCGGAGTCCAAACGGCCACATGAATCAGTTGGTCGCCCTGTCCGTAGCCCTCGAGGCTCGGTAGTCCTTTGCCTTTGAGCCGCAGCGTCTTGCCGCTTTGGGTTCCGGGGTCAATCTTCATTCGGACTTTACCCGAAACTGTCGGAACCTCTACCGAGGTGCCCAACGCCGCGTCGGGGAACGAAACATGAAGTTCATAGTGCAAGTTGCTACCCTCTCGGACCAAAAACTCGTGCGCTTCTTCTTCAATAGACACGATTAAGTCACCCGCTGGGCCTCCGGCCGGACCGTGGTTGCCCTTGCCCTGAACACGAAGCTGCATTCCGTCTTGAACCCCACCAGGGATTTTCACGCTGACCACCTCGTCGTGGCGCTCGAGCCCGTCAGGCCCAACCCCATCAGGGCGTTGGTCAATGGTCTTGCCGGCACCTTGGCAGCTGGGGCAGGCGCTTGCCGTGCGCATCTGTCCGAGAATGGTATTTTGAACGCGCGTAACTTGACCCGACCCACCGCAGGTTCCGCAGGTTTTAAAAGTGAGACCCTCTGCAGGGACCGCCCGAAGGATTTTGATTTTCTTTTCGACCCCATTGGCAATTTCTTCCAGCGTTAGCTTAACCCGCACACGCAAATTGGCGCCACGGTTGGCTCCGCCACCCCGACCGCCAAACCCGCCGAAGGCTCCGCCAAATGCATCGCCAAAAATGTCGCCGAAGTGGCTGAAAATGTCGTCCATGTTCATCCCGCCGCCAAAGCCGCCAGATCCTGCCCCAAAAGCTTGGTGGCCGAACTGGTCGTACTTCTGGCGTTTTTCTGGGCTCGACAGAACTTCATAGGCTTCAGCCGCTTCCTTAAACTTCTCCTCGGCAGCACTATCACCCGGATTCTTATCAGGGTGGTACTGTATGGCGAGCTTGCGGTACGCCTTTTTAATCTCGTCTGCAGAGGATCCCTTAGAAACCCCTAACACCTCGTAGTAGTCGCGTTTGCTCATGGTTACTCGGCGGTTTGTCCAACCACCACTTTGGCGTATCGGATTATTTTATCTCCCAAGAGGTAGCCCTTTTCGAGCTCGTCGACCACACATCCCGCAAGCTCGGGTGTCGGAGCGGGAATGTTCGTAATGGCCTCCATACGTTCCACGTCAAAGACTTGACCTACCGTGGAATCCATGGGCTTAAGCCCTTCAGACTTTAGGGCAGATATCAATTTTGTTTGAATCAACTCCAGGCCTTGACGCTCCGATCCGTCCTGGAGGGTTTTGAGCGCACGGTCAAAATCGTCCAGAATCGGAAGAACGGATTTAATCACCTTTTCGCCGGCCGTTGCAATGAGCTCGAGCCGTTCTCGGGCGTTTCGCCGTCTAAAATTCTCGAATTCCGCATAGAGCCTGAGGTTCTGGTCCTTGAGCTCCTGAATTTCGGCGTCCACATCACGTTCGTCAGCCACGGGCATTTCGGCCGTTTCGGCATCTACACGAACTTCGTCTTCGGGTGAATCGGGCATAGTTTGAGGCTCTTCCATAATTCTAGTGTGTTGCGCAGCCTAGTAAACAGAAAGCCTGCCAAACGACCGCAAAGTGTCAGATTGGCAGGCCTAGTTGTTTGGCTAACTTACTTGGCTTGCATCGCCTTCAAGGCGTTCTCTAAAGCGGGTCCGCGCAGGTTTTTTGCCACTACTTTGCCCTTGCCGTCAATGAGGTAGGTTGCTGGAATCGAGTTAACTCCATACAGTGCAGCACCTTCGGACCGCCAGCCTTTAAGGTCGCTCACGTGGTTGGGCCACACGAGTCCGTCTTTCGCAATGGCCTCGACCCACCGGTCTTTGGCGTTGTCCAGCGAAAGCGAGAACACCTCAAAACCCTTTCCTGAGGTGAATTTGGCGTCCTTGTACTGGGAGTAGACGCGCACCACGTTGGGGTTTTCCATGCGGCAGGGTCCGCACCACGCAGCCCAGAAATCGAGCAGAACGACTTTTCCGCGCAGATCTGACAACTTGCGGGTCTTGCCCGAAGGATCTGGAAAAGCCAGGTCGGGAGCCATATCGCCCACGTTGATCGTGGCAAGTTGGGCAGCAGGTGCCTCAGCGCGGGGAGCGGTCACGCGGTTCGCGGGGACTGCAGCAAAAACGAGGGCGGCGACGCCCAAAGCAACAACGTGTTTCATAGGTTAAAAGTAGGGTTCAAAAATTAGTCCGCGATGCGTTCGATGCGCGCACCAAGAGCGCGGAGGCGTTCGTCAATTCGTTCGTACCCGCGGTCGATTTGCTCGATGTGGTGAATCGTCGACGTGCCTTCGGCGCTAAGGGCGGCGATCAGCAGGGCGATTCCGGCGCGAATGTCGGGCGACGTCATCGTGGTTGCGCGCAGCTGGAAGTTGCGGTCGTGTCCGATAACCGTGGCGCGGTGCGGATCGCACAAAATAATCTGTGCACCCATATCGATTAGTTTGTCCACAAAAAAGAGGCGGCTCTCAAACATCTTTTGGTGAATCAGGACCGATCCCTTCGCTTGCGTAGCTGTGACCAGCACGATGCTGAGCAAGTCAGGGGTGAACAAGGGCCATGGCCCGTCGGCAATCGTCACCATAGAACCGTCGAGGTAGGCCCCGATTTCGTAGTGCTTTTGGGCGGGGATGTACAAGTCGTCGCCGCGCTCTTCGATTTGGATTCCCAGCTTGCGAAACACGTTGGGAATTTGACCCAAATGCGGAATTCCTGCGTTTTTAATCGTAATCTCGGACTGCGTCATCGCCGCAAGTCCAATCCACGAGCCGATTTCAATCATGTCGGGAAGGCAGCGGTGCTCCGTGCCGCCCAGGCGTTCAACCCCGTTGATGACAAGGCGATTGCTGCCAATGCCCTCGATTCGAGCACCCATGCGGACCAACATACTGCAAAGCTGCTGGAGGTAGGGTTCGCATGCGGCGTTGTAAATGGTTGTTTCGCCGGGTGTCAGCACGGCAGCCATCACGATGTTGGCGGTGCCGGTTACCGAAGGTTCGTCGAGCAATATGTAGGCACCCTTAAGCCCCTCGGCTGGAGCCTCAACGCCATAAAAGTAGGCCTCTTCTTCGTAGACGAATTTTGCACCAAGCTTCATGAAGCCCTCGAAGTGCGTGTCAAGGCGACGGCGACCGATCTTGTCTCCGCCGGGCTTCGGAATGTAGCCTTTCCCGAAGCGCGCGAGCATGGGACCAACCACCATTACCGATCCGCGGAGCGCTGCGCCCTTCTTTTTGTAGGTGTCTCCGAACAAAAAGTCTACGTCGATCTTGTCTGCCTGGAACGTGAAGTCACCGGGGCCATTTTTCGTCACGGTTACGCCGAAATCGCCCAAGATCTCAATGAGCTTGTTGACGTCGACGATGTCGGGCACGTTGGTGACGCGAACCGGCTCGGCGGTCAAAAGAACCGCGCAGAGAATCTGGAGCACTTCGTTTTTCGCTCCTTGGGGTTGCACGTCGCCGCGCAGGGCGAGTCCGCCGGTAATTCGAAATGAGGCCATAATTACTTGCGGAAGAATCCGCCTTTGCGTTTGTTAAAATTGGACGAATTCGGTTTTTTCTTCTTGCGGTTCTTGGTATGCAGCGGGGCATTTTGCGAAACCACGCCTTTCGCCACCGACAGCGCGGAGCCTTCTTGACCGAGTCGTCCGCCCGAAAGAATGCGCAAGTCGTTAAAAATAACGGCGTCGTCAACCGTATCCTTATTCCAGCTCAAGTAGGCCCGCTTCATTTGGTTGGCGATGTCGTACTCGATGCCTTGGCGCTCTTCTGACGGCTCCATTTCGGCCACGGTGTTGATCAAGTTCTGCAAAATCACGCCGTAGTATCGGTGGCTGCGGCTCTTCGGGGGGTAGGGCACCCGTTCCGGCTTGGCTTCGAGCAATTCTTTTTGCGGAGCTGGGAACGGTCCGTCCACATCTAAAGCGAAGCCCGAAATGACGTGCAGGTGATCCCAGACCTTACGTGCAAAATCGGCTTGTCCGCGCAGGCTTGGGTTCAGCCGTCCAACCGTATCCACAATATGCGCTGCGGCTTCGGTTCGCTTGCTCCGATCTTCAATCGTTAGGCAAAACTCGACCATGGTTTGCACGAGGCGTCCGTACTCACCGAGGGCCAGTTGCGGTCGGTCGGTATTGTAGTCTAACGAAAGCGTCGTAATGCTTGAGGTTTCCATCGAGGTGCCCTTGCTAGGCCAAGAGCTGCAATTTAGCGAACTTCAAAAGGAGTTTCTTTTCGCCCGCGTTATCAAACTGGATCGTGGCTTTGCCGCCGTCAGAGGCAGGCTCCACCTCGGTCACTGTACCGACACCAAATCGTTCGTGCAGCACCCGAGTTCCAGGGGTCAAATTTAGTTCGTTTGCGGGACTTCCCGACGCCGAGTTCGCTTGGCCAATCGGCGTCAAGTGCTCGGGTTTACGAAAACGGATCGGAGCAGGTGGGGGCGTGGTGCTTCCCGAGCCCTGCGGACGCATCTTCTGCGCGGCGGCGCCCCGATACGTGCGGGGTTGCTCCGGGTCCCCAAATGCGTCGCGGAGCTCTCGCGGCACCCCATAATTCTTGGGAAGTTCAGGAACATGTACGTCTAGGTGCTCTTCGTCGAGCTCGTCCAAAAACCGGCTTGGTTCGCAGTCAATGAGCTTGCCCCATCGGTAGCGCACCCGAGCATACGTTAAAAAGGCCCGCTGTTCCGCACGCGTTAGCGCCACATAAAAAAGTCGGCGTTCCTCTTCGAGATCGCTCCGCGAATTCATGGCCATCATCGAGGGGAACAAGCTGTCTTCCATTCCCACGACAAATACAACCGGAAACTCCAAGCCCTTCGCCAAGTGAATGGTCATTAAGATGACCTTCGGTTCGTCCGTCTCCTGCTCATCCCGATCGGTCAAGAGCGCCACGTCTTGAAGAAACGCACCTAGGCTGGGATCCCCGCCTTCAGTCTGGCTCTGCTGCTCCACAAAATCCTTGATTCCGTTGAGCAGCTCTTGAACGTTTTCGTACCGGCTTATCCCCTCAGGCGTTTTGTCTTCGGCCAGCAACTTCACCAACCCGCTCGTGCGGGCAATGTGTTCGACGGTCCCGAAGGCGTCCATTTGGGTCGCGATGATTCGGTACGAGTCAATTAAATCGGCAAAGGCTTCAAGCCGCTCCGCCGTGGGCCGATTGATGCCTAATTCCCAGGTCGTGGCATGGCGCACCGCTTCCCAGAGCGGAACCTTTCGCTCGTTTGCTGCAATCGTCATGCGCGCGAGGGTCGTGTCGCCAATCCCGCGGCCCGGTAGGTTGATGACGCGGCGCAGCGCTTCTTCGTCGTTAGCGTTCACGGTGAGGCGCACGTAGGCGAGCACGTCCTTGATTTCCTTTCGCTGGTAAAACGAAAGTCCGCCATAAATCTGGTAGGGAATATTCCTTCGGCGCAGCGCATCCTCAAACGACCGCGACTGCGCATTTGTACGGTACAATATGGCAAAATCGCCGTACCCTCGGTGCTCTCGATGAACCAAGTCCCAAATACTCTGGGCGACGTATTGGCCCTCGTCAGAGTCACTTACGCTCTGATGGACGGCAATTTTTTCTCCGAGCGGATTTTCGGTCCAAACATCTTTTTCGAGTTGCTCCTTGTTGTGCGAAATCAGCACATTCGCCGCCTTGACGATGCGCTGCGTACTCCGGTAGTTTTGCTCGAGCTTGTACAGCGCCGCATCGGGGTAGTCCTTTTGAAAATTGAGAATGTTCCGAATGTTGGCGCCCCGAAACGAGTAAATGCTCTGCGCATCGTCGCCCACTACACAAATGTTCTCGAACCGAGCGGCAAGGGCTTTGACGATCAAGTACTGCGCGTGGTTGGTGTCCTGGTACTCGTCCACCAAAAGGTAGCGGAACCGCTCCTGGTACTTTGCCAGTGCCTCGGGAAAGCGCGCAAACAATTCGTTCGTCTTGAGGAGCAAGTCGTCAAAGTCCATGGCTCCCGCGCGAAAGCACCGCTCCATGTACTGCGCATAAACCTCGCCCAGTTTCGGCATGCGGGCCGCAGCGTCGTGCTCTTGGAGGTCCGCCCGGGCAGCATAAGCCTTTGGCGTGATCAAGTTGTTTTTGTACGCCGAAATCCGCGAAGCCACAGATTTGGTCTTGTACACCTCCTTGTCGAGGTTGAGCTCCTTGATCACGTTGGCGAGCACCTTTTGCGCATCCTCGGAATCGTAAATCGTAAAGTTGCTCGGGAAGCCCAATCGTTCCCCCTCCACGCGAAGGATGCGCGCAAAAATGCTGTGGAACGTGCCCATCCAAACGTTTTTCGCCTCATCTGGCCCAATGACCTTGGCGATGCGGTCCTTCATTTCACGGGCCGCCTTATTGGTAAAGGTCAAGGCCAGAATTTGAAAGGCATCGGCTCCCTGGTTTATCAAGTGCGCGATGCGGTAGGTAAGGACGCGCGTTTTGCCCGACCCCGCGCCGGCAATGACCATTACTGGTCCTTTGGTATGTTCCGCCGCCTTGCGCTGAGCCGAGTTGAGTCCGCTTAATAGTCCTTCCATGATGCCCCACAAAAGTAGGTGGGTACTGCGGCTAGCGCGATGCAAGTGGAAAACTTTGAAATTCTTTTTAGTAGGTGCTCGTGATTAGACAAGAATTTGTTCTACATTTGCAGTCCCCAAAAAAGTGGGGGTAAACTATTATTTCTACCGACGTCAAACCACGTAGAAGAGCATGCCAACGATCCAACAACTAGTCCGCAAAGGACGCGTCACCCTGGAAAAGAAGAGCAAGTCGGC
>JAURMB010000083.1 GCA_030831045.1 Schleiferiaceae bacterium
ACGGCGGTTCCGCTCGGAACGCGGTACTGCAGGGCGAAACGCACCAAAACCTGCGAAAACCCGGTGCCGGTGCCTGAAGGTCCGCTGCCCGCAATGCTCGAAATGTCAAATACCTCGTTGGCCCACCAGCCGTTGGTGGGGCGATGCCTTGTCCAACCGTTGTCGCGCCGCCCCAAAAAGGCGAGGTCGCAGAGTTGGCGTACATCACTTCGTTGACGTAACCCAAGGTGGCAAAGCTCGTGCTCGCTCCGCGGTAGTGGGTTCCGGTGAGGGTGGTCCAGGTTGCGCCGTTGTTGGTCGACACGCTGATGTAGCCACGCTGGCCAAAGTGAATTTTGCCGATGTGGTCAAACGAAAGGCGCACAAACGAATTACCGACCGTTGAAAACGCCAAAGTTTGAAAGTACACCGTGTCTTGCGGTAGCACGTTGGCATGGTAGCTGTGCGTTCCGCTGACTTTAAGCGCTGTCGTGTCGTTCCAGTACGGACTCGGTCCAGCTTGGGTGTGAAACGTCGTTACGTTGTGGGGTGGGGAGTCGAAATCTTCAGAGTAGACCGTGGTAATCTGTGCTTCCGCGCTGAAATTCAGGGAAGTGTACACAATTGCTGCAAGGCCTAAACGGCGTAATAGGTGCGTCATAGCGTGCGTTCGTTCTCGGTTGGGTATAAACCTAGAACCTCAAATATACGAGAACTCGTCGTAGCTAAGGCCTAGCGCACGTTCACTCGGAACCGTGATTCACCATTTAAAAAGCCCTCTAGGCAATCTCCAGGCTGAATGGGGCCGACGCCGGCGGGGGTTCCGGTGAACAAAAGGTCGCCTTTTTTCAGGGTAAAGTACTGGCTGACAAAGGCAATAAGGTCTTCGACCGAGTGAATAAAGTCGGCAGTGTTGCCCCGCTGCACTTCGGTGCCGTTTTTTTCGAGGCGGATTTCGTGCGCCATTTGCTTGGCTGGAAGTTCAACCCAGCTGCCGAGCACGGCGCTGCCGTCAAATCCTTTGGCGCGCTCCCACGGCAAACCCTGGCCTTTGAGTCTAGTCTGAAGGTCTCGGGCCGTGAAATCCAATCCCACGGTCATTGCGTCGAGGTAGCTGTAGGCGAAGCGCGGCTCGATGTACTTGCCCACTTTGCTGATGCGCACCACCCATTCGATTTCGTGGTGTACGTCGCGGGTCCAGGGCGGAACCACAAACGGATTTCTTGGTGGGAGCAGCGCTGAATCGGGCTTGCAAAAGATGACGGGTTCTTCGGGAACCGCGTTGCCCAGTTCTTCGGCGTGGGCTCGGTAGTTGCGTCCGACGCAAATGATCTTCATGACTGCCGGAGCCGAATGGCGGTAAGAATTTTTTTCGTGAATAGCGGAAAGTCCGCATTCTGCAGCCACGAGTAGTAGCCCGGGTCCCTCAAGAGCACGTGGCTCACGCGCTGGCCTTTGTACTTGCCAAAGCTGAATTGCTCGTAGCCTTGGTCATCAAAGGTGATAAAGCCCGCGAAATCAGCTGCTTTATGCATCGTGCTAAAGTCGCTGAGGGCCGGCACCTCGTGGGGTAGGTCGGGGTAGCGCTTGAGTTGCGCCAGCAGCACCTCGTAGGTGGCGCGCACGTCGGCTTCGGCCGTGTGGGCGTTGTGCAGGTCGGCATCGCAGTAAAAGCGGTAGGCCGCACTTAAGGTTCGCTGCTCTTTTTTGTGAAAAATATTTTGAACATCCACGCTGCGCGAAAGGCTTAAGTCCAAATCGCTGCCCGCGCGGAGTAGTTCTTCAGCCAGCAGCGGAATGTCAAATTTGTTGCTGTTGTAGCCGGCGAGGTCGCTGCCCTGCAGGAGCGGAACCAACTCAGGTAAAATTGCTGCAAACGCGGGCGCGTCAGCCACGTCGGCGTCGCTGATGCCGTGAATGGCGGTCGAGGCAGCGGGAATCGGAATTCCCGGGTTGACGCGCCATGTTTTGACCGTTTCGCTACCGTCGGGAAGGACGCGAAGCACGCAGAGCTCAACGATGCGGTCGTGGACCACATTGACTCCGGTGGACTCAATGTCAAAAACGCACAGCGGTCGGGTAAGCCGCATCAGATTTCGCGGTTCGGATCCCACTGCTCAAGGTAATCGGCCACGCGGCGCACAAACATTCCGCCCAAGGCACCGTCGACCACGCGGTGGTCGTAGGAGTGCGAAAGGAACATTTTGTGGCGAATGGCAATCACGTCGCCCTCGGCAGTCTCGACGACAGCAGGCATTTTGCGAATGGCGCCCAGGGCCAAAATGGCAACTTGGGGCTGGTTGATGATGGGGGTACCCAAAATGTTGCCGAAGCTGCCGACGTTGGTTACCGTGTAGGTTCCGCCTTGAATGTCGTCAGGCTTGAGGGCGTTAGAACGCGCCTTGTTAGCCAGTTCGTTAACTTCTTTGGTCATGCCACTCAGGCTCAAGCGGTCCGCATTTTTAATGACGGGCACAATGAGGTTGCCGCTCGGCAGCGCGGTGGCCATGCCCAAGTTGATGGGCTTGTGGTACACCACGTTGTTGCCGTCGATGCTCACGTTGATGTTGGGAAAGTCCTTGATGGCTTTGACCACGGCCTCCATGAAAATGGGGGTAAACGTGAGTTTCTCGCCTTCGCGCTTTTCAAATCCGGACTTTACTTTTTCGCGCCAGCGCACAATGGCTGTGACGTCGGCTTCGACAAACGAAGTCACGTGCGGCGAAACGTGCTTGCTCATCACCATATGGTCTGCAATGAGCTTGCGCATGCGGTCCATTTCGCGGATTTCGTCGCCGGGGAAAATGGTTGGAGCCGGAGCCTTGAATCCATGACCAGACGGAGCGGATTCGCTCACCTTTGGGGCAGCGGCACTCGAACTGGTGCCTGCTTCAGGTGCACTTGATGCAGTTGGTGCGGCGACCGGAGTGCGGTGGGCGCCACTTGCACGCTGGGCTAGGTAGGCGAGCACGTCGTTTTTGGTCACGCGACCTTCTTGGCCAGAGCCGTCGATTTGGTCGAGTTCGGCCTGCGACAGACCCTCTTGCGCGGCCATGCTGCGCACCAGCGGTGAGTAAAATCGGTTGCTGCTGCCTTTGGTGACGGGTTGCGGGTTGCTGGCAGCTGGTTGCGGGTTGCTGGCAGCTGGTTGCGGGTTGCTGGCAGCTGGTTGCTCGTTGCTGGCAGCT
>JAURMB010000084.1 GCA_030831045.1 Schleiferiaceae bacterium
CGCTACTACAGCAACGCGGAATTCCCCATCTTTGACGAGCTGCAGGACATCAACGTGATCATCACCATGTTCGCCATCGGAGGCGGAATCGCGCAGTTGATTTTCATTTTCAACTTCTTCTACTCGATGTGGCGCGGCCCGAAGGCTCCGCAAAACCCGTGGAACTCCAATACCCTCGAGTGGACCACGCCGGTGGAGCACCTTCACGGCAACTGGCCGGGAGCGATCCCCGAAGTGCACCGTTGGGCCTACGACTACAGCAAGCCGGGTCACGAAGAGGACTTTGTTCCGCAGACCACGCCGCTGAAGGACGGGGAGCACGCGCACTAAGCCTTTATAAGTTCGTCAAACGGCCGCCCGGAATCCCCGAGCGGCCGTTTACATTTGTGGCATGGTGGATTTTTTGCACGATGCCTCCACAGCGGGCATGGAAGACCGCGAGGCGGAGCAGCGGCTTCGGCCCGCGCGCTTCGACGACTTTGCCGGCCAGGCCAAAGTGCTCGAAAACCTCAAAGTTTTTGTTCAGGCGGCCCGCCAGCGCGACGAAGCCCTCGACCACGTGCTGCTGCACGGACCTCCGGGCTTGGGCAAGACGACTTTGGCCCACATTATCGCGGGGGAACTGGGGTCGTCGCTCAAGTTGACCAGCGGTCCGGTGCTCGACAAGCCGGGCGATCTCGCCGGGTTGCTCACGAGCTTAGAGGCCAACGACGTGCTCTTTATCGACGAAATCCATCGGCTGAGTCCGGTGGTCGAAGAGTACCTCTACAGCGCAATGGAGGACTACCAAATAGACATCATGCTGGAGTCAGGTCCCGCAGCTCGCTCGGTACAAATCCGCCTTAAACCCTTCACGCTCATTGGCGCCACTACGCGAAGCGGACTGCTGACGTCCCCTCTGCGCGCACGCTTCGGCATCGCGGCCCGCCTAGAATACTACAGCGTCGAGCTGCTCTCAACGATTGTGGAACGCTCCTCAAGCATTTTAAACGTGGGAATCGAACAGGATGCCGCTGTTGAGGTTGCCCGCCGCAGCCGAGGAACGCCCCGCATCGCTAACGCGCTCCTGCGTCGCTTGCGCGACTTCGCCCAAGTAAAGGGCAAGAACATCATAGATGTTGAGGTGGCGCGCTTCGGAATGGACGCCCTCGATGTGGACACCCACGGCCTGGACGAAATGGATAACCGCATTCTGACGACCTTGATTGACAAGTTTCGCGGGGGTCCTGTGGGGCTAAGCACCCTCGCGACTGCCGTGGGCGAGCAGGCCGAGACGCTCGAAGAGGTGTACGAGCCCTACCTAATTCAGGAAGGGTACCTGGCGCGCACGCCCCGTGGCCGCACGGCCATGGACAAGGCATACAAGCATTTAGGACGTACCCCTTCGGGTGGCCCCGATTTGTTTTCATGACGCCGGGCGAAGCAACGTCCCTACTCAAGTCGGAGGCCCAACGCTTGGGCTTCATGGACGCGCGCGTTGCCCGTGCCGAATTTTTGGCCGATCAGGCGCCCAAGCTCGAGGCCTGGCTGAACCAAGGTTTCCAGGGCAGTATGCGCTACCTCGAAAACCACTTTGATAAACGTTTGGACCCAAGGCTTTTGGTGCCTGGCGCCAAGTCGGTGGTGAGCCTTGCGTTCAATTACTTCCCCGAACCCTCAGCCCTCGAAGACGAGGGCCGGCCACGGGTCGCGCGCTACGCCTACGGTGAGGACTACCACCGAGTGGTTAAGGACCGTCTTTTTGAGCTGCTTGACGCCCTGCGCACCGCTGTTGGTTTGTTCGAAGCCCGGTGCTTTGTCGACAGCGCCCCGGTCATGGAGCGGGCATGGGCCGAACGAAGCGGCCTGGGCTGGGTGGGTAAAAATTCTCTGCTGCTGCGAAAGAACACGGGATCCTACTTTTTTTTGGCGGAACTCATTGTGGACTACGCCTTTGTTCCCGATGCACCGGTCACCGACCACTGCGGCACGTGCACGCGCTGCATTGACGCCTGCCCGACCCAGGCCATCGTTGCGCCTCAAGTGGTCGACAGCAACCGCTGCATCAGCCACGCCACGATTGAGCTGCACGGAGCGCTTCCGCGCGAAATGGCTGACGCCCTGCATCCCTGGGTGTTTGGCTGCGACATCTGCCAGGAAGTTTGTCCGTGGAACCGGCATGCGACGCCGCACCACGAGCCGGCATTTGCGCCCGGCGGGTGGGTAGAGTGGAGCTTGGACGATTGGCGTTCCGCAAGTACAGCCGCCTTTCAGGACGCATTTGGAACGTCGGCGGCAGCCCGAACGGGCCTTGACCGCATTCAGCGAAACGTCGAGGCGGCCTTTGGCCAGAGCAATCCTACTTGACGTCGATCTGAACGGCCTGCAGCACGCGGTTGGTGGCTTTGTCGAAGGCGATGGCCACCCACTTCATGTGACGGGCGTTCCAGCTTGCCTCAAGCGTGGTCGACGCGTCAAGGGTGGCTGTGGCCGTGCTTGTAGCCGCCCCTGCTGCCCAAACTTCTTGGCCAAAGGGACCCCAAGGAGCGCGGCGAAAGACATTGTAGTGCACGTAGTTCGTGTCCCGGGTTTGGTCGGGCATGAGCTGGGGCGACACGATGCCCGACTCTTTGAGGTAAACCGCGACACCCACGGCGTTAGCCTGGGCCACTTGAGACCGTACTTCGAGGCGCAAGGTGGCGACGCGCGAGGTACTATCAAATCCACTAAATGCGCTAAAAAGCACCTCGGGGGACTGGGCAAGCTGCGTGGCCGCAAGCCCTCCCCACGAACTGTAGGATTTGAGGTGGGTATTGGTCGGGAAGTCGATTCGGTTCACCATACCCAAGGGAAGCGCAAAAACCCCAAACACGTCGGCCAGGTCGTCGCCGTCGGCGGTGGTGAAGTCGGTGGGGTACTCTGCCGAGGTGGCCGTAAAATTGGCCGGACCGGCGTGAATGGCCAGACCCACGACCCGCGACGGACCGTACAAGCTGTCAAGCTGCTTCAGCGCCTTGGAGGCCTTGGGGCAGTTCTTGCACTGGTGGCCCGTGAAGTCCTCGACGAGCACAGCCCGTTCCGTTTGGATTACGGTGTCGCCGTTGGCGGTAGCGGTTCCGCCTCCGCCCGGATTGCGAAAGGGCTGGTCAATGTAGTCGCAGGCTGCGAAGGACGCGGCGGCGATGAAGAGCAAAACAGTATTCCGCATCAGAATTGAGTCGTAAACGATAAACTGAGGCCGTTTGACGGCGGAACCACGCGGCACACACCTCCCACGCAGAAAATACCTTGCTGCTGGCGGCCATAGCCAATTTGCACGCGGGTAGGTCCGTCAAAGTGGACCACCGACAGCAAGGGGTAGTGAAGGCGGCGGGACTCCGAGGGATTTCCGTAGTTGTAAATGTCCTGAACCGCCACCACCCAAGCCTCAGAAAGGGTGTACTCGGCCAGGAACATGGCCATAGCCCCACGATAGCCTTGTCCGCCAGACCATTGGAACTCGGTCCGCAAGGTTTGGTGGTTCGGCAGCGCGAACTGCTGCTCCCAAGCGAGGGCCGGAACAACCAGCATGCTGTCGCTGTCGGGCGCCGCCAGTATGGCGTAGTCGTTGAGTCCGTCGGCCAGCACCGACTTGTTGTAGCCGAGTCGGTAGGCGGTCACTTGGGTCTTGTATTTGGAGCTGAACTTGCGGCTAATGCTAAAATTCACGTCGCGGAAGTAGGGTATTTCGCCCCAGGTCAGCACGTTGCTCACGTACCCTTGGGTGCCCTTATCGCCGAAACTCCCGTCGTCCAGGGGCGCGCGGTGAATGCTCTGCGACGACGCGACGCTGAGTGCCAACTTGGTTCCGTACTTGCCTCCGAGCGCGGACTTTTTCGGAATCAAGTAGTTCACGTCTACCTGATAGCCCATTTCGCCATTGATTTGGGTAGCGTAGGGGTAGAGGGCGGGCAGGGCATAGGTGTGCAAATTGCCTGTGGGCGGTATGAAGTTGATCAGCGCATCAAATTGCTGGGCGTTGCGGTCGGAGCGAAAGCTAAAGTTGTCGATGCGCTTGACCGCGGCCAGCACGCCAAGACCTTTTTTGCTGTAGGTGGCCGTGGCCACAAATGCTTCGCCCGGCTTATAAATGTACCCGTTGTCGGCGTTGGGGTCGTTGATTTTGTAGGCGTACTCTGCCTTGAGGTCAAAGCCCTTGTAGTGCGCGCCGAGTCGGTAGGCCCAAGCCCCCACATTGGCGGGGAGGTTGAGCAAGGGGTCAAATCCGCGCTGAAACTTCGAGACAAAGCTCGCGCCGAGGTTCAGGCTGAGCCCGGTCTTGGCCAAAAAAGGGAGGGCTTCGCGAAGTGCCCATTCGGCGTCGGTTCCGCGCAAAATGCCCTCGCTCTTGGTAAAGTAAACTCGTTGGCGGCCAAGTACGCCCTTAAGAGTCAGGCCCTTGGGTAGCCGCGCAACGATTCGGCTGCCGTCCATGGCGTTGTCGAGACCGAGTCCGCGCTCTTCATAGGCCCTGAAGATCAGGCCCTGCCCAAACTGCTCATAAAAGTTGCCAAAGGTCAGGTCAAATTTTCCCTGGCGTAGTTGGGCATACCGGTAGGTGATGCCTTCGCCGCGGTACCCAGGGGGAAACCCGAGCATGGCGTTCTGGTAGTTTTCGTAGCGCATACCCATGCGAAGGTTGCCCCGCTCGTAGGTAAACAGCGCCCAACCTTGGCCCAAGGCCTTTTCGTCGGGGTAGTAGTCGCCTTGCGGGTCGAGCACCGTATCGCGCACGTAGGCTTGGGCGTCGAGCTGAATCACCGCACGGAGGGTGCCTCCAAGGGCGTCAGATTGGGCTTCTTGAGCCACAACCGACACGGTCAGCAGCCCAAAGGCTAGTGCAAGGGATGCCGCGCGGTTCATTTCTTGAGCTTGCGTACTTCAGAAATAAGTACCGCTTCTTCGCCAGGCACGTACTTATTGGCCTGCCAAACGATTTCGCCGGCTCCGTTGAGCAAAAAGGTGTGCGGAACGTTGTTAACGCCCATGGCTCGGCGCACGTCGCTGTTGGGGTCGAGCACTACGTGGTAGTCCCAGCCCTGACCGGCCACAAACGGAGCCACCTTGGGACTCGTGCGCGAGTCGTCGATGCTCACAGCGATCAGGGTAACCCCAGTTTCTTCGTGAAGATCATCGTAGTGCTCGGCCATAGCGTTGAGTTCGTTGATGCAGGGTTTGCACCACGTCGCCCAAAAACTAACAATCGTGGGTTTGCCCTCTTGGTGCAGACTTGAAATCGGAACTTTAGCCCCTTCAAGGGTTTGCACGTCCATCTTCGGCAAGCTCTGGGCGCTCAACGCAAGGCATAAGGCAGTGAAGGCTGCGGTGTAAAGGGTTTTCATGCCCTCAAGGTACGTTAGGGGGTTCGGCTCGTCCAAGCCTTGTTGGTTCAGGTACCAAAAGAAGCGCCCAGGCCTTGCGGCCTGGGCGCGTTCCCACCGAACTCCGTTCGGAATTAGTGCTGTACCGTGAAGCGAAGCGTTTCGATGCGGTCGCTGAGTGCGATCTTCACCGTGTACACTCCGTTGGCCAAATCGGCTACGTTGAAGTTAAGCTCCTGGGCGCCGGCCTCGAGCGCAACGCTTTGGGCGATGACGCGCTGTCCGTTCAGGTTGTAGACCTCAACTACCGCATCACCGGCTTCGGCGGCCTGGAGGGCTACCTTGACGGCGTCGCGGGCAGGGTTCGGGTACACGCGGGCTTCAGCCATCAGCTCCTCTTCTTCGCCGAGGGCGCTGGTGCTTACCCAGATGTTGTCGAGCCACAAGTTGTTTCCGTAGGCCGAGTTGCACTCAAACTTCACAATAATGTCTTGGCCAGCAAACTGGGCAAGGCTAATCGTGTTGGGGTACCACTGGGTAGGCTGCGGGAAGAAACGGCTCGTCGAGTTAGCGGCCGTAGCGAGTGCCGAGCCCGACTTGTCAAATACGTTGGTCCAGGTGCTTCCACAGTTCGATGAAACGAAGACTTTCAGTCCGTCGGCCTCACCGGCGTACGAAGCATAGGCGTGGTTGAAGAAGAGCTTGTGGTTGGCCGTAACACCACCCACCTTCGGAGTGATGATGCTGGCTTGAGCGCCTGACTGCATCGTGAAGAAGTCTACCATCAGTGACTTCGCTGATTGGCCGTAGCCACCGAGTTCCCATGCAAGTCCGTTCACGTTGGCCTTCGAAACGACGGTAACTAAAGGCTTGCTCGGCGTGTTGTAGAGCAGCACGTGGCCCGCAGGAATCTCGTTGAAGTTGGCGTTCTCCATGCCTTCTGCAAACGGAGCAGGGGTCGGAGTATTGCTAATTACGGCGGCAATCAAGGGAGCCGACATGTTGTTCATGCCGTTCACGTCGCCCGTTCCGTTCGGTGCGCTCACCGAACCTACGAGGGAGTTGGTACCGGCCGGAAGCGTTACTTGGGGGAAGTTTACCACGGCGGTAGCGCCAGCGGCAAGGTTTCCGGTCCAGTTTTGCGAAACCGGAGTTCCGCCGTTAACCGTGTAGCTTACGGTAGCCGAGGTAATGGCTACGCTGCCTTCGTTCTTGATCGTTACCGAAGGGGTGGTCGTGCCGTTGCACAGACCGGCAGTAGCTGCGGTGAAGGCGTTCAAGCCGATGTCGGGCAAGCCGGCAATCGTTTGGGGCGTAGTGCGCGCGGCGTTGAGGACCGACTTGTTGCTGTTGTCTTGAATGAAGGCAACTACGGCAACCTTGTTCAGGTTGGCTAAGTAGGCGGGAGCCTTAATTTTAAACGTGAACATTTGGGTTTGACCCGCCGTCCAGCTGTCCGCCATTGCCGTACCGTTTGCGTCGGGAACCATTTTGCGCATGACTTGGTAGAAGTCCGTTTCGCCGTTTGATCCGGGAGCTGAAGGGTAGTTGATTTCTTCTTCGATGAGGGCAACGTGAAGCTTCAACGAACCGGCAGAACCTGAAGAAACCGTGGTGGTTCCTGCGTTGGCTACGAATACGCCGATCTGAATCGAGTCGTAGTTGGCGGTCCACTGGTGGCTGGCCGTGAGGTTCAGCGGCGCCGCCGTGTTGTAGCGGTTGTTAATCGTCGTCGCAGTAACGATGGTGCCGGGCGAGCCGGGGCCGCTACCGTCCATTACCGAGTTGGGCACACCCGTAACGTTGTAGTACTGAACGCGCGCGGCAGCTTCCGTTGGGTTAGCGGCATTCATGGGGTCGACACCCGGCCAGCTGGTTTGGTACTTCAACGCGACCACTTTGGTCGAGTTCGCGTCAAGGATAACCTTGAGCGCGGGGTTTTGCGAGGCGCAGGGTCCGCAAGATGCTTGAGTGAAGTGCTCAACCAGAACCAAGCGGTTTTGGCCAAAGGCGCTCAAGCTAAGCAATCCCGCTAGAGCGGTTAGGGTAAGGTGCTTCATGAATTAGCGTTGAATAAAAGGGTTTAAGAAGGCGAAAACTACGCAAAAAATGAATGCGCTCCGATGTTTGGGTGCGGACTTCGCAACGAATTACCTTTACCCTATGCAAAAATTCGTGTTTTTCCTTGCAGCTGCCCTCGGCAGCCTTGCCCTCGGCGCCCAAAGTTTGGTCGTTACGTCCATGGACAGCGTCGCCTACGCCAACAGCCACACCATGACCCAGGCCACGGCACACATTTCGGTCAAGAACACGACGACGACGACGAAGGACTACCGCGTCATCCGCCGTAAATCAGGAACCACGGGAATCGTGGATTCCAACTACTTCTGCTGGGATTTGTGCTACCCGACCTGGGCCAACCAAAGTCAGGGTTCCGTAACCATTGCACCCAATGGAGTGGCCAACGACTTCTCTGGCTACGCTTACGTGCGCGACACCTCGGCCAACGGCCAAGACAGCATTTGGTACACCTTTGTAAACGTGGCTGATGCCAACGACAGCCTTCAAGTGCGCGTAATTTTTGCCATGAACCGCTACGTGGCGACGCCGGAATCTATGCTTCCCGTACTTCGCTTGGCTCCCCAGCCTGCTCTTGCGGGTCAGTGGGTGAGCGGAATTCCTTCGGACGTTCAGCGCGTGGAATGGCTCGATGCCCTCGGTCGCGTGGCTCGCCGCGAAGAATTGGTGGTGAACGGCGCCGTCCGCGCCCCAGAGGCACCGGGAATGTGGCTCCTGCGCAGCTACCATGCCGGTGGAGTACGAACGACTAAGGTCACGGTCCGCTAAGCGCGGCATACGAATCGCTCTTCAGCGGCGTTAACCACGGTATGCTCTACCACCTCAGAGGAAGTTTGACGCGCAAGACCCCCACGTATGTCGTGGTGGACTGCGGGGGACTTGGCTACCTCGTGCACATTTCGTTGACCACGTTTGGGCAGTTGCCCGAGGCGGGCGCGGTTGAGCTCCTGCTTCACCCAGTGTACCGCGAAGACGCTCAGTTGCTCTTTGGCTTCGCCACGGAACTTGAGCGCGAGGTCTTCGTGCTGCTCAATTCGGTTTCGGGCGTAGGGGCCAGCACGGCCCGAGTGATTTTGTCGACGCTTCGTCCCGAAGAGGCCCTTTCGGTGCTCGCCAACGGCGATTCGGGCACCCTGCAGCGCATTAAGGGCATCGGCGCAAAAACGGCCCAGCGCATAATTGTCGACCTGCGCGACAAGGCGGTGAAGCTCGGTGCCACGAGTTCCGCAATGCCCATGGGCACTACAGCCCGCCACGAGGCCCTCGAGGCGCTGCTCGTACTGGGTTTTGCCCGTCCTGCGGTCGAAAAAGCGCTCTCGGCGCTTGCGGCTGAAGACGCCGAAGCCGGAGTCGAAGAGTTGATTAAACGCGCCCTAGCACGCCTTTAAGTCGCATGAGGGGGCTGCTGACGTTGCTGGGACTTCTGGCGCTCCTTCGCCTTGGGGCCCAAGACAGCTCGGCTACCCGTTGGCCCATGCCCGGCCTCCCCACGCCTCCGAACTGGAAAACCGAAGTAACCTACGACCCGGTCACGGGTTTTTACATTTTACAGCGCACGGTTTCGGGCATGCCCGTTGGCGCTCCCCGCTACCTGAGTGCGGCGGACTATCAAGCCCTTCGCTTCAGAGAGCTCGAATCGGAGTATTGGCAGAAGCGCTGGGCCCAAAACTCGGGCGGAACGGACCGCGATGGCTCCAGCCTCGTGCCGGACATGAGCATAACGAGTCCCGTACTTCGCGATATTTTTGGTTCGGACAAGCTCGAAATCCGCCCCACGGGTAGCGCGGAGCTTCGGGTCGGACTCCGCTACCAGCACATTAAAAACCCGATTGTGCCCGAGCGCAACCGCCGAACCTTTGCGCTGGATTTTGATCAAAAAATGCAGGTAAGCGCTGCCGGAAAGCTGGGCGACCGGCTCAACCTAAACTTCAATTTTGACACGGAGGCTACGTTTGCGTTTGAAAACAAAATCAAGCTCGACTTTAAAGGCCAAGAAGACGACATCCTCAAGAGCTTTGAAATGGGTGATGTGAGTTTGCCCACCAACGGCAGCTTGATCACGGGGGTCCAAAGCTTGTTTGGCCTAAAGACCCAAATGCAGTTCGGCAAAACCACGGTGACCAGCGTGCTCGCGGAACAGCGGTCGCAAAGCCAAAGCATGAACATCCAGGGCGGAGCCTCGACGCAAGAATTCCGCCTTCAGGCCGACGCCTACGAAGCCAACCGCCACTTTTTTTTAGCCCAGTTTTTTAGGGACCGTTATGAGCAGTGGGTCGGAACCCGCCCCGTGATTCAGTCACCCGTCCAGATAACGCGGGTTGAGGTATGGGTCACGAACCGCCGCAACGTGCCCACCGAAGTGCGCAACCTCGTCGCCTTCCTGGACTTGGGAGAGGCCGAGGGGGCCGCCTTCCGTAGCACCAATGCGGGCCAGCCGGGCGAAGCGATTTTTCCGGGTCCGAGCGGCGACGTATGGCCCTCAAACCGGGTGAACCGACTCGATCCTGAAGAACTCGTGGCGCGGTTTGGCTCCGTCCGCGACGCCGCTTCAGCAAGTGCGGTGCTCAACGCCTCGGGATACGACGCCAACATCGAATATGCGCAACTGACCAATGCCCGCATGCTGCAGCCCAACGAGTACAGCTTCCATCCGCAGCTGGGCTACCTGTCGCTCAACACGGCCCTGAACCAAGACGAAGTGATCGCCGTGGCCTACCAGTACACGGTCAACGGCCGAACCTACCAAGTTGGGGAGTTTTCAAACGACGGAATTGTGGCTCCCAAGTCGCTGATTCTCAAGCTGCTCAAGCACCAAATCTTAAACGTTCGGAGTCCGGCATGGGACCTCATGATGAAGAACGTGTACAACCTCAACGCGTTCCAAATCAGCCCCGAGGACTTTAGGTTGGAACTCTTATACGTCAACGACGAAACCGGATTGCCCATTCCCTTTTTGCCCAAGTCGAGCGTCAAAGACCAGCTGCTGGTTCAGGTGCTTCAGACCGACAAGGTCAACAGCAACGGCGACCCCTTTCCCGACGGGCTTTTTGATTTTGTCGAAGGGACCACGGTGCTGACCGCCACGGGCCGCATCATTTTGCCGGTGCTGGAGCCTTTCGGATCGTCGCTGTCTAAGCGGTTGAGCACGGCAGACGAGCGCAAGCGCTACGTTTTTCAGGAGCTCTACGACTCGACGCTGTTCCGCGCCCAGGAGCAGACGCAGAAAAACAAATTTTTGCTGCGCGGACGCTACAAGTCGGCCGGCGGTTCCGTAATTCAGCTGAACTCCTTCAACATTCCGCGCGGCTCGATATCGGTCACGGCCGGCGGAAATAAGCTCACCGAAAACCAGGATTTCACGGTGGACTACGCCCTGGGTCAAGTGCGCATCATTAACGAGGCCATCATGCAAAGCGGCGTACCGATCCGCGTGAGCTTTGAAAACAACTCACTCTTTAATTTTCAGGCTAAGACCTTCACGGGGGTAACCGTCAACCACCAGCTTCAGCGCAACTGGACCGTAGGCGGTTCGCTACTCCAGCTGCGCGAGGGGGCCCTTACCCAAAAGGTGGCGGCAGGCGACGAGCCGGTGCGCAACGCCATCTGGGGGCTCAACACCCAGTACGAGAAAAACCTGCCGGGGCTCACGCGGGCCATCGACAAGCTGCCCTTCGTTTCGACCAAGGCCCCGTCCAGCGTCATGGTTACCGCCGAATTGGCCCAGCTGCTGCCGGGGTCGCCGCGCATCATTACGATGAACGGTGAGCCCACCACCTACATCGACGACTTCGAGAGCAGCCAAACGGCGATTGACTTGCGCGGAACCATTACCTGGCAGCTCGCCTCGGTACCGGAAGGTCAGCCCGAGCGCTTCCCCGAGGCCAACTTGACCAACAACTGGGCATCGAACTACAACCGTGCGCGCCTGTCGTGGTACGTCATCGACAATTCCTTTTTCACCGGAACGGCCATTACTCCGCCCAACATTCGCAACAACCCCGCGATTACCAGCGACCACCGCCAGCGGATGGTGCCCTTTGCCGAGGTCTTCCCAAACATTACGCTCGATCCCAGCCAGGCCCGCAACATCAACACGTTTGACCTTCAGTTCGATCCAACCGAGCGCGGACCCTACAACTACGACGTGCAAGGCCTCAACGGCATCTCGGCCGGCCTCAACCCCGACGGAAGCCTCAAAAATCCGCGCAGCCGTTGGGGCGGCATCATGCGCCAGCTGACCATCAACAACTTCGAGGAGCAAAACATTGAGTTCGTTCAGTTTTGGGTCATGGATCCGTTTTTGGACAACCCCAGCGCCCCCGGCGGCGACCTTTACCTGCACCTGGGCAACGTTTCTGAAGACATCCTCAAAGACGGCATGCAGTCGTTTGAGCACGGACTGCCCGCCGACGGCACCCGACTGGACGTGGATTCCTCCATGTGGGGCTACGCCTCTAAGTACCAGCCGGTGGTGGACGCCTTCGACAACAGCGAAACGTCGCGCCCCAATCAAGACGTTGGGGTGGACGGGCTCCGCGACGCCGACGAACGCCGTTGGTTGGGTCCGGGATCGCAGACCTACCTCGATCGGCTCCAAACGGTCTTTGGTCCGGGAAGCCCCGCCTACACGGCCGCACAGATTGACCCGGCTGCCGACAACTTCGTCTACTACC
>JAURMB010000085.1 GCA_030831045.1 Schleiferiaceae bacterium
ACCCGGCTGTTGCCCGGACGTTACCCGGCCACGGACGTTACCCGGCCACGGCGGCAAACAAAAAACCCGAGCTCGCGCTCGGGTTTTTTTATGGGCTTGCGCGGTGCCGCGAGGGCTTAGATGCCTGCGGCCTCGTTGAGTACGGCGCGCGAAATCACGATGCGCTGAATCTCGCTGGTACCCTCATAAATCTGCGTGATTTTGGCGTCGCGCATGAGGCGCTCGACGTGGTACTCCTTGACAAAACCGTATCCGCCGTGAATTTGCACGGCCTCGGTCGTCACTTCCATCGCCACCTCCGACGCATAGAGCTTGGCCATCGCCGATTCCTTGTCAAACGGCAGCCCTTGGTCCTTGAGCCAAGCAGACTTGAGCACCAGCAGGCGCGCGGCCTCAACCTTGGTTGCCATATCGGCCAACTTGAACGCCACGCCTTGGTGTTCGCCAATGGGCTTGCCAAAGGACTTGCGTTCGGTCGCGTACTTGGCGGCGAGCTCAAGGGCTCCGCTTGCGATGCCCAGCGCTTGCGCGGCGATGCCAATGCGTCCGCCGCTCAGGGTCTTCATCGCAAACTTGAACCCAAATCCTTCTTCGCCGATGCGGTTTTCTTTCGGAACCTTCACGTCCGTGAACATCAGCGAGTGGGTATCGCTGCCGCGAATGCCCATTTTGTCTTCTTTCTTGCCCACGATGAACCCCGGCATGCCCCTTTCAACGATCAGCGCGTTGATGCCGCGGTGCCCCTTGGCCACGTCGGTCTGCGCAATAACGAGGTAAATGCTGGCGGAATTTCCGTTGGTAATCCAGTTTTTGGTGCCGTTGAGCAGGTAGTGGTCGCCCATGTCGATGGCGGTGGTCTTCTGCGACGTAGCATCTGAGCCCGCTTCGGGCTCGCTCAAGCAAAACGCGCCGATCACCTGACCCGCAGCAAGCGGCTTGAGGTACGTTTCTTTTTGCTCAGGCGTACCAAACTTTTCCAGTCCCCAGCACACCAATGAGTTGTTGACGCTCATCGAAACCGAGGCCGATGCGTCGATCTTTGAAATCTCTTCCATTGCCAGAACGTACGAAACGGTGTCCATTCCGCTGCCGTGGTACTCGGGCGACACCATCATGCCCATGAAGCCCAGTTCGCCCATTTTGCGCACGCCCTCGGCGGGAAACTTCTGGTGGTCGTCGCGTTCGATGACGCCAGGAAGCAGTTCCGTCTGCGCGAAATCGCGCGCGGCCTGCTGAATCATGAGGTGTTCCTCGGTAAGCTGAAAATGCATGATGTCAAAGGTTGATACGGCAAAAATAACACCGGCAAGCCCCACCTTTGTTCGGTGCAACCGCCAATTTGGACCTCAAACGAACCCGTTCGCCTTTTGGGCGTCATGTCGGGAACTTCGCTCGACGGATTGGACCTCTGCGCGGCGGAATTTGAACGCCTTGGCGACCGGTGGACCTACCGCATCTTGGCCTACGAAACGCGGACCTACCGCGGAACCCTCTGGCCCCAACGCCTGACCGCCGCCTACCGCGACCGTGGGGCCCAGCGGGCCCAAACCAGCCGAGACTTTGCCGCTTGGTGCCAAGATCAGTGGCTCGATTTCGACCAGCGCCACGCCTTCGGAGCTCAGGCAGTGGCCCACCACGGCCACACGGTGGAGCACGACCCAAAGCGCGGAATCACCGTGCAAATCGGCCACGAAGCCTCGGTTTTTGACCAAAGTCCTGTTCCCGTCGTCGGCGACTTTCGCAGCGCGAGCGTGGCCCGCGGCGGCCAAGGCGCGCCGCTCGTTCCCCTTGCTGACCGAGACCTCTTCGGCACCTTCGCCGTATGCGTCAACTTGGGCGGCTTCTCCAACGCCTCGTGGACCGACGCCCGCGGGCTGCGCCGCGCGGGCGACCTCGGACCCTGCAACGGCCTCCTCAACCCCTTGGCGGCTGAACTCGGGCTCGAATTCGATCCGGGGGGAGCCTACGCCGCCCAAGGCCGGGTGGCCGTGCCGCTCGGAGGCCCCGACGCCGCTGACGCCCTCCGCCACCTCCCCTACTACGCCTCGCCCTTCCCGAAGAGCCTGGGTCGCGAATGGATGGAGCGCGAATTTTGGCCCGCCTTCAACGCCCAACGCCCCCACCAACCTGAAGATGCCCTGGCCACAGCCGCCGACCACATCGCGTGGTCCATCGTCCACGGACTCCGCATGGCCGCAGCACCCCCCGGAACCGCCCTGCTCAGCGGCGGAGGCGCCCACAACGCCGACCTCGTGGGCCGACTGACCGCCTACGGCCCCGAATGGACCTGGACCGTTGCGCCCCTCGACGTGCTCGAGGCCAAAGAGGCCCTCGCCTTCGCCTACCTAGGGCTGCTGCGGCTTCGGGGCGAACCCAACGTGCTCGCGAGCTACGCTGGAGGGCAAGGTGACGGTTGCGACGGCACGATTTTCGGAGCACCGCACAAAACCTAACCCTGAGGGAAGCATAAATTAACCTGCGGCCCCTAACTTGGTGCTACCTATAGAAAACTACCCATGTACACGTTAATGATTGCCCTTTTTGTGCTCGGTTATGCGGCCATCGCCTTTGAGCATTCGATTAAAATCGACAAGGCCGCCTCGGCCCTCATCACGGGCGTGGTGCTCTGGGCCGTCTACGTTTTGGGCGGAGCCGACCTCCACGCCGCCGAACACCACCTGCTGGAGCACGTGGGCGAAATCGCCTCCATCCTCTTCTTCTTGCTTGGAGCCATGACCATCGTCGAGGTGGTCGACGCCCACCAGGGCTTCTCGGTGATTACCGACCGCATTAAAACCGACAAAACCGTAGTCCTTCTCTGGATTTTGGGCTGGCTGACGTTTTTCTTGTCCGCCGTTCTCGACAACTTAACCACCGCCATTGTCATGGTTTCGCTCATCCGAAAACTTGTTAAAGAGCAGCAACTTCGCTGGGTTTTTGGCGGAATCATCATCATCGCCGCCAACGCCGGCGGTGCCTGGTCCCCCATTGGCGACGTCACCACCACGATGCTGTGGATTGGCGAATACGTGTCCACCGGCACCCTGATCAGCTTCATCTTTTTACCCTCGGTAGCGGTGCTGCTCGCCCCCTTGATCTACCTGACCTTCACGCTTAAAGGAACATTTGAACGCCCAGAATCGCACGTGCAGCACGCGCACCACGCCACGGTGACGCCCAGTGAGAAAATGCGTGCACTAGTGGTCGGGGTCGGCGGACTTCTGTTTGTACCCGTGTTCAAAACCGTGACCCACCTTCCGCCCTTTATGGGCATGATGCTCAGCCTCGGCGTCATGTGGGTGGTTACCGACCTCATGCACCGACGTAAAATAGACAGCGTGCGCAGCGAACTCGGTATCCTCGGGGTGATTCGCAAAATTGATACCCCATCGGTTCTCTTCTTCCTCGGAATCTTGCTCGCCGTCGCCAGCCTTCAAACGGCCGGACAGCTCAAAGACCTCGCGAGCGGCCTCGATTCCGCCTTTGACACCACCACCGAAATGGGCGTGTATTTGGTGGGCGGAATTATTGGCGTCCTTAGCGCCATTATTGACAACGTGCCCCTGGTGGCCGCTGCCATGGGCATGTACGACATGGTTCCGGGGACCTTTTTTGCGCAAGACGACTTTTTCTGGAAGTACCTCGCCTTCACGGCCGGAACGGGTGGCTCCATCCTCATCATCGGCTCTGCGGCCGGGGTGGCAGTTATGGGCCTCGAAAAAATTCCGTTTGGTTGGTACCTCAAGAAAATCTCCTTCCTCGCGCTGCTGGGATACGTGGCGGGCATTGCCGTCTACGCCGTTCAGCGCTGGATTATCTTCGGTTAATAACTTGTGGGCTTCGGCACTGTATTTGTTTCGAAGTCTTCGGAATTTAGTACCCTATGAACGTGCCTTTTCTTCAAATTGAACTGCCTGCCGAGGCCGCGACAAGCGCCCTCCCCGCAGAACCGGTGGTAACCGAAAAAACCATGACGATTATTGACCTGATGTTTTCCGGGGGCATCGGTGGCCAAGTCATCATGGGAACCATGCTGGCCCTCTCGGTGCTCATGGTCTACCTTTTTGTCGACCGATACCTAGCGATCCAACGCGCCAACAAGCTCGACGACAAATTCATGCGCGACATCAAGGACTTCATTGCCGCCGGCAACATGCAGTCCGCCCTAAATACCTGCGAGCGCAGCGACACCCCGGTGGGGCGCATGATCGCCAAAGGAATCAAGCGCATCGGCAAGCCGCTGCAAGACATTTCTGCCTCAATTGAGAACCAAGGCAAGCTCGAAATTCAGCAGCTTGAGCGCAACATGCCCTACCTCGCGACGATTGCGGGCGGCGCGCCCATGATTGGATTCCTCGGGACCGTAATCGGCATGATCCTATCGTTCCGCGAAATGGCCAATGCCGGCGCGGGCGTTCAGGTTGACATGCTTGCCGAAGGAATTTACGTCGCCCTGACCATGACGGTGGCGGGCCTCATCGTCGGCATCATCGCCTACTTCGCCTACAACTACTTGGTGATGCGGGTTGAGTCCGTCATTTACAAGATGGAGGTGAGTGCCACCGAATTTCTGGACCTCCTTCACGAACCGCTGTAGCCATGAACTTACGCAGCCGCAGCAAAGTCAGCGCGGAGTTCAGCATGTCGTCGATGACCGACCTCGTGTTCCTCTTGCTGATCTTTTTCATGCTCACGTCGACGCTGGTCACCAGCAGCGCGCTCGACGTCATTTTGCCTAAAAGCAAAGCGCAGAGTGTCAACAAAGCGTCGATTACCGTCACCATCAACAAGGACCTCCAAGTGAGCGTCAACGAAGACATCGTGGCCATGGACCAGGTCGAAACGCAGCTACTCACCCTGGCCAGCCAAGACCCCGAAGTCGTGGTAATCCTGCGCGCCGACGAATCGGTACCCACGGGCGAAACGGTGCGGATTATGGACATCGCCTACCGAAACCGACTGAAGTTGGTGCTGGCGACCGACCCGAAATAATTTTTGTACACCGTCATGGGTCAGCAAAATCACGACAAAAAAGACCGCAACAAGGCGCTTGCGACCACCTTCTCGGTGCACGCGGTGCTGCTCGTGCTTTTTGCTTTTTTTGGCTTGACGTACCAGGATCCGCCACCCGAGTATGGCATCCCCGTGAGTTTTGGCAATTCGCTAGACGGCTCGGGCGACGACGTGGCCGCCCCCGACGGCGCTGAGGCTCCGTCGGCCGCAGAACCCGTTTCAGCAGAATCTGAGGTTGCCACCCAAGATTTCGTGGACGCTCCGTCGGTTTCGTCAGAGAAACCCAAAGAGACCAAGGTGGAACGCACGGTCGAAAAGCCCGCCGAGCAGGCACCCAAGCCGTCGAACGAGCTCTCCAACCGCCTCAAAGGTTTTGGCAAACCGGGCGGTACCGCAGGCGGAACCGGCAGCGGCCAAGGCAGCACGACCGGCGGCGGCGACCAAGGTTCCCCCAACGGCAGCGGCACGGGCAACGGCAGCGGAGGTTCCGGCGGCGGCAACTACCAACTGGGTACCCGGTCCGCCCTAGAACGCCCCAAGCCACGCTACGACTGCGACGGTGAAGGCGTGGTCGTCGTTAAAGTGTATGTCAACCGCAACGGGATCGTTACGCGCGCCGACGGCCAAGGCCAAAAGGGCTCGACGACCTCCGAGGAATGCCTTATTCGACGCGCCGAAGAGGCGGCCCTCAAAACCCGCTGGCAAGGTGACCCTTCGGCCCTTGAACTTCAGGTGGGTACGATTCGCTACAATTTTCAGCGGACCTAAGCCATGAACCGTTTTGACGCGGCCTGCGACTGGCTCGTCCAGCGGCTGCCCATGTTTCAGCGCCAGGGCGGTACCCCAGCAACCTACCGACTCGACCTCAGCAAGACCGAGGCTTGGCTTGAACGTCTCGGAAACCCCCACCGTGCCTACTCCTGCATTCACGTGGCGGGCACCAACGGCAAGGGGTCAACGTGCCATATGCTCGCGAGCATTTTTCACGAAGCGGGAATGGTCGTCGGACTGCACACTTCGCCCCACATGCTCGACCTACGCGAACGCTTTCGCGTCGGAGGCCGGTTAGTCCCCGAGCGTTGGGTGGCCGACTTTGTCGACGCGCACCGCGCTGACATTCTCGAGCTCGACCTGAGCTTTTTTGAAGCCACCGTGGGTATGGCCTTTGCCGCCTTTCGCGACGCGCGGGTGGACCTCGCCGTGGTCGAAGTGGGCATGGGCGGACGCCTCGATTCCACCAACGTCGTAACGCCGCTGGTGTCCGTGGTCACCAGCATTGGCCTCGACCACATGGCCTTTTTGGGTCCGGACCGCGCCAGCATCGCCCGCGAAAAAGCAGGAATCTTCAAGCCGAAGGTGATGGCGATCGTTGGTGAATCGGATTCCGAAATTCTACCCGTGTTTGAGGAGGTCGCGGCCTCGCTCGACCGATGCTACGTGTACCCGATTGGCAAGCACGACGAAGTTTTTCCGACGGACCTGCTGGGCGACTACCAGGTAAAGAATGCGCGAACCGCGATCATGGCCGCTCGGGTTGCTCGGCACCGACTTATGGACCACCAAATTCGGCGCGGACTTATGCGGGTGGTGGCCAATACCGGGCTTCGCGGCCGCTGGGACGTGCTCGAGGCGGAGAATCCGTTGGTCGTGGCTGATTCCGCGCACAACGGTCACGCGTGGATTCCGGTAATGAAGCAGTGGAACCGCGTGCGGGCCGGGCGCACGTCTGCCATGGTTCTGGGTGTGGTTAGCGACAAAGACACGGCCGAACTGATCACCTTGATCCCTCAGGCCTGCCGGGTGTACGCCTGTGCTCCCGACATTCCTCGGGCCCTGGCCGTGCCCGAATGGGCAGCGCAGCTTCGGGCCGCCGGGCGCAACGTGGTTGAATGCCCTTCAGTCGCCCACGCCATCAATATGGCTAAAGCTGACGGTTTTCAGGCGATATATGTGGGCGGATCGAGCTTTGTCGTCGCTGATGCCCTTGGAGCCTACAGGGACGGGCGGGTCAGCAAGCGGCGTTCCGCCTCAAGGGACTGAAGCTTGGCCGTAGCGATCGCGCGCTTTTGAACCGCCTCCAAGTACTTCGTTTCGCGGCTAGCCAAGATGAACATGGTGCTTTCGCCTAGGGAGAACCGGCGACGTTCCTGCTGGAGCAGTGCGTAGGCTGCTGATTCCGCTCCAATCAGGGCATTGAGCTCGGCGTTGAGCGCCACGACCTGCTGAGCTAGCTGGCGGCGAAGTACGTCAATTTGGTTTTGGGTGGCTGCCGCTTGGGCCTCGGCCGCGCGCAGCCGCGCCTGAGCACCCACAAGGTCGGCCCGCGCTTTTTGGTTAAACAAGGGTATTGCCATTCCGACTTTCCACTGCACGGCCTCGGGATTCCAGGAGCTCCCGCCCCATTGGAGCATTCGGTAGTCCACATAGGGTGCGGGGAGCCATTGAGCCCAGGCCGTGGTGGTCGCCAAGCGTTCGCGACGAAGAATCGATGCCACCATCGTCAATTCGGGCACCGCTTCGTTCGGGAGTTGATCGAGCGCACCAACGGGGTTTTGAGGCAGGACTACCGGGCGCGTGTCGGGCACCAAACCCGTCAAGGCGGCTGTAGGCTCGTCGGCGCCAAGGATTAGCCGTTCGACCTCCGCGCGTGCAGCAACAGATAGGCTCTGCTGCTTGGACGCATCTGAACGGCGATCAACCCACGACAAGTAGGCCTCGAGCGTGTCCATTTCGCTTCGCTCTCCAAGTCTAAAGGCCTCGCGGACCAACCGCAAGCGCTCCTCAGCGACCGCGAGTGCCTCATTTACCGCTACCTGAACTTCGGATTGCGCTTGCCAAAACGTGTAGACTTTGACGGCTTCGAGCCGAACCTTGCGTTCCGCCCGGTCGAGCTTAGCTTCTTCAACTTCACGTTCACGGCTTGCCGCACCCCACGCATACTGCCGATCACTAAACACCAGGCCGCCACCGAGGGGTGCCGAAATTCCGATGTTAAGTAATCCCTCAACGGGCGTTTTGCGCTCGGGATTAATGAATGCCCCCGAAGCCTGGGCGGCTCCGCCGACAAGGTCAATTCCGCCGGGAAGCCCAACGCGAGCCTCAGCTCGATCAAGTCGGTACTGCAGGTCGTTTCCGTAATTTTTACCCTCACTTGCTAGGTCAATCCGCGGCTCAAATGCAGCAAAAGCCGCCATTCTCTTGGCTTGGGCGATTCGCACGTTGGACTCGGCGACGCGAACCTCACCCGAGCGCTCAAGCGCAAGGACCACAAATTCGCTCCAGGGCATTACCTGCGACGATGCCGACGCGGCCGCTACAGCCCAAAACATGAGTGCGCGAATCATTGCCCGGCAGATGGATTCCGCTCACCCGGACCGTTGGCCGGAAAGCCATTAAATTGCCGCCAGAGCTCAAACCACATGGGCACGTCGTTAAGCAGCAAGGTTGCCGTTACGTGGGTCCCTGGTCGTGCATTGGTTGGCCACGGTTCCGTGGGCTCGAGCACGACGGCAAAACGTCCTTCGGCGTCAGCCTGCGAGGCGATGTAGCGGATTTTGGCCGAAAAAAGGCCGACGCTGGATCGGGGCCAACCCGGTATTTGAAGGATGGGCCAACCGTCTAGGGCGCAAAGCGCAGAATCCCCTACCGACAGCAACGGCACATCAAAGGGCTCAACCTTGGCCATCACGACCGTCGGCGCCCCCTCCGGTGCCAAGTACAGCAGCGGTTGGTCTTTTTTAACCGAAGCGCCCGGGGCCACGTAGCTCAACTGAACGACAAATCCGTCGCGCGGCGCCAGCAGCGCACGGTTACCTTGGCGGCGCTGAACTCCGCCTACCTTGATTTGCGCATCGGCCAGTGCATTTTGAGCGCTGGCCATATCTGCGGCGGCAGCGGCGCGTTCGCTGCGCAGTTTCGCAATTTTCTCTTGCCATTCCGCGGACTTGCTTCGGGCGTTTAGGCGCGACGATTGCCAGTCTTGTTCGGTAAACTCCGCTTTAGATCGGGCCTCCTGAGCTTTGGTTTGGCGCTGCTCCCACTCGAGGCGACTCAAAGCACCCCAACGGAACAAGCTGTCGGCTCGCTGCGCCTGCAAGCCCGCATAGCGTGCCTCAAGGGCTGCCGCCTGGTACTTCGCGCTGTCGGCGCGGACTTTGCGCCAGGCCGCCGCAATCTGCAGGGGCATCGCGGCTTGAGCCTGCTGAATTTGTACCTCAAGAGCAGAAATTTTTTGTCGGTATCCGTCTACGGCGTTTGATTTGGCATCCCGGCCCAGCTCCGTATTGCTCAGCACGTTGGGGTCCATGTACTCCGTTTTGGTTTCTTCGAGCAACGCCAGCGTGTCGCCTTGCTTGACCGCATCCCCTTCGCGTACGAGCCATGCAGCCAGTCGGCCGTCTTCGGCCATCGCCAAGGGCATCATGCGGTCCATTGGGTCGTCAAATACCAGCGAGCCCTCCGTGGCCACGGTTTGGGTCCACGGTAAAAAGAACGAAAGCACGACAAAAACCGAAACGGCCACAATCCAACGCCGCGGACGCACCCACTGATCCGTAGCCCGAGTTTCCATGCAAATCTGGCGAAGTTCCTCAGGTATGTCGGCGTGTTCAATATCAAAGTCGCTGAACGCCTGAGGCTTGAGGTCGCGGGTCCAAAAGGCCTTGTCGAGTTTGACGACCGAAGTGAGCATATCAAACAGCGATTCCGCGCTCGAAACGAGTTTTTCAAGGCTCGTCAAAATGGTTAAAAAGATGATTTCAACCGCAACAAATTGACCGATTGATACGCTTCGGTCGACCACGAGCCATCCGCCCGCAATGAGCAGTAAGGCCGTAAAAGCAAGGCGAAGGCCGACCATGATGGAATTCATGCGGTAGACGACCCTAAAGTGGTCCTGGCGGTTGCGCAAGTAGCCCACGAGCAGCCGCGAAACCGACGCGTAGGGGGGCGGAGAATTCGGCGCACCCGATCGCTCGCGCGCGAAGTGCTCAATCTGGTCAACGATACGGTACTTCTCGGAACTTTCGTCGATGCTGTACCCGAGTCCGCGCGAAAACCCGATGCGAATCATAATGCCTGCAATACCCAAAATCAGAAACGAAACCGCCACGAACATAAAGTCGTACAGCATCAGGAGCAAAAAGCCAAAAAGCAGCTGTAGGATGGCCGCTGAGGCCGTTACCAAAATTTTTGGCAGTTCTTTTTGAATGGTAATGGTATCAAAAAACCGGTGGACGCGCTCGTACCAGGTCTTTTGGTCTTCTTCGGGCACCACCGCCGGCATGACCGACATAAAGTAGGTGGCGCTGCGCACGAATATGCGCTGCTGAACCCACTCCGAAAGGCGCATTTGGAACAGCCCAAAAAGACCCATAAACAAGCTAGAAACCACCACCAACACCGTAAGAATCAGCCAGGTTGACGACAATCGGCCGCCCATTAGCTGCCCTACAAGCGCTTGAACACCTAGGGGCAGCATCAAGCTAAATGCGCCACTGAGAACGGCAAACGAAAGGATGCGCAAAATGTCTTTGCGATCCCACTGAAGCAAGGAAAAGAGGCGCTGAAACGCTTCTGACGATTTGGTTTTTGCCATGCCGCCGCTTGTACCAAACAGCGTGCCGTGTCAGCTAGAACTTCCAGCTTAGGCCCGTCGTGCTGTACAAGGTGAATTGAGGAACGTCTGTTCCAGCCGGATAAGCGTCGTAGTTCAATTGCCCAATAACCACCAGACTTAAATCGGGCCGCAAGGGCGCGGAGAGCCGCGAATTTATCATGGCCCGAATGTCTTCAAATCGCCCAAATCGGGGCTGGTAGTAGGCCACGGTGGTCCAGCGCCACTGATCCCACTGCCGATCCAAGCTGACGTAGGTGTTCAACCGAAGGGCGTGGTCCGTTTTGGCTGAAAACGACTCAACGTCGTACTCGTACATGAGCAACGGGTTAATGTACAGCTTGACCCCCGGCGCCGAAATCGCGGTGTAGCGCGGGCCACCCCCAAGGTTAAAGCGCCGCGCGATGCGCATCGGCAAGTTGCTCTGCCACTCCACAAAATACTCCGCCGTGATTTTCTCGTTGTAGATGCGGTTGTACCGTACATGAAGCATTCCGTTTCGCTCAAAGTCAAACTTGCTGTCGCCCAGCCGGGTTGCCCAGTTGGCGCTGGCGATTCCGTACCAAACGTGGTCGTCAACCCGGCGCGTCGCATTGACCGAGCCGTTGAGCTTGAGCAGAAGGGCTTGCGTACCCCCGAGGTAAAAACCTCCGTCAACCCGGCCGTGAACATCTTCGGTCGTATCCTGCTCGGCGGGACCGCGCATGGCTTCGACGTTAACGATTTGTGCGCGGAGCACCGACGACCAAAGTCCGATAGCGGCGAGCATCCAGAGTTTCATGCGTCAAAAGTACCTAAATCATGCGGCGCGTATGTTTGCATTATGCTTGCAACCCGAATTTTTACTGCTTTCTTGGCGCTGAGCGCCCCGGCCTTTGGGCAATCTGACGACCTCCAGCAGCGCATCAAAGGCTTTCAATCGGAATTAGCTGCAACCTATGCGGTAAAAACGCTTAACCTTCAGGGCGAATCTTTAGGGGCCCTCGAAAAAGAGGAGCCCGCCTTTCAAACCCACTTCAAGCTGGAGGCCAAAGAAAAAAGCGAGGACAACCTCGGCCGCAGCACCAAGCTGAACGTTCACGTACGGGTGTTTGAATTTGCATCGACCGACGACCTCAACTGGGCCATGAAACGTTGGATGCCTGACTTCATCGACCACAATGCCGTTAAGCCTGGACGCGACTCCAAAACCCTACCGCATGCCGATCCGGCACTGGTCGTGATCGAAGGCACGGTGATCACGGTTCTAACCTTTCCCTGCAGCCAGTTTGATTTAGACCGCTTTCGTACGTGGCGCAAGCACCTGCTGACCTACTTTGGCGGGGCTTCATCAGTCGTTATTGAAGTTCAGGGCTGCGAAGGCCCATTGCTTTGGACCAAGAATGCTCCGGACCCCAAGGATCGGACGTGGAAGTAGTGCGGAACTGGCTCGAATGAAACGAGATCGCGAGCCACGCGTCGTGTGCCGTCACGCGGCTGCGCTGGCTCCAATCGGCCGAAGTTCGGGCCACCCGCATGGCATGGTGCAGCGCCCGAAGCCCCAGCCCACTCTTTTTGTGCCAGCTTTGCATGGTTTCGAGGGCGTCTCGCGAAAATCCAGCATCTAAGCCAAAGAACTCTACCGGCATCGCGCCGTTGCCCATCCAAGGACCCCGATTGCGCTGCACGTCTACCGCATGGCGCAGTTTAAAAACCAATTCATCCCAAGGGACTGAAATTCGTTCGTCGCGCATCGAAAGGGCCAGGGCAATATGGAACCGATCAAGAAACGGCGCCGAAAACCGTTCTTGGTAGCGGGAGATTCGGTTGGTGGAGCAGGTGCATTTGACGTGCTCGTGCCCCGTGAACCCGCAAGGACAAGGATTAGTTGCCCCAATCACTAGCGGGCTTGGCGGCGCTTCGCGCGCCCACAATGCCTCCATAGGTTTGCGCAGACCCTCAAGCGTGCGAACGGGCATTTCGCCCAGTTCGTCAAGAAAAAGAACTCCGGAGCCCGCCGCCCAAAATGCGCCGTTTACCCCGACGAGCTGCACCGGAGTGAGGCTTGATGGAGGTTCCACGTACGGCGTATTGGGTTCTACTGCGCTGCGAAGCAGGTGAACCGCGCGCGCAAATTCCGTTTTACCAACACCCGGGGCACCATGCAAAAACGCGGGGTGGCGACCGGCCGCGACAAGTCCAAGAGCCGTGACGGCCTTGGGGCTAAGCTCCAGGCTCGGCCACGTCGGAATTGTACGAATTCGCGCCGGTACTTCAGCGTCCTCGATGGGATGTCCCGAACGTACCACGGCGAGCACTTCGGCCAACGTCCGCACTGGGGACCACAGGGGACCTTGCTGCTTCCATGCGGCGGAACTCGGATAAATAAACAGTCCCTCATCCCCGGGCGGAGCGGGGCGATCCTGGTCAACCCAACTCACGCGGGACTTGAGGTCTAAGGTTCCGACCGCACAAACGCCGTCTCGAAACGGAATCTGCCCCGAAGCCATAAGAACCCCCAACGCAATGGGCAGGTCCATGGAGCTACCCAACTGCCACGGGCGTGACGGGTGAAAGGAAACGGTGATGCGCTTTCCGGGCCACTTGGCGCCCACCTCAAGGAGGGCCGCGTGGATTCGGTTAGGCGCCTCGCGAACCGTTGGATCGCGGGTTCCGACCATGTGAAACGAAAATCCCGGCGTAGCCGCGACGTCAATGCGCAGCTCGTGCCAGCGGGCCTCGGCCCATACCCAAGTCAATAATGAAACTACCATGGCGCAAACCAACGCCCCCATCACTGGGGCAGTCGGTAGCAAATGGATTTAGTCGTTTAGTTCGGATCGCTCCTGCGCCTTCACTCCTCTAAGCCCCACGAACGCTGAAGTTCTGGATTGAGGAACACGTGGCTGTACACGAGCAGGTCCGCAGACTGAAACAGCGCGTAGCCATTGAGTTCCAAATGGTAGTCCACCTCAGACTCTACACTGCGCAGCACCCAGCGCTTTTGGCCCTTATTCCACAGAAAAACGCCCAACTCCTCGGCCGAATCGGGCACGGGCTTGAACTTCACAATATCCCATTCATACAAATGCGTGCGGTGGCGGTCCCGCAAACCCACCGCCTCGTCGACGTGCTCGTACTCCAACGGCTTACCGGTCCACCAAAAACCGTCGGGCGAATAAAAATCCGTGCCTTCAATCCTTCGCAGATACCCCACGACGCGTTCACCGACGCGCAGTCGGTAGCGATGCTCCATCATTACTTAGGTAACCCCCAAGCGCCAAAATTGTTGCGTACTACACCCCCAATCGCTTCAACGCCAACCGAACGGTGTCTGCGCTGAGTTCCGCACGGCAGGCCCAGTCCCCGCGGCGGCACCCATCGGACCCTAAAATGCTGCAGGGCTGGCAGTCCAAACGTGGCTCAGTTGCCAAGTGCTCCACCGGACCGGGCGCAGCGAACCCTCCCGCCGGATGCGTTCCCGCCCAAAGGGCCACGGCCGGAACCTGGTACCGATAAGCCAAATGCTGCGCCGCCGAATCGCACACAACCGCGGCCCGAGCCCGGCGCCACAGCGCATCCTCCTCGTGGGCGGAACACCCGACAGCCGACGCAAAACCTTTGGGGGTACGGTCGCTTGGACCCCCAAGAAACACCACCTCGTAGCCTTCATCTTGAAGTTGCCGTCCCAGCCGGGATGCCTCGTCCAACGGCCACCGCTTGGATTCGCGGCTCGCATGGGGCGCCACGAGAATCAGATTTTCGCGCGGCGCAGGGGCTTCCAAAGCGCGGACACTCGGCCACCCTAACTCCTCCAACGCCACCTTGTGAAGATCGTAGGCGTTGGGAACCTCCTGCGTTCCTCCGGCAAGGAGTGCTCTTCGCGCGGCCCGTGGCTTAACCACCTGACCGAAAGGGATTTGAAGTACGGCTGCGATCCAGCGGCTGCTTCGGGTGCGCACGTGGCTGTGGGCATCGTACCATTCGGTGAGGTCCGCCGAGCGCATCCAACCCCACCAAAACCACATCAGCGCAAAAAAGCGGCGGTAGGGCCCGCGGTCCACATCAAGCCCGTGCACGTCGATACCGGGGTGCGCCGGCAGGCGCTCCGCCCAACGCGGTCGGGTAAAAAGGGTGATGCGGTCGCCGTCCGTCACCGCCTGCGACAGCACCGAATGAAGCAAAACGACGTCGCCGAAGGCCGAAAACCGCACGACGCCGAGGTGGCGTTTAGCCCTGAGCCCCATAAAGCGCCGGATTCGTTGCCGGATCGTTGTACAGCTTAAACTGGCGGTAGGGCGTGTAGCGCACCGAACCCGAAACCACCTCAGCCCAAAGTCCGGCGCAGGCGGTCATGAGGTCAACGTGCTGGGCGTCCGCCGCTTCAAGGCGCTGGCCGCACGCAGTCCGATGCGCGTCAAGGGCATCGCTTCGCTCAACTTCTGCGCGAAGGTGGTAGCGCTTGAGCTGCAAAATGCACAATCGATCAAGGGCCCAAGCAAGCGATTCGGTCCGCAACGCGCCGCCAACAGCAACCTCAGGCTGAAGTAGGGCCGCAAGGCGCACATCAAGGGCCTCGACGGCGTTGGTGCGTTCTTGGTTGAGGGCGTCAATTCGGCGTTTTATGGCCATCAACTGATCAGACGGCAGGTCGGTGCGCCGCACTTCGTCTTCGAGGTGCCACTGCACCGTGTCGATCCATGCCTTGGCGTACCAAGCTTGGTCCAGGCTGCCGGCTTTGTAGGCCGTCGGACACGGTGCGTCCCAGCGGTCGAGCACGTGGTAGTCTTCGATGGCTGCCTCGAGCAGCGCAAGGATGCGTTCGAGCGTCACTTCGCCGCGTTAAACGTTTTGAGTCCGGCGTCCAGCCAGTTCAAAAAAATCGTGGGATCGGGGTCGTAGGCCGTGTGTCCGTTGATCGCTGCCGGTGCCTCAACCGCCGGATCCATCAGCACGTAGTAGGGCTGGGCGTTGGCATTAAAGTACTGAGCCTGAAGGTCGCCCCACTTTTGGCCCACCGTCTTTATTTTTTTGCCCGTCGTTGCGCTGACGCGGACCTCATCTGCGGGCAGGGCCGAGCGTTCGTCGACGTAGAGCGACACCAGCACCACGTCTTCGGCAAGGCGTTGGCGCACCTCGGGGCGCGACCAAACCTCTTCTTCCATTTTGCGGCAGTTGACGCAGCCCCAGCCCGTGAAATCGAGAAGCAAGGGCTTGCCGGCCTCGAGGGCGTAGGCTCGAGCTTCTTCTAGGTCGTTAAAGCAGGGCAGGTTCAGCGGGCAGTGGGCGTCTTCGCTCAGCTTCACTTCGCTTGAGGCTGCGGAACCTGACCCCAATCCGTTGGGGTTTTCGGCATAAAACGAGGGCGGAGGAAATCCGGCTACAAGCTTTACCGGCGCCCCCCAGATTCCGGGAAGTAGGTAAAAGCCCGTTACCAAAAAGAGGAGGCCCGTGAGCATGCGGCCCACTCCGAGTCCGCCCTTGGGCTCGTCGTCGTGGGGCATGCGAAACACGCCAAAAAGGTACAGAGCCGTCGCAAACGCTATGGCCACCCAAAGGGCCAAAAAGAGCTCGCGCTCCAGCCAGTGCTTTTGCCATACCATGTCGGCCGTGCTCAAGAACTTTAGCGCGAAGGCCAGCTCTAGGAAGCCCAGCGTGACCTTGACGGTATTGAGCCATCCGCCCGACTTGGGTAAGCCCTTCAGCCATCCGGGGAAGGCCGCAAACAGCACAAACGGAAGCGATAGCGCAAAACTGAACCCGAACATTCCGACGGCGGGACCGAGCAGCTCACCGCTCACGGCCGTGGCCACGAGCAGCTGTCCGATCAGCGGGCCGGTGCAGCTGAAGCTCACCAGCGCCAGGGTAAAGGCCATGAAGAAGATTCCGAGGAGTCCGCCGCGCTGCGACTGGTCGTCAGCCTTGTTGACCCACGACGACGGAAGCGTGATTTCAAAGGCCCCAAAAAAGCTAATGGCAAACACCACAAACAGGGCAAAAAACGCCAAGTTGAACCACGGATTGGTCGCCATGGCATTGAGCGCATCTGAACCAAAAACCACCGTGACGAGAAGCCCCAAAACCACGTAGATCACGTTGATGCTTACCCCGTAGAGGATGGCCTTGCGCACGCCGTCGGCTTTGGACTTGCTTTGCTTGAGAAAGAAGCTGACGGTAAGCGGAATCATCGGGAAGATGCAGGGCATGATTAGCGCAAAAAAACCGCCGAGCATTCCGGCGCCGAACAGGGCCCAGAGGTTGACGGCTTCGGCGCTTTCGGGCTCCTGGCCCGGGGTGCCGACCAGCTCTTGCCCCTCTTCGACCGCAGGGGTCTCGCCTCTGTCCTTCGCGCCATCTGAATTATCGGCCGAGGCCGAAGGGGCCTCGTCGGCCTGGGTCTGCTGCTCGTTGAGCTCGGACGGCTTGCTCGGCATTTCTTCACCGACCAACTCGGTCGCTGCTGCGGCCGGAACCTTAAACACCAAACTCACGTAGTCGGGCGGAAGGCAGCGCTCGTCGTCGCACACCATGAACTCAACCTCGGCCGTGTAGGTAAAGGCCTTGGGATTGCTGCGCTTGGCGGCAATCACGAAGTCGGCCTTCTTGGCGAAGTAGGCCAGCTCCATGCCAAAATTTTTATCAAATTCCTTGATGGGCTTGGGCTCGCGCACGGGGCCCTGGGTTTTGAGGTCCTTAGACGCGGGCAGCGTGAATGCGGTTGGAATCGGTCCGTCGCTTCCAATAAACTGCGAATACACGTGCCAGCCGGCGTCAATTTTGGCGGACGCCACAAGTTCCAGGGTGCCGTCGGTAGCGGTCCGCACCGAAGTGCTCCACGTCACCGGCTGCAGAATTTGCGCCACGGCCATCGTGCTCGAAAAAGCAAGGGCGAGCGCCGCGAGAAGAAATCGGTTCATAGGTTTCAAAGGTAGTTCACAGTCCAACGGACCACAGCGCCCGGTTCTGAATCCAACGCCAGGGCTTCGCTCAGTCGGATTCCCGGAATCCAAAGTACTTCACCGGGCTGTTCGCTGCGTGCGAGTACCACTACATGGCGGCGAACGGGAGCCGGAACTTTGGCCTCGGTCAGCGCGTCGCTAACCTTCTTGCGGCCTTTGAGTCCGAGCGGATGGATAACGTCGCCCTCCAACCACGTGCGCCAGCAGGCGCCCCGGGGCAGCTGCTGCGTGACCGGCTCGGTCGCGTTGCCCAGGTTTTTGGGCCGCTGCGTGCCTTCGGTGGCCCAAATTTGCACCCGCGCGTGCCAGACTTCGCCCGACCACAGCGGCAGCTCCACACGGCCTTCGGCAGGGCGGGGCGCAAAGCCCGCTTCGCTCGAGGACAGCAGCAGCAGACCTTCGCGGTCGGCCCAAATTTGCCAGCCGTCGCGCTCGAGATAGGCCCCCACTTGGGCCTCGGCCAGCTGCCGAAGCGCCTCTAGGTCAAAGGGCGCGTAGGGTTTCAGGAGCTGGTGCACAATAACTTCTGAATGCGGATGGGCCAGCGCATCTCGGTACAGCACTCGGGCACCGGGCAGGCGACGGCTCATCGCGGTGTACACACTTGATTCGCGCTGAATGGCGACCTCGGCAAACTTTTGAAGGTTGCGCAGGTGGCGCATGGTGGTGCGAATTCCGTCGCGGGCCTGCGGAATCGCCTGCTCCAAGGCGGGCACCGCGTGGTGGCGCAGGTGGTTGCGGGTGTACTTGTCGCCTTCGTTGGAGGCATCTTCGCGCCAAATTAGCCCCATGCGCTCGGCTTCAGCGCGGAGTTCCGATTTGTGAAAACCCAAGAGCGGCCGCCGGAGCATGCCGTTTTGGGGCGCCAAGGAGACCAGGCCGTCGATGCCCGTTCCGCGGGCCGCAAAAAGCAAAAAGGTCTCGATTGCGTCGTCGGCGTGGTGGGCCGTAGCGATAAACTCGGCGCCAACCTGTTCGGCCTCATGCTGGGCCGCCCCGTAGCGCAGGCTACGGGCTCGTGCCTGAAGGTCGGGCGCCGCACCAAAGTCGGCCGGAGCGTGAACCGCACGAAACGCACAGCCTGCCTGCTCGGACCAGGTGCGCACCACGTCTTCGTCGGCAACCGACGCTTCGCCGCGAAGGCCATAGTTCACGTGGACCACCTGCATCGAGTACCCGTGGGCGCGCAGGGCTTCGGCAAGCACCATGGAGTCCAGTCCGCCCGAAACAAGCACCACCACAGGCTTGGCCGGCGGGCCCAGCAGCTCGCTCAATTCCGCCCGCACGGCGGCTTGAAACGCGGGCGACGCCTTAGCCCAGGCACCCATTCCACACGTTTTGAGGGGTCGCCGCTTTGAGGAGGCATTCGTCCCATTCGGCCGCGGGATCGGCGGCAAGCGTTAACGCACTTCCTGCCCAGACCTGCCACGACTGCGACGGAACATGGCCAAACAGCGTGCGAATCAGCACGTTAAAGTCAGCGCTTCCGTCGGGCCGCACGTAGCCCATGGCCCCGCTGTACCAGCCGCGCGGGCGGAACTCGTGGGCGTCGATCAGCTCCATGGCGCGCAGCTTGGGCGCTCCAGTCATGCTGCCCATCGGGAAACTCGCGGCCACCGCATCGAGCCAATCAAGGCCCGGCTTGAGCTGAGCTTCTACGGTGCTCACCAAGTGGTGTACCGTTTTAAAGCTCTGGAGTTCGAGAAGGCGCGGAACCGCCACCGATCCTTTTGATGCCACCCGGCTGAAGTCATGGCGCACCAGATCCACAATCATGATGTTCTCTGCCTGCTCCTTTTCAGCGAACCTAAGTTCTGCCGCGGCGGCCGCGTCCGCCTCAAAATCACGACCCCGTGAAGCCGTGCCCTTAATGGGTTGGCTGCAAATTTTGCCATCAGGCGCAACCTTTACGTAACGCTCCGGCGAAGCGCTCGCTACAGAGAAATCGCCCCAACGAATCATGCCCCCCATGCCCGCTTCGGTCTGTTCCCGCAGCTTCGCAAAAAGGCGACCGAGGTCCCGTTCTCCTTTAGCTTCGGAGTCCACGCAAAGGTTAACCTCGTAAATGTCGCCCCGATGTAGGTGAAGGCGGAGCGATTCCGCACGCTCAAGGTAGTCCGGAGCCGACCAGCTCACCGACCATTGAGCCTGTTGCTGGGTGGTACTTTCGTTAAGGTGCGCGGACTGCTTGAGCCAGGCTTGCGCGTCGCCGTGCTCCACGACGGTTCCGTCGGAACGGCACTCGAGAACCCACTCGGGTTCCCACATCGCCACGTCGGGCATGCCGTGCCAGGCTTCACCGCGCGGCGGCAACGTGGGTTCAAACGCATTCTTGAGGTCGTAGCCCAGCACGCCAAACCACCACGTAGGTCGGCGGCGCCAAGCGGCAGCCAGCTCGGCCCAGGACTCGGGGGTCGCTCGGTCGACTCGGTGAACGCGGCGGCAGCCGCCCGCGGCCATCCAGCGCATAGTATTCAGTTCCTCCTCCGGGGCAGCCGGGTGGGTTTCAAAAAAGGCAAAGTAGGTCTCTGCGGACCCGCGGCGCTGAAGTTCGTCCGCGAGGTCCGCCGGAGGGTTGGACCAAACGCGTTGACGCCAGCCCATGGGACTACATGTGTATGGCTCGTTTCGCCGTCGCGTCGAGGGCCGCCTCTTTGATGGCCTCGGTGTAGGTCGGGTGTCCGTGGCAGATGCGCGCCACATCTTCAGCTGAAGCGCGGTACTCCATGGCCACCGCGAGTTCCATGATCAAGTCGGCCGCACGGGCACCCACAATGTGGGCGCCAAGCACCTCGTCGGTGCTGGCGTCGGCCAAAACCTTCACAAACCCGTCGGTGTCGCCTGAAGCGCGGCTGCGGCCCAGTGCCCGCATCGGAAAATTGCCCACCTTGTACCCGCGGCCGCTGGCCTTAAGCTGCTCCTCGGTCTGGCCGACGCTCGCGGCCTCCGGCCACGTGTACACGATACCCGGAATCAAATTGTAGTCCATGTGCGGCTTCTGGCCGGCAATCTGCTCGGCAACCACTACGCCCTCCTCCTCGGCTTTGTGCGCCAGCATCGCCCCGCGCACCACGTCGCCGATTGCAAAAATGTGCGGCTGGCTCGTCTGCAGGTGGTCGTTCACGTTGAGGCGTCCGCGCTCGTCGGCCGTAATGCCGGCAGCTTCGTAGTTAAGCCCGGCGGTATTTGCCTTGCGGCCCACGGCCACGAGGCAGTAGTCGCCTTCGAGCTCAACGGCATTGCCCTTCTTGTCGGTAGCCTTCACCTTCACCACGTCGCCGTGGCGCTCGACACCCTCAACCTTGGTTCCGAGGTGAAACGACATGCCGGTCTTGCGCAGCACACGCTGCATCTCCTTACCAATCGACCCGTCCATCGTAGCGAGGATGGAATCGGCAAACTCGACGACGGTTACCTCAGCGCCAAGGCGCGTGTACACGCTGCCGAGTTCGAGGCCGATCACGCCGCCGCCGATCACGATCAGGCGCTTGGGCACCTCGGGAAGGCTGAGGGCTTCGGTCGAACTGATGATGCGCTCGCCGTCAAACTTGGCAAACGGCAGTTCGATGGGGGTTGAACCCGTAGCGACGACGATGTGCTTGGCCTTCACCGTCTGCTCTTCGGTACCCGAAACCTTGACGGTGTGGGCGTCGACAAACGACCCGAGGCCCTTGAGGACCGTAACCTTGTTTTTGTTCATCAAAAAGTCGATGCCCGAGCAGGTCGTGTCGACCACCTGCTTTTTGCGGGCCATCATTTGGGCCCAGTTGATCTTGGGTGCCTCGACCTCGATGCCGTGCTCGGCGAACGCGTGGGTGGCGTTGTAGTAGTGCTCAGAAGAATCCAGGAGGGCTTTGGACGGAATGCATCCGACGTTGAGGCAGGTACCTCCGAGGGTGGGGTCTTTTTCAACCAAAGCCGTTGAAAAACCGAGCTGGGCGCAGCGAATGGCGCTTACGTAGCCTCCAGGGCCGGCGCCGATAACGAGTACATCGAATTCCATGCGGCAAAGGTAGGCCTCACGGGCGTGCGCGAGGGCGCACGGTGCGGAATTCCGCCCTGTACCCTACCGCGCTAAACGGCTTTAAGCCCCCGCAACCGGCGCACCACCAAACTCAGCACCAAGAATCCAAAGACAAAAAGCCCCCATTGACCGATAATGTCGCCGTGGCGCACAAAAAACGTCGGCTCGCTGAATGTGGGCACCGTGGCGCGGAGCATGCCTTGCTGGTCCCAACCCAGCGACTGCTGCACCTGCCCGTCGGGGCCGATGACCGCTGAAATTCCCGTGTTGGCGCTGCGCAGCACGGCTCGATTCTGCTCAACAGCCCGCAGCCGAGCGTAGTGCAGGTGGGCGACATGGCCGGGGGTGTTGCCCCACCAACCATCGTTCGTGATGATCGTCAGCACTTCGGCTCCGGCATTCGAAAACTCGGCGGCGTAGGGACCAAAATCTTGTTCCCAGCAAATGGGTGCACCGATGCGGGGCAGGTCGGGACCGGCCTCGAACACGCTGCGCTCGGTTTGGGTGGCGAGGGTGCCGCTGGTGCCCCCCAGCGAAAGCGTCAGGTCGCCCAGCACCGCATTCAAGGTCGACGCCATGGGCATGGATTCGACGCCTACCACGAGCTTGGACTTGCGGTAGATCTGCAGCGGGAGGCCCGCTCGGGCAAAAACTGCGGCGTTGGCGTAGCTCACGTAGCGGCGGTCATCGATGCGCCGAGCCGCGGGGTTGCCAGGCTCTTCGCCGTGAAGTCGGTAGGTGGTCGCACCGAGTACCACCGCCCAATTTTCGCGCAGCAGCGGCTCAAACGCCAGCAGCGAAGGCCAATTCGACGCGTAGTTCTCGTCAAGTCCCTCGTGCAAAAAGGTTTCGGGTAGCACCAGGAGGCCCGGGGCGGAATCCGCCACGGATGCAGCCTGTGCCGCCCAGTAGCGGGCCTGCTGCAAATCAGGCGTTTGGAACTTCTCGGTGTAGGGATCGACGTTGGGCTGCACGACAAGCGCACGCAGGCTTCCGCTGGGCTTTTGGGCGTCAAGCCACGCACCAACGGCATAGCTCAGGGCGACGGGACCAAGCACGGTGGCCAGGAGCACGCGGCGCAGGCGCCGGGTTCCGCCATCGGCCAACTGCCACACCACCACGTTGGCGATGAGCATCCAAAGGCTTCCGCCTCGAGGCCCGGTCCAGGCGTACCAGCGCACCCAGTGCGGAACCTCCGCAAAAGCATTGCCCAAATTCAGCCACGGAAAGCTAAAGGCCCAGTCGTCGTGCAGGATTTCGATGGCCAACCAGCCCGTGACCCAAATCCAGAGCGCGGTGCGGACGCCGACCTGACGTGCCGCGTAGCTGTACAGCGTCCAGACGCCGGCCATGAGGGTTCCGTTGATGAGCACTGCGCCAAGCACACCCGACCAGTGGGCACCGGCGACCCACCAGGTTGTGGCCAAGGTAAACAGGGCCATGCTGCCCAAAGCCCACCCGGCAAAATGGCGGAGTTTGCCTTCGCGCATCCGCGATTCGAGCACCAGCATGGGCACCATCGACACCCACAAAAGCGGCGCCAGCACCGGGAATTCGTGGTAGCCCAAGGTTCCGGGCCACGCGAGGCACAGCAGCAGCGGAGTTAGCAGGGCCAGCGCCCCGTTCGGAAGTCGGTTTAACGTCGCCATGACCCCAAAGGTAGCGCCGTACTTTTGTGGAATGCGATGGATTCCGAACGCCCTCACCTTGGGCAACGTGGCCTGCGGAATGGCCGCCATTTGGTACTTGATGTTCCAGAATTTCGAGTACGCCACGGCCGCCGTAATGCTGGCCTTTGTCTTTGACGGCCTGGACGGCTGGGCCGCCCGCAAGGTCGGCGTGAGCGGGGAGTTCGGCGTGCAGCTTGACAGCCTAGCCGACGCCATCACGTTTGGGGTGGTTCCGGGATTCATGTGGATGCAGCTCGCGATGTGGATGAACACGGCCTACAGCTGGCCTGCGCTGCCGGTGCTTGGCTGGGCGGTCACTTTGGCGTCGGTCTACCGTTTGGCGCGCTTCAACTCAGACATGAAGGACCATCCCGGCTTTTTGGGCATGCCCACCCCGGCCAATACCGCCTTTGTGCTGGGGCTCCTGTATGCGGCTGACGCCGAGCTGGTTCCGCTGCACCCGGCCGTCTTTTTGGTAGCGCTGGCGTGGTCGGTCTACAGCCTGAATGCCTCGTTTACCGTGGCTTCGTTCAAGGACCTTCCGACGGGTTGGTGGTCGCGCGGATTTCGGCTGGTCTGGCTTGCGGTATCGCTCACGGTATTTGCGTTTTGGGGCTTGGCCGCGATGGCGGTTGCCGTACCTTTGCTGCCTGTAGTTTCTGCCCTCGAAAAACGCTTTTTATGAAATTCCGCGCTGAAATCAACGTAATGCCCCACAAGGCACTTTTGGACCCCCAAGGCAAGGCCGTGAGCCAAAGCATGCCGTCCCTCGGACTGCCCGAAGTTGGCGGAGTGCGCATCGGCAAGCACATCACCCTGGAGGTGGAGGCCGCCAGCAAAGACGAGGCGCACGAAAAAGTGACGGTGGCCTGCCAAAAACTGCTCGCCAACCCAATTATGGAGAGCTTCGAGTTCGAACTCTTCAACCAGGCCTAAAGCCATGGAATACCGTCGTTTAGGTCGCTCTGGCTTGCAGCTTAGCGAGCTTTCGTTCGGAACCTGGATCACCTTCGGCAACCAAATCCCCTACCCGACCGCCAAAGACTTGTTTGTGGCGGCCTACGATGCCGGCGTCAATTTTTTTGACAACGCCGAAGTTTACGCCCACGGCGAGTCCGAGCGCGTGATGGGCCGCATCCTCAGCGAGGTAGGTTGGTCGCGCGACAGCTACACCGTGTCGTCCAAGGTCTTTTTTGGCGCCGGAGGCAAGCTTCCGACCCAGCGCGGACTGCACCGCAAGCACGTCGTCGAGGCCTGCCACCAAGCCCTCGAACGACTTCGCGTCGACTACCTCGACCTGTACTTCTGCCACCGGCCCGACAAAGCGACGCCGATGGAAGAGACGGTCTGGACGATGCACCAGCTGATCATGCAGGGCAAAATCCTGTACTGGGGCACCTCGGAATGGAGTGCCGAAGAAATCATGGACGCCCAGCGCGTTGCCGACCAGCACCACCTCATCGGCCCGACGATGGAGCAGCCGCAGTACAACCTGCTGCACCGCGAAAAAATGGAGTCCGAGTTTCTGCGCCTATTTGAGCGAATTGGCCTCGGAACCACCATCTGGTCGCCCCTCGCCTCAGGCATTTTGACCAACAAGTACCGCGACGGGCTGCGCGAAGATTTTCGCCTGAACCGCGACGAGCTTTCGTGGCTCAAGGACCGAAACGTGGTCGAAGAAAAACTGGCCATTGCCGGCCGCTTGGCCGACCTCGCCGCGGAACTCAGCATCACCCCAGCCCAATTGGGCATCGCGTGGTGCTTAAAAAACCCGCACGTGTCGACGGTAATGCTTGGCGCTACCCGGGTCGAGCAGCTGCACGAAAACCTCAAATCGGCCGAGGCCGTCGCGCTCCTAACCCCCGAGGTGATGGAACGCATCGAAGGAATCGTGGGCAACAAACCGGTGCTGGCACCGTACTAGCTGTCTTTTAACGTTTAACCTCGGCTAGCGTAGCCGTTGGAACCGACTCGGACCCGAGGGCGGTTGGAGTTTTGGGTTGTTCCCCGCGGTGGGGAGCGCTAACCTTAAATCTCTCTGTTATGCGTTTATTGCTTGTTTCTGGAACCCTTTGTGCCGCCCTCTCGGCATCTGCCCAAAGTTCGGACTTTGTCGATGCCTTGTTTTTAATTGAAGAGTCGTCGATGATTCGTGCCGTTAATGCCCAAAGTGCCAATTTAACGGACCTTACATTTTACTTGATGGCCCCCAATGTGCCAGGTGCCGCTTACCCCGCGGTACCCAACCAAACCATGTACCTTCAGTACACCTCGGTAAAAACGGCGGCACCCGACGACCAACGGCAAATTAGCGTGGACATCGTCGGTGGCACGCTTCCCGATGGCGTTAGCCTAACGCTAACTGCGACGGGCGCTGGGATTGGCGATTTTGGATCAGGCCACGAATTGGAACTCACCAGCGCCACCACCTCGGGCGTCTTAGTTGACGGAATCGGTTCCGCCTATTCGGGAATTTCCTCGGGTCAAGGCATTCCCGTGACGTATGCTGTGAATTTTGCCACCCAAGACTTGGACGCTTCCACGGCCGGTGTGGTGTCGCTTCAGTTCACAATGAGCAACTTCTAATGCGGAGTTTTGCTCAAGGTCTAGGTCCAAATCATCTTTGGGCCTGGCTCTTTCTTTCGGTTGGTGTGTCCGCCGGGCTGCGGGCCCAAGTTGTGGTGCGGAATGGGTTAAGTCACGTTCACGCATGGACAAGCAACCCGAGCGGCACAATCGACCTGAAAAATTCAAGCGACCAACCGGTAACGGCCTACGTGACCGCCGACAGCCTTTGGGGGCCTCAAAATGCGCTACAAATTCCCAGTCAGGTCAGCTTGGACGCCAATGAATCGCGCTCAGTGCCCTACCGCTGGCTGAACGATGATTCGGTGAGCCAAGCAACCCGCATCTACATAACCACCGATCAGCCAACCCTCGAAGCTTCGCCCAAGCAAGCACTCACCCTGCGCATCTCAACGCGCTACGCCGTCGATTTATATCGCGGACCTGTCGGAACGGAACTCGATCTGGAATGGGTAGATGGCGGAGTTAAGGTCCAGAATTCGTCAACCTCCTTTTGGGCCGGAGCCTGCTACGAACTTCGAGATTTCGAACGTTTTGGAAACCGATTGGCCGGCGGGGTTCTGCGTCCCGGTGACCATCGAATTTGGCGGATTCCACCAGGCGCTCAGGGCGTTTGGATTGAAACGTCCCAGGGCAGTGTTTTAGCTTCTTTGCGCCCATGAGCTTCGCCCTATGGTGGGCCCTGACGTATTCGCAAAGTGGGCTGTTGCCGTTACTTGGAGGCAGTTTTTTAGGGCCCAAAAGCCACCTATGGGCCCAAACCGCGTTGGCCAGTGAGGGCATTCGGTCGCAACTTACCGCCGCTTATGGTCCCTGGTCCTTGAAGTACGGCAGCCAGAACTTAGGTTGGGGTTGGAGCATCGACCACCGCGGAACAGGACTGTGGTGGTCTCCGCGCAACGGACTGGGAATCTTAAGTAAGGGCCACGTACTTCGCGGCAAACATCAGGTATCCTATCAGGTAGCTGCGCACCGCACGCACTTCGTGGGAAGGTTGAGCTGGAACGGAATCTCGCTGCAGCAAAACCTAGGCGGCGCGACTTCGGTATCCGCGCAAATTGGGCCGCAACGCCTTGAGGCCAGCTACCGGCAGAAGTGCATACAGGTTGGGCTTCGCAGCCCAATGATCGACGTCCGCTGGGCTCAAGGACCGTCGCAGCAGCTTGGCATGATTCGCGTGCATCATGCTTCAGGCAGTTTAGAATACCGCCGCCAATCAAGTTCCGTTCGCAGCTCCAATCAATTCATCGTGACGACAAAAGCTCGGGATTATCAGTTTTGGTTGCACGCAGCCTTCTACGATCATAAAGCAGAACTCAGCTTGCGAACGTGGATCGAAACGCAAAAACTCGGTCGATGGTCCGTATTCGTGGATTCCCGAACGTCTACCGCTCGATGGTCGCCGGGAGCTTGGTCGCGTTGGCAAGGAAGCTACATTCAGTTGGGGACCCCGACCGCATTGAGGCTTAGCCATGATCAGCTTTCGGTAACGGGAGAATGGGGGCGGAACGGCAAATTGAGTCAGTTATCCGTTGCGTCCAGAATTCCCTTTAATCCGGTTAACGCCAAACCGAAGGCAGACTTGGCGGACCTAAAACCCTCTTGGCTGAGCATCAATTTGGACTACCGAGGGGAACTACCCTACTCGTACCTCGAACTTTCGGGCTCAACTACGCACCGAATAAAACTGGCTCCGCAAAACCGACAGTGGAGCGATCACATACCGCCCGGCACCTATGCGGTACGGGGGGTCACCGCAAAGGACTGGGCCATTGAGGTGTCCGCAGACAGCCTTAGCCTGAATTCGGGTCAAATTACCCAAATAACTGCTCGAATCTCCCGACCCGATGGGCTTGTTCGGTGGATCAGCGCGTCAGGTGCAGCTGCGGAATGAGGTATCCGACCGCGGCTCCCACTGCGAACCCTACCAATACATCTGAGGGGTAGTGTTTTCCTGCCTGAACCCGCTGCCAAGCCACATAAGCGGGAACCGCCGCTGCGGCCGACCACACTGCGGGCTTCCACCGGGAATTCGGGTGCAGGTCGCTCCACACTTTGGCCGCATAAAACGTGTTGCAAGCTGTGAGGCTCGCGTGGCCCGAAAAAAAGGACTTGCGGGCATCTGCCTCCATACGTTCCGCTAGGGGTGCCCCGTCGAAGTACACGAAGGGGCGGTTGCGGCGAACCGCATTTTTCACTGCATCCGTTAGCATCAAGGTACTGAGGTTGGCCTGGAACCACATGCTTCCAAGCACGGCAGCATCGGCGATGCGGTGGTCGGCACGGGTGTGGGCAAGGGCCGTGATGCCCGCGGCGCCAAAAGCGGCGAACAGGGTATAATCCGACCGTTGTCCGGCGGCCTCGTTCCAGCGATTCAGGGCAACCCGATCGAAGCCCACCGCACGTGGCGCGCCGAGCATTGCAAGCTCAAATTCGCTGAATCCGCGATGCTGGCCAGCGGCATACCCGTTCCAACCGGCTAGGGCAGCGCTGGCCCCGTACGCCAAGCCGTCGGTCCGCAAGCTCAGACGGTACGGAAGTTGGGCCCAAAGGCCCTGCGCTGACAGCAACGCAAGCAGGCAAAAAACGCGTATCATGAGCACTAGTACTGGACCTGCAAGGTATGGCGCTCGCTGCCCAAGGCATCGTGCACCTGAACCACGTACCACCCCGCCGGAAGTCCGCCGAGGTCTAGGTACTCGAGCTCCGCAGCTGAACGCTCCCAGTGGCGAAGTACGCGGCCTTGCGCGTCCACCAGCTCCACGTGTCCTTCAGCCGCCGGACGCTCCAGCCAAAATCCGTTTGAGGCGGGATTTGGGTACACGCGGGTCAGGGGAACACCCGGAAGCTCTTCGACATCGAGCGTGATCTGCGGCTGGGCCAGCTTGGCGCTGGTGTACACCCGGTACGCGCCGGGAGCCAGCGATAGGCTCGCATTAACGTCGGTCACGAGAAGGGTATCGCCGCTGAAGTACTCGTACCACGTTCCCGCGCCCGGGAAAGCCGGAATAATCGTCTGGGTCGTCACGCCGAAGTTGCCCAAGACCACTGCGTCCATTCCGCTGCTGTTAAACACCATGCGCTTGGTGGTGCCCGACAAACTGTAGGCAAACTGTCCGTCGCGGAACGTCGCCGGATGCGCGCGCCTTAGGTGAAACACCGCCGACGTCACGTCGTACAGGCGGCGGCGTTCCGGAACCTGGTAGTAGTTCCAGCGCAAGGGCTTGTTGCAGACCCGGCACGGAACATTTATCGACACGTCGTAGCCCAGCTCGCCAAACATCCAAATCATTCGAGGTCCCGGAATCAGGTAGGCAAACAGGTTCACGGCCTCAGCGCGGCGCAACCCCGTAGCCAGCTGCTTTGGATTGTGGTTGGCGTTAGACGTATTCCCGTACGTGAGCACCTCGTACATCAGGCGTTCCTCGTCGTGGCTTTCGGGGTACGAAACCAAGGCGGGTTGCGACCATCCGCGCGCGCCGTGGTAGGCCCACGAAAAATTGCTCTGCGCGTTGCCCTGCCCTGCCTGGTGAAAATTGTAGGTTGAATTGCCCCAAAGCATAAAGCCATAGTCCGCCAGGGCCTTTTCTTCACTGTTGTCGGCCCAGTGCTCCAAAATCACGTGCGCATTGGGATTCACCGACCAAATCGTGTCGCCGATGCGCTTAATAATGGCTTGGCGGACCGCGGAACTCCCGGCGTTGCCGTTCAAAAAACCTTTGGTGTAGTCAAAGCGAATTCCGTCGATGCGGTACTCCTG
>JAURMB010000086.1 GCA_030831045.1 Schleiferiaceae bacterium
AACCCCAAAAGTGCGCGGCCTCAAAGACCGACACGGCAAGCGCAGCATGCCCCGCCACCTCAACCAAACCACCTGGGTTCGGGCTGAGGCGAGCGGACTTTTCTCGTTTGAACGCCAGAGCGGCCAGGCCATTACGGAAGGTGAGCTCATCGGTCGCATCCGCAATCCCTACGACTCCTATTCGGTCAAGGTTTTTGCGCCCTTCGACGGCTTCATCATTGGGCACAACAACATTCCGCTCGTGCACCGCGGCGACGCCCTTTTTCACGTGGGCAAGGAGAGCGAATGGCCGGTTGGCTAACGGGGTGCTCGTTGCCGGTTGCTAGTTGCTAATTGCTCGCAACTAGTTGCTAGCTACTAGTTGCTCGTTGCTAACCAACGTAGCCAGCCTGGCGCAAGATTTCGTCTGCAATCGCCAACGAGGCCGTGGCTGCGGGTGAAGGAGCATTGAGCACGTGAAAGGCGCGCTCGCCTTGACGAAGGACAAAATCGTCTTCAAGGCTGCCGTCGCGGCGTAGGGCTTGGGCACGGATTCCGGCACGGCCGGGGAGCAAATCCGCGCGTTCAAGACTCGGAAGTAACCGTTGGAGGGCATTCAGAAATTTTGTTTTGCTGAATGCCCGCTCGTACTCGCCCAGTCCGTACCGCCAATGCTGGGCGAACAGCTTCCACGTTCCGCCGAACCCGAGGGCCGCGGCCGTGTCCGCCCCACTGAAGGCCGTTTTAGTGTACCCCTCCCGGGCAAAACTGAATACCGCGTTCGGTCCGCACTCGACGCCACCGTGCACCATTCGGGTAAAGTGCACGCCCAAAAATGGGAAATTGGGGTCCGGTACCGGGTAAATGAGGTGCTTGACTTTGGCCTGCGCGGGCGAACTAAGTTCGTAGTAGTCACCGCGGAACGGCACGATCTGCAGGTCCGCCTCAACGCCGTCGCGCCGGGCAAGGCGGTCGCTCTGGAGCCCCGCACACACGATGATGTTTTTTCCGCGAACCAAACCCTTGCGGGTAGCAACTCCTTCTTGGGTAAATCCTGTGGCGGTGGTTTGGAGCCTAACGATGGCACGGCTTGACCGCAGGAGGGCCTCCGTTACGTCGGCGTAGTGGATGATGCCGGTCTGCGGGACCAGCAAGGCTTTGGTGGCGTTCAGGTGGGGTTCGCGCTCGCGAAGCTCGCGCTCGTCGAGGTAGCGCAGGCCTTCCAGCCCGTTTTCCATGCCCCGAAGGCGCAGGGTTTCGAGCCGGGCCTCCTCCTCAGAGCCCACGGCCGCCACAACCTTACCGCATACCTCGTGCGCAACTCCGTGCTCTTGCGCAAAGCGGAGCATTTGACCGTACCCGTCTAGGCAGGTGCGCGCCTTTAGCGAACCCGGCTTGTAGTAAAGTCCGGAGTGGATTACGCCGCTGTTCCGGCCGGTTTGGTGCTGGGCGAGTCCGCCCTCTTTTTCAAGCACCGCCACCTTGGCTTCGGGGTAGGCCTGCGCCAACTTGTGGGCCACCGCAGCACCGACGATGCCGCCGCCAACCACAATAAAATCATACTGCTCCATGGGCACCAAAAGTAACGCCCGCCGCGGTGCAAAACCGGGCGGGCGCCGTGAAAAAATCGAGCTGCTACTGCGGCATTCCCGCGCGTACCCAGCGCTTGAGCAAGGCGACGTTGCAGGTGCTCATGGCCCCAGCGGGCGGCATCAGGGCGCGGCCGTTGGTGCCGCTCAAAGCGTCGACGAGGCCCGAAGCGTTCACGGCGTTCACGGTCTGGGCATAGGTTCCCAGCGAAACACCGCCCGACGGTGCGGAACCTTGGTGGCACCCGAGGCAGTTGGCCTGAATCATGGGGGCAATCACCGCAGAATACGTTGTGGCCGACGTCGAGTCGCACGCACCCGCACAGTTGGTCTCGTTGGCTCCTTGCTGTATCCAGAGGCGAATGCGCTCCTTCTGTGCGGAACTCAAGGGGGCCATCGGTGGCGGCGGCATCAAATCATCACCTGATTCCCAAAGCACTTCATAGAGTTCGCTATCGTTCGGATCTCCCGGTTTTACTTCTGCACGAATTCCCGCATAAGTCGAAAGATCAATGCCATCGGCTGCATAAGGCCCCACGTGGCAACCGCTCATGGCGCAGTTTGATTGAATCATCGGGTAGATCTCGTTCGTGAAATCGACGATTCCCGGATCACAGGGCGTGGGTTCGGGGTCTGGGACCGGCGGAAGGTGCGTGCACGAGGCCAACAGCCCGAGGCTCAACGCGGCAAGAACATTTTTCATCGCAATTCTTTTGGTTTTACGTGGGTAAACACCCGCGAAATATTAAATCCAAGGAACAAATCTCCGTTGGCCCAAGAGCCCGGGGTCTGCATCATCCACTGCGGATCTGCCATCGACCGAGCATTGGTTACATGAAACTGAAAAACGTGGCCTCCGGTCTCGAGGTCAAGCCCAATGCTCAACGGCATGTGCGTGCCGGCAAACGGAGTTTGGCGGAACATGGTTTCGGCCGTGAGCGCCATGCGCTGCGTGAGCTTATAGCGTCCGCTCAAGCCAAGGCCAAGCTGGTCGTTGCGGTCGCTCGCCAGCGGAACCAAATTGAAGTGCACGAGCGTCGGCGCCACCTGCACCGACACCTTGTCGTTAAGCTTGCTCGCCACCATCAGCTGGTGGGCGTAGGCTAGGCGGTCGGTAAAAAAATGATCAAAACCGTCCGTGAACGGAACCGTCGTCAGCGTCATGGACGAATACCACACTACGCTTACGGGGCTGTTTAGGCCTTTACCTCCTTTAGACTGGCGCAGCACGCGCACTTTGGTGAATCCGTCGTAGGTCTTGCTTCCGGACGAACGACCGAGACCGACGTTCAGCCAAGCTACCGGGTTGTAGGAATACTCGAAGCGGATCTGGGCCACATCCATTCCGAAGAGGTTATAAAGCGGCTTGTCGTTGAGCGCGCCAAAGCGGTGTCCGACAATGAACTGTCCGACCCCCGCGCCCGGCATTTCAACGGTCGATCCGTTGACCAATTTGGTTCCCTTAAACGTGGCAAACGCGAACTGCTTGGGTGCCTCGGGGGCCATGGCGTTCAGTTCCGCGAGCAAATCATCCTGAGCCCAAAGACCCATCGAACTCAGGGCCAAGAAGGCCAAAACCAGCTTACGCACCCTTCAACGTCGATTTAACGGTGACCTTAACGACCTCAGCGACCTTTGACACCACGAGCGTCGGAATCTCAATTCCGTAGTCGGCGGTGCGCACGCTGAATTCGCTTTCGATGCTCACCGAACCGTCCTTGTTCACCGTGATCGTAACCGGTATCGACACGTCTTTAGTTACTCCGTGAATTTCCAATTGGCCTTTAATACCGCCCTTGTAGGTGGCCGGCTTCTTCCAATCGGTTACTCCGCCAATCTTGGCGCGCAGCGTTGCCTTGGGGAACTTCGTCGATTCCATGTAGTTCTCGTTGAAGTGCTCCTGCATCAGGGCGCGCTTAAACGTAAACGACTGAATTTGAAGCTGCCAAACGGCTTCGTTGGTTTCGGTATTGAGAATTCCGACCGCGTTATTCAGCACTGCATCGATGTCTTCAACCGGCGTTGACGCGTTGATGTGCACTTGCGTGTCTTTGCTTGTCAGCTTTTGGGCGGACGCCATTAGGGAAAGTCCCAGGGCCGCCAGGGCAAAAATCTTCTTCATAATCAGTTAGGTAGCGCGCCGCCCCGCTCCCAGACGCGGACTTTGGCTTGGTTGCAGTTGGACAAAGGCCCGCTGGGGGGCATCGCAAGCGGATCACCTGCTCCGCGCTGAATGCGGTCGATGAGGGAGCCGTTGAGGGTTGAAGCCTGAACCGAAGCGTGGCTACTGAGGTCAAGGCCCCCGCTTGCACTGGCGCCCTGATGGCAACCCACGCACTGCGTTTGGATCATCGGTTGAATGTCAACCGACCACGTGGCGGTCGAATCGCAGGTTCCGCCGGTGCCGTACAGCTGCTCGGCATTGTCGTAGTAGCAGCTCGAAGAAATGGCCGCCACGCCTGCAAGGAGAAAAATAACCGAAAACGTTCTAAGCATACCCCAAAGGTACAATTTATATGCCACTAGCGCTTCCACGGAACCCGCGCCCACAGGACGACCGCAACCGCGAAAAAGCCCGATAGCATAACCGCGGCAAGGCGCAAATCGCCTGTCAGGGTTTCGATCCAGCCCACGGCGACCATACCGAGTACCGTAGCCAGTTTTTCGGCGACGTCAAAAAAGCTGAAGTACACGACGTGCTCCTCGGCCGGCGGCAGCAGTTGGCTGAAGGTAGAGCGGGCGAGCGATTGAATTCCGCCCAATACCAAACCAACACCGGCCCCGAGCAAGTAGAACTGCAGCTCGCTTTGAATGAAGTAGGCCAGAAAGCTGATGAGCATCCAAAGCGCCCCAGAGACGAGGAGGGCCCGAATGTTTCCTAAGACCCGACTCAAGCGGGCAAACAGCCACGACCCAAGCATACCCACAAACTGAATGAGCAAAATGGTGGTGATCAGTGCGGATGTTTCTAGATGCAGCGCCTCCTTGCCAAACAGCGTCGCGATGAGGATGACGGTTTGCACGCCGGCTGACGCAAAGAAGAATCCGAGGACGAAGCGCTCGAGGCCCTTTGTGGCCCGAAACGACTTGGCTACATCAAAAAGCTGTTGGTAGGCCGCGCGAATCCAGCCCTTTTGGCGATCACCCACGGCGCAGCCATCTGGGAGGCGGCGTAAGCTGTATTCGCCCCAACCGAGCCACCAAATTCCGACGGCAACAAACGTAAAGCGCGTTATTAGGCCGGGGCCATCCAGACCAAACCACGCGGGGTTTTGAATGAAGGCCAGAGCCACAATGAGCATCAAGGCAGAACCGAAGTAGCCAAGGGCAAATCCGCGGGCGCTCAGGGCATCCTGATCGTCTGGGGCCGCAATTTCAGGCAGGTAGCTGTTGTAAAAAACCAGGCTTCCTGCAAAGGCGATTGACGCGACAAAGGGGGTTAGGAGTCCGAGAATCAGCGCATCCGCCGTGAAAAAATACATGGCGAAGCAAGCCAAGGTTCCGCTGTAAATGAAGCGGCGCATAAACGCTTTCTTGCTCCCCGAAACCTCGGCGAGCGCGCTGAGGTACGGCGTGCCCAGGCTGACGACCAGGTAGGCGGCGGCCATGACAAACGTGTAGGCGGCGGTGGTGCTGAACGAGATTCCGAGCAGGCTAACCTCAGACCGCCCCGCGGCCTCCATTACCGCGGAGTAGTAAATCGGAAAAATGGCCGTGCCAATCACCAGGGAGTAGCTCGAATTGGCCCAGTCGTACATGGCCCAACCGTGGTGGACTCTTCGTGTGGCGGCGTCGTGGTGCATCGTTCCTCGAAAGTAGGGCAAATTGCCCGCCTAGCTGTTGAGCAAACGTTAAAAAAAACTCCGGTGCCTTGCGAGCACCGGAGCCTTCTTCACGCGGTCAGCGTGCTTACTTCTCAATCATGTTCAGCGCCGAACCGGCCTTGAACCACGAAATCTGCTGGGCGTTGTAGCTGTGGTTGGCCGAAATGCGGTCTTCGCTTCCGTCTTCGTGGCGGAATACCAACGTCAACGGCTTACCCGGTGCAAACGCGGTCAAGTCGGCGAAGTCCACGACGTCGCGTTCCTGAATTTTGTCGTAGTCGGATTCGTTGGCGAAGGTCAGCGCCAGCATACCCTGCTTCTTGAGGTTGGTCTCGTGAATGCGGGCGAAGCTTTTCACCAGCACGGCGCGCACACCAAGGTGGCGGGGCTGCATGGCGGCGTGTTCGCGCGACGATCCTTCACCGTAGTTCTGGTCGCCGACCACAAGGGTGGGGATGCCCGCGGCCTTGTAGGCACGCTGCACGGTCGGAACTTCACCGTACTCGCCCGTCAATTGGTTGAGCACCTTATTGGTTTCGCCGTTGAAGGCGTTCACCGCGCCGATCAGCGTGTTGTTGGCGATGTTGTCGAGGTGTCCGCGGTAGCGCAGCCAAGGGCCGGCCATCGAAATGTGGTCGGTGGTGCACTTGCCCTGGGCTTTAATCAGAACCTTGGCGCCCGTGATGTTGGCACCGTCCCA
>JAURMB010000087.1 GCA_030831045.1 Schleiferiaceae bacterium
CAGGGCCTCGAGGGCGTCGAGCCAGCCCGAGGCCTGCATGCCTGCGGCAAGCGAGAGTCCGCCTCCGAATAGCAAGAGGATGCCCCATTCGATTTTGCGCGCATCCTTCCACCGCAGCAGGGGCGCACCTTTGCCGTCGCGCACCGCAAACATGAGAATGCCGCCGGCGATTCCGATGACCTGGTCGGGCAAGGCCCAGCCGTAGGGGGTGACGAGCGGCTCAACCCATTGCCGGGTCATCCACAGCAGCGCCGTAGCGCCAAAAATCAGGGCTACGCGCACTTCGGCCTTGGACCACGGAGCGGATTCGGGCCACTCCAGGTCGCCGAGGTCCACCGAGGGGAGTCCGCGCCGCAGCACGAGGTAGGCGACGACCAGCAGCACCAGAGCGAGCGGAAAAGCGACCGCAGTCCATTCCATAAACCCGGTTTGGACGCCGACGGCCTCCTGGCGAAAGGCCGCATAAACCAGGTTGGGCGGCGTGCCGATGAGGGTTCCGATGCCTCCGAGGTTGGCACCCCAGGCCATTCCCAGCAGCACCCTGCGCTCGAGTTGGGCGTTTTCGCCCGGCAAGTGGGTGAGGAGCGATAAGGTGAGCGGAAGCATCATGACCGCGGTGGCCGTATTGCTCATCCACAGGCTCAAGGTGAAGGTCGCCAGCATGACCCCGGCCAAAACGGTTTCGCTGCGGTGCCCGACCCGCCGCAAGATGGCCAAAGCTAGCCGGCGGTGCAGGTTGTGGCGCTCGATTCCGCGCGCCAAGAGAAATCCGCCCATAAACAGGTAAATGAGCGGGTTGGCGTAGGCGTTGGCAAGCGCTTCGTTGGTGAGGACACCGGTTCCGCCAAAAGTGACCAAGGGAATTAGTGCGCTGATTCCGAGCGGAATAGCCTCAGTAAACCACCACAGAAGCATCCAAAAGGCGGTGCCCATTACCAGGCTTTGCTGCGGTGGGAATCCGGTAAACTGGAGGGCCGCAAAGCCGAGCGGACCGAGGTAAAGGGCAAGGCGCTTCATCGTGCGTCCGAAGTTAAGGGCTTATTTGCGCAACCACGAAGCGAATCGGCCGTGGAGGCGGGGTAGCGCAACCCCCATCACGGGAACCAGGATCAAGGTGAGGACCAAGGTGCGCGCCGGCATGGGCCAGCCATCCGTCAACGGAAAAACCGCGGGGATCAATAGGTTAATTAACGGGTAAACGAAGAGCCAGTTGAGCAAGAGCATCTTCCAAACTTTAGGTGAAGCATTCATGGATGTAAAGGTGCGCGTTTAGCCGTAGGTTTGGAGGGTGAAGCCGCAGTTTTTTTTGTTCGGAATTTTGGCGCTTGCCGCTGTGGCGTCGTGCCGCCCCGATCCCCAACCCCAACCTTGGAATTCTTTGACCGACGTGGTAGATACCGAAGACCTTTTGCTGTATGAAGTGAATCCGCGCGCCCACTCGGCCTCCGGAACCCTTGCCGGGGTGACGGCCGATTTGGACCGCATCAAGTCCCTGAACGTAAACACGTTGTGGCTCATGCCGGTGTTCAAGATGGGCGACCTAAAGGCCATCGGTTCGCCCTACTGCGTGGCCGATTACCGCACGGTGGATTCGGAATTTGGCACGCTCGACGACGTCAAGGCACTGGTGGCTGCCGCCCACGACCGCAAGATGGCAGTTATCATCGACTGGGTGGCCAACCACACGGCCTGGGACCACCCGTGGATTGCGCAGCACCCCGATTGGTACACACAAAATGCAGCGGGCCAAATCGTTCACCCCCCGGGAACCAACTGGCAAGACGTGGCCGACCTCAACTACGCCAAGCCCGAGCTGCACGCCGCGATGATCGACGCCATGAAATTTTGGGTGCACGAAGTCGGCGTCGACGGCTTTCGGTTCGATGCGGCAGACTACGTTCCGTTTGCGTTTTGGAAGTCGGCGATGGACAGCCTCAAGGGAATTACCGACCGCAAGCTGCTGTTCCTGACCGAGGGCGAGCGCCCCGACCACTACCAGGCGGGTATGCCCTTGCTGTACGGATGGAACTGGAATTATCAGCTGCAGCAAGTGTTTGGCGACGCACAGGCGCCGGCGACCCAGCTTTTTGCGGCCCACAATGCCGAAAAGACCGCCTCGCCAGCGGTGCGGCTGCGGTTTGCGACCAACCACGACCAGTCGGCGTGGGAAGCGACGCCCGTGACCCTTTTTGGCGGCGTGGAAGCCTCGTTTGCCGCCCAGGCCGCGGCGGTGCTGATGGGCGGAGTTCCGCTCATCTACTCGGGCCAAGAGGTCGGCGAGGCGGGAACCACCAGTTTTTTTGGCAAAGACCCGGTGAATTGGTCGGCCAACCCCGGACTGCCTGAGCGATTTGGTCAGTTGTTTTCCTTGCGCCGTGAGCACGAGGCCCTGCGTTACGGCAGCCTGAAGCCCTATGCGCACCCCAACGTTCTGGCGTTTGAGCGCGAGCTCGACGGCGATCGCGTGCTGGTGCTAATCAACACCCGGGCCACGGCGGTGACCTTTAATGTTCCGACGGCTTTGCGCGAAACAACGTGGGACGACCTGGTTTCCCCTAATTATTCCGAGACTTTTGGGGCCTCGCTGGCTTTGGGCCCGCATGAGGTGCGGGTGCTTGGGCAGTGACCTGCGCGTCGGGTGCGGCGCATTCCACGAAATGAACGGCGTATCTTGGGCCGTATGAAGAACTATTTCTTTGATTTGCTGGTGGTAGTAGTTGGCATCAGCCTGTCCTTTTTGGTAGAGGAGTACCGCGTACGGCGCGAGCTCAACAACCACCGAGAACAGCTGATTCAACGGCTTGCGACGACGCTGACCGACGACATTAAGGACTTGAACGAGAACATCATCGCCCACCAAGTGGCATCGGAATCGGCGGGTTTTATGATCGAATACCAGCAAGGACAACACCGCGACGTGTCCCTGGACAGCCTTTCGTACCACCTTTCGGCGCTTTTGATCAACACCATTTTTGTACCCAACGAAGAAGAGTACGAGTCGCTCAAGAATTCCGGCCAGCTTGAATTGATTTCTGATTCGGCGCTGGTTAAGTCCATTCACCGCAAGTACGCTCGGCACCCCTTCTTGAGGCAAGTTGAGGCCTACATGGCGGACTTGATCGCGCGCGAGGTGTATCCGAAGTACGCAGGCCGTACTCGTCCGATTAATGCTTTAGATTCCAACATTTTGCGCATTCATGGTTCGTATCCGGTCCATTCGTTTACCCAAGTTCCGCACATCGAAAACCATGTTTTGACGGATTTACAGATCTACCATCTGTTTTATGCGAACGTGAGCCGAGGTTTGATGAACAAGACGCAGGAACTGCAGGATCGGATTTACTCGCGCAAAGACTAACGCGCCAAAGAAATCCGCCAAATCCGCGATTCCTCATCGGGAAAAGCCTCGGGAA
>JAURMB010000088.1 GCA_030831045.1 Schleiferiaceae bacterium
GGCCCATTCCGCGCCGTCGGTCCGCGGCTCCAAGGACTCGGGCGTGAAGTTCTTGGCGACAAACCCGGTGTCGAATTGGCCGCTGACGAAGTCGGGATGCTCCAAGATGAAGCGGCCAAAGCGAAGCGTGGTCTTGACTCCGACGACCGCATAACGGTCCACGGCAGCGATCAGGCGCTTGCGCGCCGTTTCGCGGTCGGGGCCCCACGCGATGAGTTTGGCGAGCATTGGGTCGTAGTACACCGGCACCTCCTGACCTTCGTACACGCCGTCGTCCACGCGGATTCCCGCGCCAGTCGGGCGGCGGTAGACCTCGAGCACGCCCGTGTCGGGCGCGAAGTTGTTGGTGACGTCTTCAGCGTACACGCGCAGCTCGATGGCGTGGCCATTGAGCTTGAGGTCCTGTTGGCGGTAGGGCAAGCGTTCGCCGCGGGCGACCCGAATTTGCTCCGCAACCAAATCCAAACCGGTAACCTCTTCGGTCACAGGGTGCTCCACCTGGAGGCGGGTGTTCATTTCGAGGAAGTAGAAGGCTCCGCTGGCGTCAAAAATGAATTCGACGGTACCGGCACCTACGTAGCCGCAGCTCTGGGCGGCCTTGACCGCAGCCTCCCCCATCTGGTCGCGCAGTTCGGGCGTCAGAATCGCGCTTGGCGCCTCCTCCACCACTTTTTGGTGGCGTCGCTGCACGGAACATTCGCGCTCAAAAAGGTGCAGGTGGTTGCAATGGGCGTCTGAAAGCACCTGAATTTCAATGTGCCGGGGCGAGGTGACGAACTTTTCTACGAACACTTCGCCGTTGCCGAAGGACTTCAGTGCCTCAGACGTGGCGTTTTCAAAGGCTTCGCGGACTTCGTCGGCCGAATGCACGATGCGCATGCCTTTTCCGCCGCCGCCCGCTGAGGCTTTAATCATGACCGGGTAGCCGATGCGGTCGGCAACTTCCTGGGCTTCTGTAGCCGTCGCCAGGGCGCCGTCGCTGCCGGGGACCAAGGGCACGTCGAACCGGGCAGCCGCCGCCTTGGCCGACAGCTTGTCGCCCATGACGCGAATCGCCGCCGGGGGCGGCCCAATCCAGGTTAGGCCCTCAGCCTCAATGCGTTCGGCGAAATCTGCGTTTTCGCTAAGAAACCCGTAGCCGGGATGCACCGCGTCGGCTCCTGAAGCCCGGCAGGCGTCTACCACGGCGGCTACATTGAGGTAGCTTTGGGAACTGGGCGCCGGACCGAGGCGGTAGGCCTCGTCGGCAAAGCGTACGTGCGGCGCGTCGCGGTCGGCATCGGAATACACCGCCACCGTTTGAATTCCCATTTGCCGGGCGGTACGCATGATGCGCAGGGCAATTTCACCACGGTTGGCAACCAAGAGCTTCTTCATAGACTACACAAGGGCTTTAGCCTGCAAAGTACGCACAGGCTTCGTACTTTGGCCCCATGGAATTGTACCTCGATTCGGCCAACCCTAGCGAAATTTCGGCGGCCTTTAAACTCGGAATCTTTTATGGGCTCACCACAACCCCGACCTTCCTGCAGCGCCAAGGAGTCGCCGACGTCGACGCTTGGCTGCTCGAAACGGCTAAAACGGTTCCGGTCATTCAGGTTGAGGCACTCGGAACGTCCGCCGACGAAATCGTAGCCGAGGCCCACCGCCTACTCGCCTTGGGAATGGCCCGCGAAACCACCGTGTTCAAAATTCCGGTTTCGCTGCACGGCGTCGACGCCTGCGCTCGGTTGAGCAAGGAAGGCATCATGACCAACCTGCACCTGATCTACACCCCCCAGCAGGCCTACATGGCAATGAATTCAGGTGCGACCTATGTATGTCCGCTCGTAGGCCGGCTGCAGGACCAGGGCACCGACGCCCTGGCGCTCATCGACTCCATCGTAGCCTTCAAAGAACGCCACGGGTACGCGTCCAAAGTCATGTTTTCGTCGGTGCGCCACAGCGAACACGTGCGGAACGCCATGGACCTCGGTGTCGACGCGGTGACGGTTCCGTGGTCGGTTTGCCAGCAGCTCCCCAACAACCACTTGACCACGCTAGGCACGGCACAGTTTGACGAGGACCACCGGCGCATGACGGTTCGGGTGGAATCCCTGCTGCGCCCAAATCAAGCAATTCTTTCGCCCGACACCCCGCTGCGCGAGGCCCTTGTGGCTATGACCGTTAGCGGACTCGGCGCCGTGGTACTCGCGGAGCAAGGGCGTGCTGTAGGCCTCTTCACCGACGGCGATTTGCGCCGCCTCATCGAGCAGCATGGAACCCTAGACGTGCACGCGACGCTTCGCAGCATGCATTCGCTGAAGGTTCCGCATGCCCTTGCCGCGTCGGCCCTGCTCAACGAAGCCTTTCGAGCATTTGCTGAGACCAAAGTAGACCAGCTACTGGTCGAAGATGCCTCAGGTAACGCCCTGGGCTTGATCGACATACAAGACCTGAGCGCATGAGCATGATACACGGACTCGTGCTCGATTGGGATGGCGTCTGGACCGACGGCACCAAAACGGCCGAGGGCCAATCGGTCTTCAGCGAACACGATTGCATGGGCATTAACCTGCTGCGGTTTGCGCATTTTTTGCACACCGATTCGTGGCTTCACGTGGCCATTGTCACGGGCGAACGCAACCCCACCGCCGAACACGTGGTGCGCCGCGAGCATTTTGATCAGTTTTTGTTTTACGCCCGCGACAAGACCAAGGCCATTCCGTTATTGGAATCGCGGTGGGGTGTTGAGGCCGCCCGATGGGGATTTCTTTTTGACGACGTACTTGACTTTGGTTTAGCACGCTTAGTAGGACGCCGAGCGATGGTGTCGTGGCCGGCTACCGCCGAAGTTCAGCGGCTTGCCCAAGCCCAAGGGATTGTTGACGATTTGGTGGAGACCCCCTCCCCGATTCGCCGCTGGTGCGAACGCTACCTCCACGAACAGGGGTGGCTCGAGCGGGCCGTGGCCGAGCGCCAATCGTGGTCGGAACGCTACCAGTCCTACTGGGCACTCCGCAACGAGCGCGAACCGGACGTCTTGGATCTGAGCCGCTAAAGGGCGGTGCGCCGCGTTCCGAGCACGGCGTCAAGTTGACCTTGAATTTGCTTCAGGCGCTCGTCTTCGGGGGCGTCAACGGCGCTGTTCGCAACAGGATTAGCGTGTAAACTCGCCACCTGATTGGCCAACTGAAGGGCGCACATAGCGAGGGCATCTTGCTTGTCTCCCACCGCGTAGCGTTCCTCAAACCGCGTTACCGTTTGCTGGATCATCGCCACGGCTTTGCGCACCTGCTCTTCTTCACTGCGCGGAATCGTCAGCGGGTACGTGCGACCACCCAAGGCAACTTTAATGCGAATGTTCTCGTCGCTCATGGCTGAATTTTGGCAATAGCCTGATTGATTTCGCGCGACCACGCCTGAAGGCGTTTGGTCAAATCCGCCCGCGCCGCCGCATCGCCCGTGAAGGACTGAAGGAGCCGAAGTTCCTCGTTTTCGCTGCGAAGGTTCTTCACCTGCTGCTGAAGGTCGCGCATGCTACGGTCTTGCTGTGCAAGCGTTTGGGATTGCTGTTCGAGTTCGCTTACCGCAAGCCGGTACTTCGCGATCAGGTCGTGCACCTGCGCTTGAATAATGCCAATGCGGTCTGCAGAATCAGCCATGCCTCAAAGGTAGGAGTTTGGCACGGGAATTTCTATCTTGGGGCCATGCCCCGCCTAAGTTTTTGGATGCTGGCGCTTTGGCCCCTTGTGGCTACAAGCCAGATTACCGTGATGCCGCTCGATGAGCCTCTGGCGGTGTCGGGCGAACTGGCGGAGCTCCGCAACCACCACTTTCACAGCGGGATCGACCTGAGAACCGGAGGGGTTACCGGCAAAAACGTTTATGCGGTGGCCGACGGTTGGGTGCGGCGCATTGTGGTTCGGCCCGACGGATACGGATGGGCTCTGTACATCGACCACCCCACCGGGTTTACGTCGGTGTATGCCCACCTCGAGTCGTTTCATGGCGAAATCGGACGTTACGTGCGCCGTGAGGCCGAACGTCTGGATCAGTACCGCCTCGATCTTTATCCGCCCCGCGAAGCGCTGCGCGTGCGTGCCGGCCAGGTAATTGGCGCCTCGGGCAACAGTGGGGCTTCGGGCGGGCCGCACCTTCACTTTGAGCTCCGCGACCAAGCGACCGAGGCCATTTTAGACCCTGTGGCCTACGGTTTGCGCATACCGGCCCACCCCCATACTCCGGTTCTTTGGACCAAGCAGGCCGGTCGTTGGCGCCGTGCAGGCGATTCCATCGCCGTCGATTCCTGGAACGATTTGGCGGTCACCTACCCCGAGCAGGGATTTTATGCCTCGGTCAACGACAGCGTGCGCAGCGCGTGGTCCCTAAAGCGCTGGACGTTTGACGTGCAGCGCGGCGCCGACGGGGGTCTCGCCCTTGACCTGCACCGCCAGCAGGGCGTGCGCGGATTCTTGGTTCACCCAACCCCAACGCAACCTGCGCCGGGCTGGTTGGTCAACGAGCCCTGGCCGCGAAATCCGGGCCGATACCCTCTAGAACTAACCTCGCGCGACCGTCCGGTATGGAGCGGAACCGTTAGGGTGGCAAACCCTCGCACCGAGCGCGAACAGCCCGCGCAAACCTGGACCGACGGAGCATGGAGCCTTCAGGTTCCCGCGCGGGCCTTTTCGTCGGAACAGCATCTCTGGCTCCGCGACCAGGGTCGAAGCCTCGACCTGCAGCCCGACGTAGCAGCCATTAAGCCTGTTCATTACTACTGGACTCCCGACGGACTAGCTGACAGCCTCCGACACCGCACCTACTTGGCGGTCCGCGACGGACGGGGCTCCGCCAAAATTCCCGGAGTGCCCACCACCGATGGACGCATACACTACACCGCTAAAACCTGCGGCCCAGCCCACGTTCGCGTCGACACTAACGGGCCCAAATGCCGGTTCGTGCGCCGCGATTCCGACGGCAGCGTTTGGATTCACGTCGACGACGAGCTCGATCCCGAAATTCAATCGGCCCGCATCAATGCTGCCTGGACCTGGGCTTACCTCGACCTCAAAGCCGGACTCGTGCGCGTCGAAGCGGCGGGCGCCGTGGGCCAACTCGTGCTGATCCTTCGCGATGAGGTCGGTAACCGCACTACCTTTACCCATACCCTATGAAGCCTTGGATTTTCCTTGTACTTAGCCTTTGGTGCGGCGGACTTTGGGCCCAATCGGTGGTCCAAGTTAGCGGCGTCATTCTTACGCGCGACACCTCGCTTCAAACGATTCCCAACGCCCGCCTATGGATTCAGGGGCGTTCAACTACCACCACGTCGGGCGACGACGGTTTTTTCTCGATCACGGCGGTTCCGGGCGACACCCTGCGCTTTCGCCGGTTCGGCTTTGAAGACGAGCGCCTTTGGGTACCCGACACCCTCGACGGCAAGAGCTACTTAGCCTCGGTTTTCATGCGGTGGAACACGGTTGAACTCGACGAAGTCACGCTGTACCCCTGGCCACGGCCCGAGGACCTCAACCGCGAACTGCTCCGCATGCGAATTGAAACCACCGAGCGCGACGTTGCCCTTCAGAATCTGGCCATTCAGGCCCTCAAAGAAAAAGCGGCGTTGATGGGCATGAGCTCAAACGAAATGCAGCGCTACATCATCCAGGCCCAGGAGCAGCAGCTCTACAATTCGGGCCGCTACTACGGCAGCGACGGGGCTTCGGCCATCCTTGGCCGTCTGAGCAACCCGTTCGCTTGGGCGCAGTTCTTCCAGTCCCTCAAAAAACGCTAATCCTTGAGCCTGCTGGCCTCTGCGCTGCTGCTCGCGGCCCTCAACGACACGACTCCGCGCGGAACCCAGCTGCGCGAAGCCACCGTAACCGGGCAGCGAATTCGGTCTTCCGCAAGCGAAGTACGGCTCAAATCGGGCACCTTGTCGGGGCTTGGCACGCCCACGGGATCGGTGGAGTCGCTGCTCCGCACCTTGCCGGGCGTCGTGGCGAGCGATGAGCTGAGCAGCCAGTACAGTGTGCGCGGAGGCACCTACGACGAAAACCTCGTGTACGTCAACGGATTTGAACTTTACCGTCCGCAGCTGGCGCGCTCGGGGCAGCAAGAAGGATTGAGTGTGCTCAACCCCGACTTGGTTTCGTCGCTGAGCTTTACCGCGGGCGGATTCCATGCCGAGCTGGGCGACAAGCTCTCGTCAGCACTCGAAGTGCAGTACGGGCGCACCGACTCGCTTCGGGGTCGGGTTCGGCTCGGCGGATTTTCGGGCGGAGCGACCGCTTGGGCGGGAAACCTCGGCGTCAGTTTGCGCTACCGGAGCAACGTACTCTTCGCCCGCACTGGCGATATTTCGGGAGACTTTAGGGCGGACTCGCGCGACGCACAAGTCGTGTGGAACCGCCGCCACGGAGCATGGCGCCACGAATTCCTTGGCATCGCGCAACAAAACGGATTTCGGTTGGCACCGACGAGCCGCACCACCGAATTTGGTACGGTCACCCAAGTACTTCGCCTTCAGGTGGCCATGGCGGGAACCGAATACTACGGGTTTCAAAATGCTTTTGCCGGATGGCGGACCCGCCGTGCGTTGGGCCTTCGCCATGTGCTTGATGCCGAGGCCAGTTGGTCTCAAGCGCGTGAAGTGGAGCATTCCGACGTGGAATCGGCCTACCGACTCGGCGACGTCAACACCAACATGGGCTCGGACCAATTCGGCGAAATCAGCTACCTGCGCGGCAGCGGCGGATTTCAGCGCTACGCCCGCAACGATTTGTGGATCAGAGATCTGCATACCGCACTTCGCGGCAGCCACCTGGTGAGCGAAACGGGCCAATTCAACTGGACCCTGGGGCAACGCCTCCAGCTGGCCCAAGACCGGGTTTCGGAGTGGATTAATTTGGATTCCGCCGGGTACAGCTTGATGCACCAGCCCACGATGGTGGTGCTCGGGCCAGCCGACACGAGCTACGTACCCGATTCCACCCTTGAACTGTATTCGGTGCTTCAGAGCCAGGGCCAGCTAAGCAACGCCAAGCACTGGATTTCAACGACCTACAGCACCAGCTGGCGTCTTGGCGCGCACAGCCTTCACCTGCGGGCGGGGCAGCGACTGATTCGCGACAGCCGTTCGAGTGAGTGGCGCTGGAGTCCGCGCGCCTCCTTCTCGGTAAGCCCCTCGGGGCCGGCGAACTGGTCCGCCTACCTGAACGCAGGGAGTTATGCGCAGACCGCCACGGTGCGCGAACTGCGCAACTGGACCGCCAACGGCCTCGAAACCCAAGCCCGAATGCAGCACGCCTGGCACGGAATCGTGGGATACAAGCGCTACGGAACGCGCAAGGGCCGCCCTTGGATGTATCAGGGCGAGGCCTACATCAAGTACCAGGACCGCGCCTTCGCGTTTGAGCAAGACGGTATGCGCCTTCGCTACCTGGGCACGCAGCCCGGCACCGCGGTTGCATTTGGCCTTGATCACCAGCTTCACAGCACGTGGGTGGGCGACGCGGAATCCTGGATTTCGCTTTCGACGTTTCGCGTTCGTGAAAAATTTGACGGCGATTGGCAGCGGCGCGGAACCGACTACCGCTACGCCTTCAGTATGCGGGTTGAAGACCATTTGCCCGGGCAGCCCCAAAATCGCGTGTACCTGGTGACGAGCGTGACCGGCGGTTTTCCTTTCGGTCTTCCGTTAGAAAACGCCAAACCGTTTAAGGCACCACCCTACCGCCGCATGGATTTGGGGTTTGAGCGCGTACTTCCTGAATGGCGCGGAATTTCGCCCCGGCTTGCGCTCGAGGCCTACAACCTGCTCGAAATTCGGAACACCGCGAGCTACTTCTGGGTCATGGACATCAGTACCGCGAGCTACTACGCCGTACCAAATTATTTGACCAATCGTTTAATTAATATTAGCTTGAGAGCTGATTTTTAGAACCATAAAGTGCGCGTTGTAGATCAACTACCCCATCCGAGTTTTCGCATCCAACTGCTTCATTTTGGGTCCAACTACCTTGTTGAAATCGAGGCGGGCCCGATGAAGCAGACGTACCGCTACCCCACGGATCGCTTTGCAAGCCCCACCGCGGTTTGGGCCACCGTGACCCCCGAGTTTCTCGAGCAGGTGCGGCAGCACTTCAACGCCATGTACCGGGATTGGATGGCCACGTGGCCTGCATCGGAATCCTAAAAAAAAGGGAAGCCCGCGGGAGAAAACTACCCTATACACCTGACGAACCGAAGTCCGTCAACCTCCCGCGGGCTTTATGATAACCGCGCAGGTTTCGAAAGGTTTAGGCAGCGCGAAAGTTTTTCACCGCACCGACAATTCGCGCCAAGGCCTCATCGAGTTCGGCGTCGGTCAAAACCAACGGCGGCGCAAACCGAATGATGTTTCCGTGGGTGGGTTTGGCCAAAACCCCGGCCTTGGCCATGGCAAGGCAAAGATCCCAGGCAACATGAGAATCTTCGGGCGTGTTGATGACCACCGCGTTCAGCAGTCCCCGACCCCGAACCTGAGCAACGAGCGGGTGCGACCCCAATTCCTGGTTGAGCGTAGCGCGAAAGTGAACCCCTTGGCGCCGAGCCCGCTGCATGAGTTCCTCGTCCTCAACGACGTGAAGTGCGACTTGCGCAACGCGAGCCGCAATGGGGTTTCCGCCAAACGTGGAGCCGTGCTGCCCGGGTTTGATGGTGAGCATGATTTCGTCGTCGGCCAACACCGCAGAAATGGGGTACACGCCACCCGAAAGCGCCTTGCCCAGAATGAGCACGTCGGCCCGCACGTAGGTTTTGGGGTCGCGCTCGCAGCGACCCGCAGCGCAGCTGCAGGCTCCGCACGTAGCCAACCACGAACCGGTGCGCCCGATGCCCGTTTGAATTTCGTCAGCCATAAACAGCACCTTGGCCGCACGGCAACGGGCCGCCACTCCCTCGATGTAGCCCTCAGAAGGAACAAACACACCCGCCTCGCCCTGAATGGGTTCGACCAAAAACGCCGCCACGTTCGGGTTGACTAGAGCGCGATCCAGCGCCTCGAGGTCGTCGTACGGAATGATCTGAAAACCAGGCATTGCCGGGCCAAATCCGCCGTAGGAGTCTGGGTCGCTCGAAAACGAAACGATGGTCGAGGTGCGGCCGTGAAAATTCTGGCTCGCAACGAGAATCACCGCTTGATCATGAGCCACGCCCTTGACGTCGTAGGCCCAGCGGCGAGCGAGTTTGATGGCCGTTTCGACGGCTTCAGCGCCCGAATTCATCGCCAGCACCTTATCGTAGCCAAATCGCGTAGCCATGGCTTGCTCCATACTACCCAGCTGGTCGTTGTAAAAAGCACGCGACGTCAGCGCCAAGGTCCGCGCTTGGTCCACGAGAGCCCCCACGATGCGCGGATGGCTGTGCCCCTGGTTTACCGCACTGTACGCACTGAGGAAGTCAAAATACCGGTTGCCTTCGACGTCCCACACGTAGGGTCCTTCGCCCCGCTGAAGCACCACCGGCAGCGGATGGTAGTTGTGGGCTCCGTACTGGTCTTCGAGGGAGATGTAGTCGTGCGGCTTCATGGGGCTGAGGATTTACCCAAAGATAGCACCCTACCTTTGCGCGGTGATTCTCGAAAACATTCAGATTGACCGCGCCGGTGGGCGCGGCGTGGCGGTCGGCAAGACCGAAGACGGCAAAACGGTTTTGGTGCGCGGCGCCGCTCCCGGTGACGTCGTAGACGTGCGCGTCATCAAGCGCCATAAAAACTACTTCGAGGGCCGGGTAGATCGGGTGGCTAAGTCGTCCCCGCTCCGCGTGGCCCCCACGTGCTCCCACACGGAATCCTGTGGCGGTTGTCCTTGGCAGCACCTCGGCTACCCAAGTCAGGCGGAATTTAAGTCGAACGAAGTCGAAGAGCAGCTGGTGCGCGTCGGCGGAGTTTCCCGCGAAGGCGTGACCTGGCACCCGTTCATCGCCGCACCTACCCCTTTTCGCTACCGCAACAAAACCGAATTTAGCTTCACCTTCAACCGCTGGAAGACCCGCGGCGAAATGGATGCCAGCCCTGAATCGGAGCATGAACCGGGACTCGGATTTCACGTGCCTGGATTCTGGGACAAAATCCTAGATGTTCAGGACTGCCATTTGATTCCAGCGTACGGCAACGAAATACGCAATGCCCTTCGCGATGAAGCCATCGCCCTCGGCTTGAGCTTTTGGCAGCCCCGTGCCAAAGTGGGCGCCCTCCGCACGGCCATGCTGCGAAGCAACCAGGCGGGCGACTGGATGCTCATCATTCAGTGGGGCGAGCACCCCGGCCCCGATGGATTCACGCTGATGCACCGCATGACCGAGCGATTTGATCGCCTGGTTAGCCTTTATTGGGGCTTAAATGAAAAGGTCAACGATTCCATGTACGACGTTGATTTGCACCTGTTTCACGGAATTGAGGCGCTCGAGGAGCGCATGGACTCAGCCATTGAAGGCGGGCGGGCGCTTACGTTTTTAATCAGCCCCAAGTCTTTTTACCAAACGAATCCGAAGCAAGCCCACCGACTTTACTCCGAAGCACTTCGCGCTGCGGGACTGAAGGGCGGCGAAACGGTATATGACTTGTACACGGGCACCGGAACCATCGCCCTGTTCATGGCCCAGGTGGCCGCAAAAGTTGTGGGCGTCGAAAGCGTTCGGGAGGCCGTTGACGCAGCATTCCGGAACGCGGAACGCAACGAACTATCCAACGCGACGTTTGAAGTGGGCGACATGCGCCGCATTTTCACGCCCGAGTTTGTGGCGCGCCACGGCGCTCCTGATGTGGTGGTGGTCGATCCGCCCCGCGAGGGCATGCACCCGGCCGTCGTGGCCGAATTGGCTCGGATTCAAGCACCCAAGCTGGTCTACGTTTCGTGCAATCCATCGACCCAGGCGCGCGACATCCAATTGCTGCGCGACGCCTACGACGTCGTGCAGGTGCAAGGCGTGGACATGTTTCCCCAAACGTTTCACGTCGAATCCATCGTGCTTCTGCGCGCAAAGTCCGCACGAAACGCCTAATTTTAAGTCATGGGAGAACGCACGCTGATCTTGGACGACGCACGAATGGCGCGCACGCTTGAGCGCATGGCTTGGCAAATTTTGGAACGGCATGCGAGCTCTGAACGCCTGGTGCTGGCGGGCATTCGGAACTCCGGTTATGCGCTCGCCGAGCGAATTCACGGCCACCTGACCGCCCACACGGCAGTGGAACTGATGGAACTCGAGGTCAACAAGCGCGAACCCTCGCTGCTCGACACGCGCTCTTCAGTAGACCCCAGCCTACTCGAAGGCGCCCATATCGTCGTCGTTGACGACGTTTTGAATTCAGGGGCTACGCTGCTCTACGGGGTCGCGCACTTTCTCACGGCGCGCGTGGGCCGCATTACGACCGCTGTTTTGGTCGACCGCAACCACAAGCGCTACCCCGTGAAGGCCGACATCAAAGGGCTCTCGCTGAGCACCGGACTTCACGAGCGCGTTGAAGTCGACTGGTCGACGCCGTGTGCGACTTATTTAGTTTGAATATAGGCCATTAGCTGGCTGACCGCACGGTCGGTGCTCAGCTTATCTACCGCAATTTGGTAGTTTGCGGTTGCATAAAAATCACGTCGTTCAAACAGGTGCTTTGCGATGAACTCCGCTAAGTTTTCGTCAGGCACATTGGCCAAAAGCGGACGTTTGGTTCCGCGCGATCGGCTCGCCGCCAGCCGTTGGTGCAGCCACGAAACCGAAGCCGACAAGTACACCGTTTCGCCGTGGGCGCGCATCCACAGGGCGTTGTCGTAGTAGCAGGGCGTGCCCCCTCCGCACGAGAGAATTCCTTTAAAATTGCTCTGCTCCAGCAGAAGCTGACGCTCGAGCTTGCGAAAGGCCAGCTCTCCACGGTTCGCCATAAAATCAGAAATACTCATACCCGACTCCTCGGTAATCAGGTGATCTAAATCCCTAAATTCCAACCCCAAAGATTTGGCTGCAGCGCGTCCTACGGTCGACTTCCCCGAGCCCATGTAGCCCCACAAATACCAGGTTTTCATACGTACCTACAAAACTACGCGCGACCCTTTGGTTTTTGCTCATTTGCGCTATATTTGCAGCCTCGTTTGCGAGACGACTCGATAGCTCAGCTGGTAGAGCAATACACTTTTAATGTATGGGTCCTGGGTTCGAATCCCAGTCGAGTCACGAAACGTTCTTCTTTTCAAAGTGTCGCCCTGGTGGTGAAATTGGTAGACACGCCATCTTGAGGGGGTGGTGAGCTATGCTCGTGCTGGTTCGAGTCCAGTCCAGGGCACTTTTTTTGGTCCGCTATTTGCGGACTTCAACAACATGAAGATTTTTGGGTTTCTACTTTTGGCAATCGGAATGGGTCCGCTTGCCTCATGCCAATCAACGGTCAAGCCCATGAACGACGAATCTTTTCCGCTAACGCGCTCCGAAGCGGAGTGGCGTGCAGCCCTAACTCCTGACCAGTTTCGAATCCTACGCCAAAAAGGCACCGAATACCCCGGCACCGGCAAATACGACAAGCACTTCGAGCTCGGGACCTATGTGTGTGCGGGATGCGGCGCGCCCTTGTTTGGCAGCAGCAGCAAGTTTGATGCGCACTGCGGGTGGCCAAGCTTTGACGCCCAGCTCCCTGAGGATAATGTACTTGAAAAGCCCGACTACAGCCACGGGATGGTCCGAACCGAAATCTTGTGCAAAAATTGCGGTGGGCACCTCGGGCACGTTTTTGACGACGGCCCTACGGCCACCGGCCTTAGGTACTGTGTGAACAGTGCATCAATGGACTTCAAAAAAGAACCGAAATGAAGCAGGTAGCTCTAGCGGGACTGTGTGCCGTGGCGCTTGCGGGCTGCGAAACACGCACCTACTGCACCGAAGAGTTTCGGAGCGTCGGCTTCACGTGGACCACGCCCCCACTGCCGGCTTCGGTGGTTGCGGTCAATGCCCGCACCGGCGACACCCTTTCGGTGCTTGATCAAGGATACGAGAACTATTTCGCCATAGCAGATGACGGCAACATGAAGGACCTCAGTTATGAAGGAGATAGCTTGAACGTCATCGTTTTAGATTCGCTGGGCAGCGTGCGCAGCACGGCCTGGTTTGTTGTTGGACGCGACCAATGCCACATCATCTACCGTTCTGGGCCTCAATTTCTGCCCTGAGTCTTTGGTGGATTAAGAATCCTTTATATATTTGCACTCCCCAATGGGGCGCATAGCTCAGCTGGTTCAGAGCATCTGCCTTACAAGCAGAGGGTCCGCGGTTCGAATCCGTGTGCGCCCACGTCAAAACCCTCACCAACGTGAGGGTTTTTTTTATGCGATAATCCTTCGCGCGCGGCGCGCGCGGCAGAGGGGGTGAAAAAGAAAAGGGCCCCGCAAGGGGCCCTTTTTAGTTGGTTTGGCGGGTTGGCGCCTAATTACTTAGAAACCGTGTAACCCTGAGACTCGAGCCACTGGATGCGGGCGTCGATTTCAGCTTGGGCGCGCTTGGCAATCTCTTTTTCGCAAGAAATAATCAAACCTTCCAATTCTTCGAGTTCAAATTTGCCCAAGAATTGATTGCGGAATACCGTTTTCAAGGTCTTGTTGCCATTTTGGTTCTCGCGAAAGTGCTGAACGAGTTGTGATGGTGTCATAATTATTGGATTATTTTGGTTAATTGAACCGGGCCAAAGATAGGAGAATCCGGCTCAAAAAATCAAAGAAAATTTACTCAAAATTTTAGGAGGTCGTCAAGGGACTTTTTTAGGCGATCGTGCGGCAAAAATCCGTGCTCCAATTCCGCGGCAAAAGGTATCGGAAGGTCGGCACTAGAAACCACCGAAATTGGCGCGTCGAGTGACGTGAAGCAGCGCTGCTGCAATTCGGCGGCAATTGAGCTGCCGATGCTTCCCAAAAACGTGTCTTCTTGAATAACGGCGCAACGACCCGTTTTGCGCACCGAATGCTCTAAGGTATCCCAATCAATTGGGCGCAGCGACACCAAATCAATAAGCTCCACCGACACCTCGGGGTGATCGTGCATCCAAGCGCGAACCCATTGTACCGCCCATCCGTAGGCAAGTACCGTAACGTCATCTCCTGGCGCCACTACGACCGCCTTATCGAGCGGAAGACTGTAGTACTCCGGAGCCACTTCGCCCTCGAGGGACCGGTACAAATTTTTATGCTCAAAAAAGAGCACGGGATTTGGATCTTCAAAAGCACGAAGAAGCAAGCCTTTAGCCTGTGCAGGATCTGAAGGATATACCACTTTTAACCCGGGAACCCGCGCAAACCAGGCCTCGGTGGATTGGCTGTGGAACGGCCCGGCAACTACTCCGGCTCCCGTCGGCATGCGAATGACCATGTCGGCCCGCTGACCCCACCGGTAGTGCAGCTTGGCGGCCTGGTTGCAGATTTGGGTCATCGCCTCGGTTACAAAGTCGCTGAACTGCATTTCAACCATAGCCTTGAAGCCCTCTACAGAAAGGCCTACTCCGGCACCTACAATGGCTGACTCGCACAAGGGCGTGTTCCGCACCCGGTCCGCCCCATAGCGCTCGAGAAAGCCCTCGGTGGCCTTAAATACGCCGCCGTATTCGGCGATGTCTTGCCCCATAAGCACCAGGTTTTCGTGGCGGGCCATCGCCTGATCCATGGCCTCCTTAATGGCGTCAATCAGGCGAAGTTTGCGGTCGGACTGGGGCGCAACCGTGTGCGTCGGCGCGTCGAGCAGCGGGGCATACACGTCAGCCAACTCGGCTTGTTCGTCGTAGGAGGGCTTGGGTTCATCCAAGGCGGAGTTAAGCGACTCCAGCACTTGGGCCGCCAGCTCAGCTTCGAGCGCCTTGATTTCTTCTTCCCGGGCGACGCCGTCTGCCAGAAGCGCGTTTCGGTAGCGCAATACCGGATCTTTAGCCTGCCAAGATTCGATGAGTCCGTCTGGATAGTACTTAGTCCCTGACGCCTCTTCGTGGCCGCGCATGCGAAAGGTGACGCACTCCAGGAGAATTGGCCGTGGATTCGAACGAATCGAATCGGTGAGTTTGCGGGTCGTCTCCAGCACCAAACCGAGGTCGTTTCCGTCGATGGAATGGGCTTCAATTCCGTAGGCCGGACCTTTCACGGCAAACGAATCAAACACAAACTGTTCGCGCGACGGCGTGGACAGTCCCCATTGGTTGTTTTCGACGACGATGAGCACCGGTAAATTCCAGACCGCCGCCACATTAAGCGCTTCGTGAAAATCGCCCTCTGAAGCGCCACCGTCCCCCGTGTACACCAAGACGCACTTTCCTTCGCCGCGAAGGCTCCGCGCAAGGGCCAATCCGTCGGCCACGCCAAGCTGGGCGCCGAGGTGCGAAATCATGCCAAAAATTTTGTGTTCCGCGGTGCCAAAATGGAACGATCGGTCGCGGCCCTTCGTGTAGCCCGTTGCACGGCCTTGAAACTGAGCGAACAGCTTGACTAACGGAAGGTTCCGCGCCGTGAACACCCCCAGGTTGCGGTGCATGGTACAAATCCACTCATCTTCGTGCATGGCCAGTGCGGTACCTACACTGACCGCCTCTTGTCCGTAGCTCGAAAACCACTTCGAAATCCGCCCTTGGCGCAGGGCAATGAGCATGCGTTCTTCAACGGCACGGGGCAAAAAGAGCGATCGGTAAAGCTCGAGGCTGGGGTTGTGCTTCATGGTGCAAAGGAACGGCGCGACTTATCTTTGATGGATGCAACTCCCCACCCTTTCCCTTCAAAAATGGACGCACGGCAGTCCCGAAGAGCAGATTGAATTTTCTGAGGAACTTGGCCGCGCATTCCGCAGCCTTGGTTTTGCCGCGATCGAGCACCACGGTTTTGGCTCGGCCGACCGCGAGCAACTGTATGCTTCGGTACAGCAGTTTTTCAACCTCGACGATGCCTCGAAGCGCGCATTTATTTTAGCGGGAGCCAAGGGCCAGCGCGGATTTACCCCGTTCGGGGTTGAACACGCCAAGGGCGAAACGTCAGCCGACCTCAAGGAGTTTTTTCAGTGGGGCCCAATGAATGCCGAAGAGCGCGGACTCATGGCTAACGTTGCCGTGAATGCGGCGGTCGACGGAATGGACGAAGTGGTTCGCTCCGCCTACCTCAAGCTCGAGGCGATCGGCAACGAGCTTATGAAAGCGGTAGCGCTGCACATCGGCGTAAATCGGGAGTTCTTTACCGAGCCCTTGGCGGGCGGACACTCGATTTTTCGCGCCATTCACTACCCTGCACAGCCCGAGCTTCCCGAAGACGGAATTCGCGCTGCCGCCCACGAAGACATCAACCTCATCACGCTGCTGATGGGCGCTTCGGCGGAAGGCCTCGAAGTCGTTTCAGAAGGAACATGGGTTCCGATCCACGTAACCAACGACGTACTGGTGATTAACGTGGGCGACATGCTACAGCGCTTGACGAACGGGGTGCTGGCGAGCACGACCCACCGCGTCGTCAACCCCACCGCTGAGAAGCGCCACCTCCCCCGCTTTTCGATGCCGTTTTTTGTTCACCCCAAAGAGGACATGCCCCTTAACTGTTTGCCGCACTGCGTTTCAGCCGAGCGCCCCAAGGCCTTTGAGGACATTACCGCGGGTGCCTACCTGCACGAGCGCCTTGTCGAAATAGGCCTCGCCTAAGCCGTGCGCATCGATATTGTTACGCTGCTCCCCGAGCTGATTCGCAGCCCGTTTGAGGCCTCGATACTGAAGCGGGCCCAAACCAAAGGCCTGGCTGAAGTTCACCTGCACGACCTGCGCGAATTTGGCCTCGGCAAGCACAAGCAAGTCGACGACTACGCCTTTGGTGGCGGAGCCGGAATGGTCATGAAGCCCGAACCGCTTTTCGCGTGCATTGAGGGGTTGATGGCCCAACGCACCTACGACGCCGTGATTTACACTTCGCCCGACGGCGAAACCTTGGACCAGCCCATGGCCAACCGGATGTCTGCCTTTCGCAACGTGCTGATCGTTTGTGGCCACTACAAAGGCATCGACCAGCGGGTGCGTGACACCTTAATTACCCACGAAATCTCGATCGGCGACTACGTGCTGAGCGGAGGTGAACTCGCAGCAGCCGTGATTGCCGACGCGCTAATTCGCCTAATTCCTGGGGTTTTGAACGACGAGACTTCGGCGCTGACCGATTCGTTTCAAGACAACTTGTTGGCACCACCGGTCTACACGCGTCCAGCTGAATTTCGAGGACTTAAGGTGCCCGAAATCCTCACGTCGGGCAACACACCGGCCATTGAGCAGTGGCGCGCCGAGCAGGCTTTAACGCGCACGCGCGAACGCCGACCCGATTTGCTGGGCGAATAGGTCACGGGGGCGCAGTACCTTTCGGGTATGACCCGAATTCTTCTCATGATTGGCGGTCTGACGCTGGCCTGTGCGGCCTCGGCGCAGATTCGCGTGAGCGACATTGACCCGTTCATTGGAACCGGTGGCCACGGCCACACCCACCCCGCGGCGACCGCTCCGTTTGGCATGGTACAGATCGGCCCCGACACCCGCCGCGAGGGCTGGGATGGCTGCAGCGGCTACCACTATACCGACACCACGGTCTGGGGCTTTAGCCATACCCACTTGAGCGGGACCGGCGTCGGCGACTACGGCGACTTTTTGTTTAAGCCCTGGGGCGGACCGTTTGAGGATCAACCTGTTGGATTTAGCAAATCCAGCGAGCGAGCGTCTGCCGGTTACTATGGCGTTACGTTGGCCAACGGCACACGGGCGGAATTTACCGCTGCCGAACGTGGTGGATTTCACCGCTACACGTTTGCTTCAGGTTCCGTCCCCGAAGTCTGGATCGACCTGAACTACCGCGATCGGGTCCTGCGGTCCAAGGTCGTGCAGTTTGGCTCTACCCTAGTCGTGCAGCGCGTGAGCCAAGCGTGGGCGCGCGAGCAGCACGCCTACCTGGCAATACAGCTGCCGGAGGGCACCGTGGTCGACGTTCAGGATTCACTTCACGTTCGGCTGCGGTTCACCAAAGCCAACGTGTCGTTTGCGGTCGGATTTTCGGGCACCGGCCCCGCGGGGGCCGAGCGCAACCTCGAATCCACCCTCAAAACCACGGCTGATTTTGGTTCGTGCGTGCGCGCCACCCAACGCGCTTGGCAAGCGGAATTGGACCGAGCCAACGTTCGCGGAGGGTCCGCAGCCCAAAAGCGGATTTATGCGACGGCGCTTTACCATGCGTTTAGCGTTCCCAACCTTTGGAGCGATGCCGATGGCCGCTACCGTGGTATGGACGGCCAAATTCACACCGACACGGAACACGCCCACTACACGGTGTTTTCGCTGTGGGATACGTACCGCACGGCGCACCCGCTGTATGCCTTGGTGCAGCCCGAACGCACGCGAGACTTCATTGCCACGATGCTCGACATGTACGAGCAGTCGGGCCGTTTGCCTGTCTGGGAACTTGCCGGTAACGAAACCAACTGCATGATTGCGTACCACAGCGTGAGCGTGCTCGCCGACGCCCACGCCAAGGGCTACGAAATCGACTCCGAGCGCCTGCTCCAAGCGATGGTGGCCACCGCGCAGTCGCCTGTTTTTGGGTTGCCTACCTACCGCTCCAACGGCTACCTGAGCATACAAGATGAATCCGAAAGCGTGTCAAAAACCCTGGAGTACAGCTACGACGACGCAACGATTGCCTGGACTGCGGCGCGCTTAGGGCGAGGCGATGTGGCCGAGCAGTTTTGGCGCCGAAGCCAAGGCTGGGTAAGCCTTTTGGACCCAGAAACGGGTTTGATGCGTCCGCGCGACAACGGCGATTTTATGCAGCGCTACGAGCCGCGTGAGGTCAACAACCACTTCACCGAAGCAAACGCATGGCAGTACAGCTTTGCCCCGGTGCACGACGTGGCACGCTGGTCGTCATTGCTCGCCGCCCAAGGCCGAACGTTGGAGGGCCAGCTCGACGCACTGTTTGCAGCTCCGTCCGCCACGGTGGGGCGCGAACAGGCCGACATTACGGGCTTAATCGGGCAGTACGCCCACGGAAACGAACCTTCGCACCACATTGCCTGGCTGTATGCGGCGACCAATCGTCCCGACAAAGGGCACGCCCGGATTCGCGAAATTCTCGAAACGATGTACAGCGATCAGCCCGACGGCTACCAAGGGAACGAGGACTGCGGTCAGATGTCGGCGTGGTACGTGATGAGTTCGTGGGGCCTCTACCCACTGGTGCCTGGCGAGGCGCGCTATGCTGTAGGCCCGATGCTTTGGGACCGGGTATCGCTGCGGGCTGAGGGCCTAACGTCCGACTTAGTCCGCCTCGGAACAGGTCCCTACCTGCATTCCTTGGAACTTCCCAACGCCCAAGGCGGGCTCGCTGCGCGGAGCTTTTTGGACCACGGTGAGCTCCGGGCTTCACGCTTAATTGGATGGCGCCAAGGCACCGAGCCCGCCATGTTGGTCCCGTACACCAATGTTGTGCATGGAATCGCGGGCGAAGTGCTTCCGGCTCCGCGAATCAAGGTTCCGCGCCGATTTGAAGGCGAAACGAACGCATGGATCGACGGCCAATCGATGCGGATTGACCGTAGCCAGCAACTCGTGTACGGCGACGGGCTGACGCAGCACCGTTCGGTGGCCGTTACGACCCAAAAGCCCAACGCATGGCAGGCGCAGGTGGCGGCGGGCAAGCCCAACCCGCAGTACGATCCAGGTTCCGCCAGCCTGGTCGACGGCGTGCGCGGTGACGTCGACTGGCGCAAAGGCGAATGGACCGGGATTCAGGGACAAGACGTCGAGCTGCGGCTAAGCCACCCCAATCCTCAGGTTGCCACAGAAATTAGCGTAGAAGTGGGCCTTTTGAAGGACATTAAATCGTGGATTGCGCTGCCCGAGCAAGTGACCGTAACGTGTACGTTTGCCAACGGCCAGCGCCAAAGCGAGTCGTTAGACTTTAAAACGCGGGCACGCAGCGAAACGGAGCCCTATGTGGTTCGGGAAGTCGTTACGGTTCAGGCCCCGGCTGGCTCCAAGCTTGCTATGGTAGAGGTCTCGCTCAAAAACCCGGGGGTGCTTTTACCTTGGCACCCAGGTGCTGGCGGCGAGACCTTTATTTTCGTAGATGAGGTATCGATTACGCAGCGCTA
>JAURMB010000089.1 GCA_030831045.1 Schleiferiaceae bacterium
AAATTTTATATCTTTGCGCTCCCAAAACATAGGGCCCGTTCGTCTAGCGGTTCAGGACATCTCCCTTTCACGGAGAAGATCACGGGTTCGAATCCCGTACGGGTCACAAACAACAAAAACTAGCTAATCATGGCTAACCATAAATCTGCGTTGAAGCGCATTCGCCAAATCCAGGCCAAGCGCGCCCACAACAAGTACTTTCACAAGACGACCCGCAATGCGGTTCGCGCCCTCCGTGCCGTAACGGATGCTGCAGCTGCTGCTGCCCAGCTTCCCTTGGTGGCGTCAATGCTGGACAAGCTTGCGAAGCGCAACATCATTCACAAGAACAAGGCTTCAAATTTGAAGTCTAGTCTTACGAAGCACGTTAATAAGTTAGCGTAACTCCGTTACGTTGAGATTGGTTGTTTGGAACCGCCCCGAGAGGGGCGGTTTTTTTGTTTGCGGGTGTTGCTTGAGGCGTTGGTCGCCGTTGATCCGTTTTAAACGCCAACATACGTTTAGTGACGACTGCTGGGCAGTTTCTGCACGAGGTTTACCTCATGAATGATGCATTTTCAACAACCTCTATTCGCACATGGTCCGAAGAGGAGCGCCCGCGGGAACGGGCTATGGCTAACGGTATTCGCGGCATGACGGCTGCCGAGTGCCTTGCACTGGTATTGCGATCGGGAACTCGAGCCCAATCGGCCTTGGATTTGGCGCGAAGTGTGCTGGCGCAGCACGAGGGGAGCCTCAGTCGTCTGGCGCGAGCGGATGTACTCAGCCTTCAGGGTATTTCTGGAGTCGGTTTGGCCAAGGCTGCAGCGGTTGCGGCAGCCTTCGAGCTAGGTCGAAGATCGGCGAGCGATCAATCGGGCTCTGAGCAGGTCGTTCGAGGGTCCCACGATGTGTTTCAGCTACTGAATCCGCGCTTGTCTTCGCTCGACCACGAGCAATTTTGGGTCGTTTATTTGAGTCGGGCCAACAAGGTGGTCCACTACGAATGCGTGGGTCAAGGCGGGTGGACGGCCACGGCGGCAGATGTTCGGGTGGTGTATCAGCGTGCCTTGGCATTGCGAACGCCATCGATGGTGGTGGCGCACAACCATCCGAGCGGTCGCCTTGAGCCGTCGGACGAGGATCGAAGGTTGACGCAGCGCCTTGTGGAGGGGGCTCGGATTTTGGAACTATCGTGTTTGGATCATTTGATCATTGGCGAGAACCAATACGTTAGTTTTGCGGATCGAGGATGGATGCCTTAACCTTAGCCCCGTACCGCATTGGCCACGTCGTTGGTGCACGGCCCCAGTTTGTGAAATTGAAGCCCCTCGTGGAGGCCATTTCGCGAGCTGGTGGGCAAAATTGGGTAGCGCATACCGGGCAGCACTACGATGCAGCAATGAACGATTCATTTTGGGCTGAATTGGGGTTCCGCCCGGATTATCAGGGAGTCTGGTCCGATCGTAGGGCCGATGCAGCTGCCCTTCAATTGGCCCTGGAGCAAGCTTCTGTTGATGCCGTAGTTGTGTACGGCGACACGGACTCCACGGTACTCGGAGCCCAAGCGGCACAAGAACTGGGATTGCCATTTGCTCATGCGGAAGCGGGTCTGCGAAGCTTTAATTCGCTTATGCCCGAGGAGCACAACCGAATTTGGGTGGACGAACGGGCAAATTGGCTCTGGGCTCCGACCGCTGGGGCGCTCGAACAAATCAAGCGCGAGCAGCTCGATCGCGGCGCCCCGTGGACGATGGTTACCGGTGATTTGATGCGCGATGCGTTTCCGGATGGAACAGGCACTCGCGATCCCAAAGGCCGAATACTGGTCACGGTTCACCGCAACACCAACGTGGACGAGCCCCAGCGCCTTCACCGTATCGAAGCGGCTATGGATGCTCTGGGGGCGTCCTACGAGGTGCTTTGGCCCCGGCATCCGCGCCATCGAGCCGCGGGCATTGGGACGAAGCACGTTCCAGATTGTCCGCCCCTCGGACGCGAAGCAATGCTCAAGGCCTTACACGAATCGCAGTGGGTAATTACGGATTCGGGCGGCCTGCAGAAAGAGGCTTTTTTTGCGGGCAAACGTTGTGTCGTCCTGCGCCGCGAAACGGAATGGACCGAATTAGTTGACCACGGATGGGCGGCGTTGATCGATCCCGATACGCCGGATTTATTGGGCTCCGTAACGCGCCAATTCGCTGCGTGGGAAGCGCAGGGTGCAGCAGCGCCACCGGACCTGTACGGCGACGGGCATGCGGCGGAGAAGATGCTTCAATCACTGGCTGAGGGCCTCCAAATTCTTGAGCGGTGAGCCACGTGGTGTTTCGGCATGCGCGTCCTGGCATTGCGCACCAACGCGTGGCGCAGCTGCTCAGCGCAGCTTGGGGCGTCTCGGTGTCGTTTGGCGTCAGCTCCGAAGCCCAGTCTTGGGTCGATTCCGGTTGGTTGGAGGCTCCCGGAACCCATGAGCCTAGGTTTGAAGATGCCTTCGCGTGGATCTTGTGGCGGACGGAGTACTGGGAGCTAACGCTCGAAAAGGACGGACATGGGCGACCGATGGGACGCTCGGCTACGCGCGACGTGATGATCCCCGAGGCGGAGCTTCGGGCGATTGAACTCGCTGAAGCATACGGGGTTTCGCTACCGCTCAAAGGAAAGCCGAGTCCCACGGTTGTCGTAGACATCGATCATCTGTTCGCCTACCGGGGCAGGGGATGGAGGTCCGCAGTTGGTGGAGCCGTTCGCGATGTGCTTCGCGGCGACTGGCGGGCGGTTGCGGAACGCGTGAACGGTCCGGATCCGTTTTACAGCAGCGCTTATTGGGCGAAGTGGGCATCGCGGTTTCCGCAGGGCACGCTTCAGTTTTTTGTGCTCCTGGCCGCGGAACAAAGCACCTACGATCGAGGAGTGCGCCCTGATTCTGAGGCGGTTCGCGCCGCGATAAAGCAGTTGGGAATGCGGTTTGAGGTTGGAGCTCATTTGTCGTACGGTAGCCACGATCGCAGTGGGGGATTTCGCACCGAAATCGGATACGTAGATCAGATATTAGGGGTGCCAACGCTGCGTCAGCGGTTCCACTTTCTGCGAAACGCCGGTTGGCTGCCGCAACTTCAGTCCTTGACCGAATTGGGCGTGCGCGAGGATTGGTCGGATGAATTTGCCGATACCCCCGGATTCCGGTCGGGGTGGGCCAATCCGTTTCCACGCAACGAGAACCTTTGGAGCGTGCCGGTTGCCGTAATGGATCAAAACCTCATCCACCTCGCTCCCGAAGAAGTCGCTCAAACGCTTCACGGGCTGGAGCAGGCCGCCTGGTCGGTGGGTTCGGGGCTTCGGGTAGGTACGCACTGGCGGATTTTCGGACCCCGTCCGGCGGCGGAACGCAATGCTAAAGATTTTTCAACCTGGCGGGAGGGTCTCGAACGCTGGCTTAACGAACGGCCGTCATGAGTCGATATTGGGTGACGTCAAACCCCGATGGGGCCAAATGGGACGCTGCGTACCGCTATGCGGCGGAACCGTTCCCCTACGATCGAATCGAGTACCTCGATTCGTTGGGTGTGACGTGGTGCGCCCTAGAAGGAGATTCGTTCATTCTACCGTTTGCCGTTGGGCGGAGCAAGCTGGGGTACCCGCAAGCATTTTGCCCGTTGGGCGCACAGCGGCTTGGTCCGATCGGGGACTTAGCTGGGGATGCGGAATCGCTTCGGTCTGCCCTCGATGCGTTGCCCCGCTACCTAAGGTTGCGGTTGCGGTTTTCGCGCCCCCAGTCGTGGCCTAAAGATCGCAGCTGGCACTGGCGCCGCGGCGGATGGGAGCGTTGGCGATCTGAACCGAATTATGAACTCCGACTTAGCACGAGCTACGAAGTTCTCTATCACGGATTTTCGAGCCAAACACGCAAAAACCTCAAATCGTCGTTTGAAAACCAACTCTGGGAATACAGCAATCCCGAAGAGCTTTGGAACTACTTCGCTCAGAACCAGGGATTAAAGTACCGGGTTCCTGCTGGTTATGAACAGTCCATGAAGTCAGCAATGTACCATTTGCTGCACCAAGGACGGGGTGCGGTGTGGGCTGCCATTGGTCCCGGAAATCAGTGGTTGGCGGGAATGTTCGTGGCCTTTTCGGGCAACCGAGCGGTGCTCTTGTTCAGTGCGGTAACGGAGGAAGGCCGGGAGCGGCAGTCGATGACGTGGCTCATAAATGAATTTCTCACCATGGCGGTGGGGCGCTGGTCCGTCGTTGATTTTGAAGGCAGCAGCGCTCCTGGATTGGCCCGGTTTTATCAAGGATTTGGTGCGGAAAACGTCGCGTACCTTAGCTGGGAACGCTGGAACCTTCCATGGCCATTACGCTAATCCAACTGCAGTATTTCGATGCCCTCGCCACGCACCGCCATTTCGGCCGAGCGGCTAAGGCCTGTGGCGTTTCCCAACCAACCCTTTCGGCGCAAATTCAAAAACTGGAGGAAGAACTTCAGGGAAGCTTGGTGGATCGACGGAGCCAGCCGGTGCAGTTAACGCAGTTGGGGACCCAGATTCTTCCCTACGCGCAGCGCACGCTGGGTGCGGCCCAAAGCATCGCAGAGGTAGGCCAGACGTTTCACAAACCCCTGGAGGGATCCCTTCGGGTTGGAGTGATTCCGACCATTGCGCCCTACCTGATTCCGCGCTTTGCGCCCGAATTGCTTCGGCGCTTCCCACGGCTGCGGTTGGAACTTGAAGAGGCAACCACCGAACAGCTCGTAGAGCAATTAGAATCAGACCGTTTGGATGCGGCGATTCTCGCCGTGCCCCTTGCGGCCTCGCATTTTGTGCTCGAACCGCTCTACCGGGAACCATTTTTAGCCTACCTACCAGAAGGCCACGCGAAATCGAACGATTTGTTCTTGACCGCTTCGGAGCTAAAGACCGAGTCCATTTTGCTCTTGCCCGAAGGGCATTGCTTTCGCGACCAAGTAGTGCAGCTCTGCGGCGTGGAACGGGGTGCAGAACGCATCGCCCTTTCAGTGGGACAGTTTGAAACCTTGGTTCGATTGGCCGACGAGGGTTTGGGAATGACGCTTCTTCCGCAGCTGGCGGTGTCGGAACTTTCACCGGTTCGCCAAAAGCGCATGAAGCCTATTTCGGAGCCACGACCGGTGCGGCAAGTTGCCCTGCTCGCGTTGCCAGGCCACCGTCGTTTGGGTATGGTGGAGGCGCTCGCTCGAATCATTCGCGCTTCGGTCCCAGAGGTGCTTCGCGTAGCGCGTTCCGACGATCACGTGGTATCTGCAGCCCGATGAACATCGTGCTCGCTACCCAGAATCCCTATAAGGTGGCAGAAATCCGCGCCGTGCTTCCCGCCACGTGGAAGGTTTGGCTGCCCTCGGATTTTGGGTTGACGGCTGAACTTCGCGAAGACGGTAGAACCCTCGAAGCAAACGCCGAGCAAAAAGCCCGTTTTTTGTGGGAGCACACGGGAATGCCCAGCCTCGCCGACGACAGCGGCCTCGAAGTTGAAGCCCTCGCAGGGGCCCCGGGCGTAGATAGCGCACATTATGCGGGACCTGAGCGTTCCGATTCCGCCAACCGCAGTAAGCTGCTGGGCGCACTTCACGGAGTGGAAAACCGCCGTGCCCGCTTCAAAACGGTACTTGCGTGGGCGACGGACGATGGCGTGGCGCTGTTCGAAGGAACGGTTGAAGGTCAGCTCGGCGAATGCGAACGCGGGACCCATGGATTTGGGTACGACGCGCTGTTTATTCCGCTCGAAGGCGACGGGCGGAGTTTTGCCGAGATGAGTGCCGAGGAGAAATCCGCCATAAGCCACCGAAGTCGGGCGGTGGCGGCGTGGCGTGCTAGGCTAGAAAAAAGCTGAAGTGAACGCTGCCGTATCGGCGCACTTGCTCAAACTGCGCATGGTTTGAAAGGTCGGTGTCGGCTCCGTGTTCCACGACCAGGGTACCATCAGGGGCCAAACGGCTTAATGCAGCATCTACCAGGGTGGCGTATTCACCAAAGTCGTAGGGCGGGTCCGCCACAATGAGGTCCCATTTTGCCGGATTGCGCTGAAGAAAGCGCAGCGCTTCTTCGCTTACGGCCCGAATGGGGAACGAAAGCTGCTCCGAGGTTTTGTGAATAAACCGGGTGCAGTCGCGAAAGCTATCCACGGAAGTCACGTCAGGACAGCCACGGCTGGCAAGTTCGTAGGATAGGTTACCGGTTCCCGCAAACAGATCAAGGGCGCGAATTTCGTCCCACTGAAATCGGTTTTCAAGAATATTGAACAAGCCCTCTTTAGCCATGTCGGTGGTAGGGCGCACCGGCAAATTAGAAGGTGCCCTCAGTATTTTTCCCCGGTGGGAGCCACGAATTATGCGCATTAGTCCAAACGGAGTATTCCCTCGAGGCTGCGAACGTGCCAGTGGGCGATAAAGTGCTGGGTCAGTTGGCGGATCGCGCGGTCGTCCAGGCCTTCCCAAAATACGGGGACGGACGCTCCGCTCCAGTCGAGCTGCTCAAAAAACAGAAGGATAAAGTAGGACGCTTCTTCGGGCGATTCGGTGCGGTAGACCCCATGCATCCGTATCCGGCTTCCGTCGAAAGCGGCGAGTTCCAGGCGCGGACCCCAGAACTGTGCGCGGAGGGTGCGGCCTTTGGGTTCGCTGCGCAGCCAGCGACGCAAATTGAATAAGCTTAGGGGTTGCGCTCCGCCGGGGGCGGCGTTAAACCGGTAAGCGAGGTCATAAAAGTCGTCGACAGGGCTTCTAAACCATGAACTCCCCTGGGGATCCATGGGGCCAAGATGGACTTCGCTAACCTCTTTGGGAAGGAGTGCGCAAAATGCTTCGTCGTGCCATTGGAGGCCGCTTGCGGGCTCGGACCAGATTGGGGAATTCAAGGGGCTACTTCCAGTTGCCGCTTAAGGTAGGCTCCGTTAACGAACCTACGATGAGCTCGTTGGTTTTTAGGCGCTTGATGTAGTTGCTGTACTGATTTGCGACGTCCCCAAAAATGGCCTTGTTGCTTGCTTTGATTTCAAACACGGGCACTTTAACTCCGTTCTTTTCAACTTCGGCCGTTCCCATTTTGAAGGTCGAATCTTGGCTATACTTGATGGTTAGTAAGTCGTCGGCGTTGAAATCCTCAGGGAACAAGTCTTCGCGTTGGTTGCGCAGCTTGGTGAGTGCCGAAGCACTGCCGATCACGCGGTAAATAATGGTGTCCTTGAGCATGTCGGTTTGGTACACCTTGTTGTACTGCATAAACGACGAGTCTTTGCGCTCCACGATGGTAACCTCAGCGTTTTTGATGAAGTCAACCAGCGTCGGAACTTCTTTGGAGTACATGCCGTATTCGTTTTTGAACGCGAGCTGGGCTTCGCGAAGCTGCTCGAGCTGTTCAATGACCGCAGCGTAACGCTTGTCGCGAATACCCTGGAATTCAATGGGTTCCATTATGATGCGGTAGATGCGAAAGGCGAAGAGGAGGGCAGCGACACCGAGGACTACGCGCAGAATGAGGATGGTACGAGCGTTCATACGTTGAATTTGAGGCTCAAAAATAGAACAAAGTGAGCGGACCCTTGTGAATGCTTGGTTAACTTTTTTTGCGGACCCGCACGCGGTGCGCCCGACCTTTGGGCCGTGGCGCACGTTTTCTTTGATCTAGACCGCACCTTGTGGCACCACGAGCGCAACCACGCCGTGTTTTTTACCGAGCTTCATGCCGAATTAGGCCTGCCAGGTCTAGCTAAAGATTGGGCATCAAACTATTTAGCTATCAACGACCGCCTGTGGGACCACATTCAGCTCCACAACTTAGGGGTGGAGTTTGTTCGCGCCCGGCGGTTTGCCCTGCTGTTCAGCGAAATGAACCTTCCCGTGGGAAGTGCCAAAGAAGTCGAGCGCTTGAGCGCCCACTGCGAGGCCCAAATTAAGCAACGCCTTCCCGACTTGGGTGAAGGCTACGAAGGGGTAAACGAGGCCTTTGCGGCACTGCATTCCGCCGGACATCAACTGCACATTTTGACGAACGGGGTGCGCGAGCCGCAAGTTCGCAAGATTGCGGCGCTTGGGTTGGCCGAGTACCTCAACGAACTCGTCACCTCAGACCTCGCGCGCGCCTACAAGCCAGACCCTAAGATTTTTACCTACGCACTTCGCCGCGTTGGCGCCGAGCCATCAAAAGCCTGGATGGTGGGTGATTCGGTGCTGCGGGATGTGCTGGGCGGTCAAGGGGTTGGAATGCGCACCGCGTGGTTTTGCGCACCCGACGCGCTACCCCCCGATGCGGAGGGTCGGGCCGACGTGGAATTCAGCGATTGGCAGCGCTTTCCCGAGCAGCTTCAGGCCGCGATGGACCGCAGCTAGAGCCGGCTTCGGCGGTATCTTTGCGCACTATGGTGGACGCACAACCCTACAAGCCCCAGCATCCGATCCGCATTGTTACTGCCGCCTCACTTTTTGACGGCCACGACGCGAGCATCAACATCATGCGACGCATTCTTCAGTCCTCGGGCGCTGAAGTCATTCACTTAGGTCACGACCGCAGCGCCGAAGAGGTAGTTGAGACCGCGATTCAGGAAGACGCCAACGCCATTGCGATGACGTCGTACCAGGGCGGTCACTTGGAGTACTTCAAGTTTATGTTTGACTTGCTGAACGAGCGCGGAGCCGGCCACATCCGCATATTTGGCGGCGGCGGCGGAACCATTTTGCCCAGCGAAATTGAGGAGCTTCAGGGGTACGGAATTGCACGCATTTACCATCCCGACGACGGACGGGCCATGGGCCTTCAGGGCATGATCAACGACCTGTTAGCGAAGTGCGATTTTGCGATCGGAAGCGAAGTGGGCGATGCACTTGAAGGAGTCAAAATGCAGCGTCCGCGCTCGGTAGCCCGCATGATATCGGCGGCCGAAAACGCCCCAGAGGTGTACGAAACCCTTAGAGCCGAAGTCGAGGCCCTCGCGGCTAAGAGCCACGCGCCGGTTTTAGGTATTACGGGCACGGGCGGAGCGGGCAAAAGCTCTATGGTCGACGAATTGGTGCGCCGGGTGCTCCGCCATTTTCCGGAGCTTAAGGTGGGCTTGGTGAGCGTGGATCCCTCGAAGCGCAAAACGGGCGGAGCGCTGCTGGGCGACCGAATCCGCATGAATGCAATCAACCACCCCAACGTGTACATGCGTTCGCTGGCCACGCGCCAGAGCAATTTGGCCCTGAGCAAGCACGTGAGCGACGCACTCAACGTCCTGAAGGCAGCGAAGTACGACCTGATCATTCTCGAAACGAGCGGAATCGGTCAGTCGGACACCGAAATTCTGGACCACAGCGACGTTTCGCTGTACGTAATGACTCCCGAGTACGGAGCGGCCACGCAGCTCGAGAAAATTGACATGCTCGATTTTGCCGACCTGATTGCGCTCAACAAGTTTGACAAGCGCGGAGCCCTCGATGCCCTGCGCGACGTGAAAAAGCAGTACCAGCGCAACCACCAGCGCTGGGACGACCCGATCGACGATATGCCGGTGTTTGGGACGATGGCCAGCCAGTTCAACGATCCAGGGACGAACCGCTTGTTTGCCGCCATCGTCGAGGCGCTTAAGGCTAAAACGGCTAGCGACCAGTGGCAATTGGCCCCTGAGGTGGTGAAGGAGCCGGGCGAGAAGATGTTTGTGATTCCGCCCCACCGCACCCGCTACTTGAGTGAGATTTCTGAAGGAATCCGCGCCTACAACGCCTGGGCAGACCATCAGGCCGAAGTGGCCGACGCGCTCTACAGCTTGCACAAGGCCGAAGGCGAAATGCGCGCCGCGAAGCTGGACGACCGCGACCGGTTAGCCAAGGGAATCCAGGAAGCCTTCGAGCTGCGCAAGCGCGATTTGGATCCGCACAACTGGGCATTGATTGAAGGTTGGGGTGCGCTGCGTCAACGCTACAAGGCCGACGAGTACGTCTACCAGGTTCGGGGTAAAGACATTAAGGTTCCGACCCACAGCACGTCGCTGTCGAACCAAGAGATTCCAAAAGTGGTCACGCCGTCGTACCGCAGTTGGGGCGACATTTTGCGCTGGCAGCTTCAAGAAAACGTTCCGGGGCAGTTTCCGTACACTTCGGGCCTGTATCCCTTCAAGCGCCAGGGCGAGGATCCCACGCGCATGTTTGCGGGCGAGGGCGGACCGGAACGCACCAACAAGCGCTTCCACTACGTTTCGCTCGGGATGCCGGCCAAGCGCCTGTCGACCGCATTTGATTCGGTGACGTTGTACGGGCGCGATCCGGGCCGTCGCCCCGACATCTACGGCAAGATTGGCAACGCCGGGGTTTCGGTGAGCTGCCTTGACGACGCCAAGCGCTTGTACAGCGGATTTGACCTATGCGACCCCGCCACGTCGGTGTCGATGACCATTAACGGTCCTGCGCCGATGGTCCTTGCGTTCTTTTTGAACGCGGCGATCGACCAGCAGTGCGAGAAGTACCTCAAGGCGCAAGGGCTCGAATCCGCCGTTGAAAAGGTACTGCACGCCAAGTACGAGGCGAAGGGCGTACAGCGTCCGCGCTACCACGGCAGCTTGCCCGAGGGCAACGACGGACTGGGACTTATGCTGCTTGGCGTGACCGGTGACGAGGTGCTGCCGGCCGACGTGTACGCCCGCATCAAGGCTGAAGCGCTTAGCCAGGTGCGCGGAACGGTGCAGGCCGACATCCTCAAAGAGGACCAGGCCCAAAACACCTGCATTTTCAGTACGGAATTCGCGCTCCGCCTCATGGGCGACGTGCAGTCCTACTTTATTGACCGCAACGTGCGGAATTTTTATTCCGTTTCGATCAGCGGCTACCACATCGCCGAAGCCGGAGCCAACCCCATCACGCAGCTCGCGTTCACCTTGGCCAATGGCTTCACCTACGTGGAGTACTACCTCAGCCGCGGCATGGACATCAACGCGTTTGGGCCCAATTTGAGCTTCTTCTTCAGCAACGGAATTGATCCCGAGTATGCGGTGATAGGCCGGGTAGCCCGCCGCATCTGGGCGAAGGCGCTGAAGAACAAGTACGCGGCCGATCCGCGCGCGCAAATGCTGAAGTACCACATTCAGACTTCGGGGCGGTCGCTGCACGCGCAAGAGATTGATTTCAACGACATCCGCACTACGCTTCAAGCGCTTTATGCGATTTACGACAACTGCAACTCGCTGCATACCAATGCCTACGACGAGGCAATTACGACGCCTACGGAGGAGAGCGTGCGCCGAGCGATGGCGATTCAGCTCATCATCAACAAGGAGCTAGGGCTGGCGAAGAACGAGAATCCGCTCCAGGGCTCGTTCATCATCGAGGAACTGACCGACCTCGTCGAAGAGGCGGTGATGGCCGAATTTGACCGCATTACCGAGCGCGGAGGCGTGCTGGGGGCCATGGAAACCATGTACCAGCGCGGAAAAATCCAAGAGGAGTCCATGCACTACGAGATGCTCAAGCACACCGGCGA
>JAURMB010000090.1 GCA_030831045.1 Schleiferiaceae bacterium
AAAACCAGCTTGAATCCCAGCAGCAGCTGCGTTCCAGCCATCGGGTACACAAAGTTTTCGTCGGTCCGAACTCCGTCGTAGCGGTAGCCCCACGTGTAGCCGTTGGGCGCGTACGGACGGCCCAAAAGGTTGATCGCGTCGAGTCGCCACTCCACAGGGCCGCGGTTCCAGCGAAGGGTCGCGTCCACGGTGCGGTAGGGGTCAAGCGAGCGCTCTAACGCCCCGGTGTTATCCAAGTACTGGCGGCCCACGGCGTGCAGTGTGGCGCGGGCTGAAAGACCTCGGCGCTGCCACTCGGCCCAAGCATTGCCCATGGCTTCAGGCGAAAGGGCGATGGGCGTATTGGTGTACCTCGTGCGGACCTCACTAACGTCAGCGTAGTCGTACAAAACCTCTTCAAACTCCGCGATGCGGTTGCGGCTCAAGGTGCTGTTGGCTCCGAGCTTCCACGCGACCGAAGGGGACCAAACGGCCGCCAACTCCAAGCCCCTGCGGTGGCTTTGCGCCACATTGGTCCGAATCAGCGCTCCCACATCGTTCAGCGCGCCGGTCGGAACCAGTTGGTCCTGGTACTCCATTAGGTACAGGTTGGCTTCGGCCCAAAAACGGTCGGCGCGCTTCTCAATTCCGAACTCAAAATCTGTTACCCGCTCAGGCCGCGGAGCCACCGCGTTATCAATAAAATCAGAACGAATCGGCTCGCGGTGCGCTTGAGCAACCGAAGCGCGCACGGCCCAATCGCGGTCTTGGTACGAAATGCCCGCTTTGGGGTTAAAAAACAGGTAGGACGCGTCAAAATCGTAGGCGTTTTGATCTACGTCCGTTCCAACCCCCTCGTAGTTAATTCGGCGAACCTGCAGGTCCCCCAGGTACGTCCAGCGCCCTGGGCTCCACTCAGCTCGGGCGAAGTAGGCCTCGTCGAGCTTCAAGCTGGAGCCCTCATAAAACCGGTGGTCTTGCGCTGACTGGGTGCCCACCGGAACGCCTTCTACGGTCACGCTCCCGTCGAGTCCGCCCAACGGATTGTAGCGAAGCCACGGCAACGTTCCGTAGTGAAGTCCGTCGTACACCTGATCCTGCATACCGGTCACGAACCGAACGTGTTCCCCGCGGTACTGAACCGAAGTGGTTCCGCCAAAACTCCCGTTATCGAGCCAGCGCCGCCGCACGCCTTCGGTTCCCGTGAGCTCCATGATGCCGATGGGAACATTGGGCAAACCCAGTGAGGCAAACGACATAAAGGGCCGGTACTGCTCAAAGTAGCCTTTGCCCGTAACCACGGCAATCGTTTGCGTTACGTGCCAGCGCGGACTGACGATCCACGTCATCAAACTCTGGTAGTGGCGCTGGGTATACTGATCAATTTCGTTCGCGTAGCGGTAGAAGTTGTAGGTCGCATTGCCGCTTTGAATCAGGTTTGCGGAGTCCGCGCCCGTCACCCCGTTCCGGCCGATGTAGTCCCGTACTCCCTGCGCATCGCCGCGGAACTTAGCTTCAGGAATGCCGTACCATGCCTGCTGGGTGCGCTCGCTTCCGGCAAAATTGACCAAGCGCCAGGTGAACGCCTGAAGCCGGTATTGGGCGCCAAACAGGTAGCTCTGGAGTTGGCTGCCTGATCGATCCACAAACCCGTCGCTGCGCATCGCAGTGGCCCTCGCGGTGGTCGACCAGCGCTTCTTGGCGCCAACGAGGCCGCTATGAACGGCGTAGCTGATGCGCGCCGAGTTAAACGAGCCGTAGGTGGCAGAAACCGCCTGGCTAGCGGTGTCGTTAGGCACCCCAACTTCAAACGACAACGACGCGCCAAACGCGCCGCTCCCCAAGGTTGACGTGCCCACTCCGCGCTGCACCACCAACGAGTTGGCGTTCAAGCCGAGGTCAGGCGTATTCACCCAAAATACGCCATGCGATTCGGGATCGTTGAGCGCGACGTTGTTGACCGTGACGTTGATCCGCGTTTGGTCCATTCCGCGAAAGCGCACGTAGGTGTAACCAAACCCATTACCCGCGTCGCTGGCGGCCGTAAACGAGGGCAGGCCCTGCAGCAAAAACGGCACGTCTCGCCCCGCGTTCTGCTTGGCCAAGTCCGCGGGCTTCAGCCGAATTTGGGGCATGGGAATCCGAGCGCTTGGCCGGCTGGCCACGAGCGAAACCTCATTGAGTACCTGTGTTTTGACGGTGTCAGACCCCGCCGGCGTTTCGGCCACCCGAATCATTTGGGAGGTCGCGGGCGTCAACGAAAAGCCCAGCATAAGGACAAAAATGAAACGTTGGTTCATCGTGCACGGATTGTTAAATCGGTTCTTGTGCACAGAAATGCCCGCACGCTGGAGGTGCGGCTTCGCGACTTCCTTGGCGGCATAACCCGCCCAGGTTCTAGGGTATCATCTCAGCCGGATCTCATCGCCGGCACCCCTGTGCTTCGCCAAAGGTAACACGCCGTAGCCTTCAAGTGTTCGCAGCGCATTGGTTTTTCGCGCGGAACCCTGTCCTGAAACCACGTTAAATGTTTTTTTATTGCGTTCTAATTCAGTCTTATAAAGATCAAAGTGTTGCTTTCGGTCCGCTTCTTTGGGATGTTCGCGCAAGGGGTCCTGCGTCCACGCGAGGTCAGGTGCGCAGAGCAAATAAAGGTCTCCCTTGAGGGGCATAGCTTCGAGTTCAGGGTTCGGCCGCCCGTACTTTTCGCGGAACCAGATGCGCTGCGTCAGCACGTCCGTGTCTTCAATGACAATCTCAGAGCAGCTTGCGGCTAGCTCTTCGGCACGCTCTGCTTGAAGCCGGCCCATTACGACCACGTCGTCGGCCGCGTAGTCCGGGCCATTTTCGCTCAGGTACTCGCGCGCGATTTCGGGGGTCCATAGGGTGCGGAATTCCCGAGCAAGCTGTGCCGCTAACTGCGTTTTCCCTGCGCTTTCAGGCCCGGTAAGCACTACGCGCAGCGGTTGGCGCACCGCCACCACGACTCGATCGGCGCCCATTGGAAACGATTCAAGCGCGTAGCGTTCGTGGCTGCGGGTGCACATGGCTTCGCGGGGCGACCGGACGTCAATTTCCTTCTTCCAGTCGAGACCGTTGATTCCAGCTGCCTTATACACCGCTTCTTTGGCGCCCCAAACCGTCGCATGGTCGAGTTCCGCCACTTCGCGTTCACAGGCCACGCGAGCGATGACCCGTTCGAGCTGGGCGCGCGGAGCCTCTACGTCAATCCCCACCGGCACGAGGGGGTGGTACGCCGCGACCGCCCAAGCTCCGCCGTGCGACAGGCTCAAGTTGCCCCGGGGCAGTAGGGGGCGCTCCCCATCGTAGCTCACGTCGCGCGGACTCATTGAGGTGCCGCTCAGCGCCGCTGCCAACGCCCGCCGTGCCGCCCAAAACGCTGCGCGCCTCGGACCCGGTTTTAGCTCAGCCCACCGCGCCTGATCAGCGGGAGATAAAAAATCCGTGACTGAAGCAAATTCCGCCTCAAAATCAGCGGCTTGACCAAGAGAAATCCGCGCAAGGACGAGGCCAAAATGACCGACTTCGGCGACTTCAGCCCCCGAATTTTCCGTATCTTTGCGCCTCCAAATAATCATTGCTATGTCTTCGACCACTGCCACGAACTACGTGCCCTACAAAGTAAAGGATATGTCCCTCGCCGATTGGGGACGCAAAGAAATTACCC
>JAURMB010000091.1 GCA_030831045.1 Schleiferiaceae bacterium
AACCCGGCGGCGTTCTCCGCCCGAAAGCACCGAAATGGGCGTGTCGCCGTCGGGAACCTGAAGCGCATCCATCGCACGGGCAAGAACTTGATCCAGCTCCCACGCGTTGGTGGCATCGATCTTATCCTGCAGCTCGGCTTGACGCGCCATCAACTTGTCCATGGCGTCGGGATTTTCGTACACCTCGGGCAGGCCAAATTGGTCGTTGATGGAATTGTATTCCTCGAGTACCGCCACGGTTTCGGCCATGCCTTCTTTGACGATGTCAATGACGGTCTTGGTCTCGTCGAGTTGAGGCTCCTGCTCGAGGTAGCCAATGCTGTAGCCCGGTGAGTACACTACGTCACCCTGGTAGCTCTTGTCAATTCCGGCGATGATCTTGAGCAGCGTCGACTTACCCGATCCGTTGAGGCCGATAATGCCAATTTTCGCCCCGTAAAAAAATCCGAGGTAAATGTCCTTAAGGATCGCTTTATTGTTGTTCGGGAGGATTTTGCTCACCCCCGACATCGAGAAAATCACTTTCTTGTCGTCTGCCATGATTGCTGCGTGTTGAAGCGCAAATATCGGGATTATCCGCTGGCCGAAACGGCATAATTAATGTACTTTGGCTGCCCATGCGGATTTTTTTTAGCATCCTTTTGGTCGTTGCCGGTTTGCCCCAGGCTTGGGCCCAGCAGCGCGTCGTTTTTCGGGGATACGTGACCGAGGAAAAGTCCGCGGAACGGGTTCCGGATGTCATGATCGTCAACGCGCGGTCCGAAGAACGCGTCGCCACGGACCGCAACGGCCGGTTTCGCATCGAGGCCCGCCTCAACGATACCCTCGTTTTTAGCCGTCCGGGCTACGGATACCGGTACCAGGTCGCCCGGCAGGCCGATTCGGTGCGCGTAACCCTCCCGCCCCGCAATTTTTTGCTTGAAGAAGTTCCGGTAACGGCCTATAAATTGACCAGCAACCTACCGCGGGAAATGGAGCTCAAAGAGCCCGTACGCCCCACCGGCAGCGCGATTGTGGTTCCGAAGCCCAAGGCCCCCACCATCGCCAACCCCATTGACTTTTTGTACGATCAGTTTGGGGACCGCCCCAGGCAGCTGCGCGAACTTGCTGCCTTAGCGGCTTCCGACGAATACCGAACCCAACTCAACGAGAGCCGCAACCGCGAAGCCTTGTTTGAGCTAACGGGAATCACCGAAGCCAAAATAGAAGAAGTCCTGCTTTTTTGCCGCTACAACCAAAACGCAATCCGCACGGCAACCGACTACGAACTGCTGGTCAGCCTGATTCAGTGCTACCAGGAATTCGAACGACGCCAGCAACAGCCCGTACCCTAAGCTAGCGGCTGTAGTTCGGAGACTCTTTGGTGATGGTGACGTCGTGCGGATGGCTTTCGGCCACGCCCGCGGCGGTGATGCGCACAAACTGCGCCTTTTCCTGCAAGGCCGCGATGTCCTTGGCGCCGCAGTAGCCCATTCCGGCTCGGAGTCCGCCCACGAACTGATACATGACTTCGTTCACGTGGCCCTTGTACGGAACCCGACCTACGATGCCCTCGGGAACCAGCTTTTTCACGTCGTCCTCGACGTCCTGAAAGTAGCGGTCCTTGGAACCGGCCTCCATGGCCTCCAGCGAACCCATTCCACGGTAGCTTTTGTAGCGGCGTCCGTCCAAAATAATTGTGTCGCCCGGAGCCTCTTCGGTGCCCGCAAACATCGAACCGAGCATCACGCTGTCGGCGCCCGCGGCAATGGCCTTGACAATGTCGCCGGTGTAGCGGATTCCGCCGTCGGCAATTACCGGCACCCCGGAACCTTTGATCGCCTGAGCAACCGCCATAACGGCACTGAGCTGCGGAACTCCAACGCCCGCCACCACCCGCGTGGTGCAGATGGAACCCGGACCAATGCCCACCTTCACGGCGTCGGCGCCTGCTTCCACAAGGTATTTGGCCGCCTCAGCGGTCGCAATGTTGCCCACAACCACATCCAGGTTCGGGAAGGCCTTCTTGATTTTCTGCAGCACGTCGACCACTCCGCGGGTATGTCCGTGGGCCGTATCTACCACGATGGCATCTACGTTGGCGTTGACCAATTCCGTGACCCGTTCCAGCACGTCACCTGTCACGCCCACTGCCGCAGCCACCCGAAGCCGGCCAAAGGCGTCAATGTTGCTGAAGGGCTTCGTGCGCTTCTTGCTAATGTCGCGGTAGGTAATCAGCCCGAGCAGGGTCCCGTCGGCCTTCACCACCGGGAGTTTCTCGATTTTGTTGCGCTGCAGAATGACTTCGGCCTGCTCCATCGTGGTGTTTTCGGCGGCCGTTACCAAGCCCTCTGACGTCATCACCTCACCCACGTTGCGGGTGTCGTCGTGCTCAAAGCGCAGGTCGCGGTTCGTAATGATGCCGATCAATTTTTTGGCGGAGTCCACCACAGGAATTCCACCGATGCGGTACTCGGCCATTAACTTCTTGGCTTCTCCGATCGTCGCGTCCGCCGTGAGCGTGACGGGATCGAGAATCATGCCCGACTCGGCGCGCTTGACCTTGCGCACTTCCATGGCTTGGCGCTCCGCCGTCAAATTCTTGTGGAGTACGCCGATGCCGCCCTCTTGGGCCATTGCAATCGCCATTCCGGCTTCGGTAACCGTGTCCATCGCCGACGACACGATCGGCACCTTTAGTTCGATGTTGCGGCTAAACCTAGAAACCAAGCGCACGTCGCGCGGCAAAACTTCAGAAAAAGCAGGAACGAGCAGTACGTCGTCGTAGGTGAGGTACTCACCGAGAATTTTAGCGCCGAAATCAGCCATGGCAACTTGGGATTAAGTTGCATGCAAAAATACGAAATCCGCCCCGTGCCCGGGGCGGATTCCACAAGAAGTTATGAACCTAGTTGGTTAGTACAGCAAATTCAGCGTTCCGCGGCGCTCCACAAGCTCTCCTTCGATGCTGCGGTAGCGAAGCTGGAAGGTGTAAACACCCGTAGGCGCAAAGTTTCCGTTGAGTTTACCGTCCCAGCCCTTGGTTTCGTCCTTGGTTTCAAAAACCCGCTGCCCCCAACGGTCGTAGATTTCCAAACTGTAGCTGTTCGGTGCCACGTAAATCTGGGCAGGTTTCCAAACTCGGTTCGCCGCGACGTCCGACTTCGGATTAAAGCTATTCGGAATAAACACTCTCGGCTTGAATTCAGCCATCGCCGTGGTAGACGTTGACTTGAATACCGAACCGTCTGCATCGCGGAAGGCCAAAGGATTCGCTCCCTCCACTGCAAGCACCCGGTAGGCTACCAAACCGCTGTAGTCTCCAAGCGGCCGTGTGTTGTCCAAGAAGAAGGTGTCCTTCGTAGATCCCACAAGCTGGAAGCCACCCGCCGGCTGCACTGCGCGGTACACTTCGTAGCGATCCACTCCGCCCATGTAGTCAATGTAGCTGTTCCACGTTAGGAAGTTGGTAAGGTTGTCCTGCTCGTCCACCTCCAGAACCATGGTGCGTCCAATGTTGCTCGACGTATCAATGTTGCCGCAACTGTCCGTAGCAACAAAACGGTACACGTAGCGGTGGTCGTTGGGGTTCGCGGTGAAGTCCTTGAAGCGGTACTCCCACGGTCCGGTTATGGGCTTCGGAAGTAAACCCAGCGACTTGAATGGCGCACCCAATTCGTCGGCTCGCTGAACGTCGAAGTGCACGATGTCAGCGTCCTTGTCAATAAAGCAGACGAGTTCTACACCATTGTCGTCGCGTACGCTCGCCTTGGCCAAGTACAGCAGGCGTGAGCGCTGAACGGCAAGTGAGGTAATGCAGACCTTGTTGGACGAAGTCGTCTTAACCGTGGCTGTATCTACCGCACGTACATACCAACAGTACGTGGTACCGCTGCTCAAATTACGCATGCTGAAGGTCGAATCATTGGGGCCTTTGATTCCCACAAGTGTCACCGTAGTAGCACCACCATTGGGGGTTTCTTCCATCCAAATCTCGTACTGCTTTACTCCGCCCGTACCCCAACCTTTGTAGGTGTTCCAGCGCAAGCGCATAATTCCTTCACACGGGTCCATATTTTCGGTCAGGACCATG
>JAURMB010000092.1 GCA_030831045.1 Schleiferiaceae bacterium
CGCTGACCCACGCCGAGCGCAGCCAAAGCGAGCAGTACTACTCGTTTGTCAACGGCCAGCACACGACCCAGGGCGGAACGCACCAAGGCGCGTTTCGCGAAGCGTTGGTCACCGTGCTTCGCAACCACTTCAACAAGCAGTACGACGCCGCCGACATTCGCCAAAGCGTGATCGGGGCCATCAGCATCAAGGTCATTGAGCCGGTGTTTGAGTCGCAGACCAAGACCAAACTCGGCAGCCAAGACATGGGGCCCGACGGACCGTCGGTGCGCGCGTTTGTGCTGGACTTTTTGAAGACCGAGCTCGACAACTTCCTTCACCGAAATTCCGAGGTGGCCGACGCCATTCAGAAGAAGATTTTGCGGGCCGAGCGCGAGCGCAAAGACCTGGCGGGCATTCAAAAGCTGGCGCGCGAGCGCGCCAAAAAGGCCAACCTGCACAACCGCAAGCTGCGCGACTGCAAAGTGCACTACAACGACATCAAGCACGACCGCCGGCTCGAAACGACGCTGTTCATCACCGAAGGTGATTCCGCTTCGGGGTCCATTACCGCCTCGCGCGACGTGCAAACCCAGGCCGTGTTTAGCCTGAAGGGCAAGCCGCTGAACTGCTACGGATTGACCAAAAAAGTCGTCTACGAAAACGAGGAATTTAACCTGCTTCAGTCCGCCCTAAACATTGAAGATGGCCTTGAGGACCTGCGCTACAACAACGTCGTGATTGCCACCGACGCCGACGTCGACGGCATGCACATCAGGTTGCTCTTGATTACGTTTTTCTTGCAGTTCTTCCCCGAGCTGGTCCAAGAAGGCCACCTGTACATTCTGCAAACTCCATTGTTCCGGGTGCGCAACAAGCAGAAGACGTTTTATTGCTACGACGAGCGCGAAAAGCTCACCGCGATGGAAACCTTGGGCGGAAAACCCGAAATCACGCGGTTCAAGGGCTTGGGCGAAATTTCGCCGGGCGAATTCAAGATGTTCATCGGTTCCGACATTCGCCTAGAGCCCGTGATGCTGGGCAAAGAACAAATTGAGCAGCTGCTCGAGTTTTACATGGGCAAGAATACCCCCGAGCGCCAGGAGTTCATCATGGACCACCTGAAAATTGAAAAAGACGACCCCGCATATGTCGGATGAGGATGCATTGATTCCCGATGAGTCGCTCGAACTGAGCGCGCCGGAGCCCAGCGTTCCCGACGGCGAGGTGATTAAACCCGTGGAGTCGCGCGTTCGCGGCATGTACCGCGAGTACTTTTTGGACTACGCCAGCTACGTAATCTTGGAGCGGGCCGTTCCCGCGCTTGAGGACGGACTTAAGCCGGTGCAGCGCCGCTTAATGCACGCCCTGTACGAGATGGAAGACGGGCGATTCCACAAAGTCGCCAACGTCATCGGGCAGACCATGAAGTACCACCCGCACGGCGATGCGTCGATTGGCGACGCCCTCGTACAGTTGGGTCAAAAGGATCTGCTCATCGACACCCAAGGTAACTGGGGAAACATCTATACCGGCGACAGTGCGGCGGCCCCGCGCTACATCGAGGCACGGCTTAGCAAGTTTGCACTCGACGTGGCGTTTTCGCCCAAAATCACGCAGTACCAAGCGAGCTACGACGGCCGCGGCAAGGAGCCAATTTTTTTACCGGTTAAGTTTCCGCTGCTGCTCGCCCAAGGGGTCGAGGGGATTGCGGTGGGCTTGAGTACCAAGATTTTGCCGCACAACTTCAACGAGCTGATCGACGCTTCGGTGGCCCACTTGCGCGGACGAAGCTTTCAGCTGTTCCCTGACTTTCCTACGGGCGGAATTGCCGACGTGAGCGGCTACCAAGACGGGGAACGGGGCGGACGGGTTCGGGTTCGCGCAAAGATTGAGGTTGAAGACAAAAAAACACTGATAATCAGAGAAATACCCTTTGGAACCACTACGACGTCGGTCATCGAGTCGGTGATTAAAGCCAACGACAAGGGGAAAATCAAGATTCGCAAAATCGAAGACAATACGGCCGAGTACGTGGAGATTGTGGTCCACTTGCTTCCCGGCGTTTCGCCCGATCAAATGGTGGACGCGCTGTATGCCTTCACGGCCTGCGAGTCGTCGGTGAGCACCATGGCCTGCGTCATTATTGACGAGAAGCCCGTGTTTATGGGGGTGCGCGAAATGCTCCGCCAATCTACCGATACCACCGTGTCGGTGCTGAAAGCCGAGCTTGAACTCAAGCTTCACGAGCTCCAAGAGCAGTGGCACTTTGCGAGCCTCGAGAAAATCTTCATTGAGCAGCGCATTTACCGCGACATCGAAGAGGCCGAAACCTGGGAGGCCGTGATGGAAAACATTCGGGTGGGCTTGGCGCCCCACACCAAGCATTTGCTGCGCGCGGTTACCGACGAAGACATCGTTCGCCTTACCGAAATCCGAATCAAGCGCATTTCCAAGTTCGATGCCCAGAAGGCCGACGACCAGCTGCGCTCCCTTGAAGGGCAAATTGCTGAAGTCAAGCATCATCTTGAAAACCTGATAGATTACGCGGTTGAGTTCTTTAAAAACTTAAAGAAGAAGTACGGAGCCGGCCGCGACCGCAAAACGGAATTGCGCGGCTTTGAGCAGGTCGTGGCGACCCAGGTGGCCATTGCCAACGCCAAGCTGTACGTGAACCGTACGGAGGGCTTCGTAGGCACCGGCTTGCGCAAAGACGAGTTTGTCGGGGACTGCGCCGACATCGACGACGTGGTGGTGATTCGCCGCGACGGAACCATGCTGGTGACCAAAGTGGGCGACAAGAAGTTTGTGGGTACCGACATCGTGCACGTTTCGGTCTTTAAAAAAGGCGACGAACGCACGATTTACAACGTGATCTACCGAGACGGAGCCCGCGGGGCCTCGTTCGCTAAGCGCTTTCCGATCAGCGGGGTGACCCGAGACAAGGAATACCCCATCACGCAAGGCACCAAGGGATCTGAAGTGCTTTACCTGAGCGTGAATCCGAACGGAGAGGCCGAGGTCGTGACCGTGCACTTGCGGGCCATGCCCTCGCTCAAAAAGCTGCGCTTCGACTTTGATTTTACTGAACTCACGGTTCGCGGCCGTGCTGCTCGCGGAAACACGGTTACCAAAAATACCGTCAAGCGCATTGAGCTTAAGTCAGAGGGCGTAAGCACGCTTGCGGCTCGGGAGATTTGGTTCGACGAAACGGTGCTCAAGCTCAACGACCAAGGGCGCGGGCGGTCGCTCGGCCGGTTCCGCGGCGAAGACAAGCTGCTCGAGGTTGACGCCAAAGGCAACTACCGCATTGTGACGCCCGACTTACTGCTGCACTTTAATGAGGTTCCGTTTTACCTCGAACGCTGGGACGCGCGCCGCGCCCTTGCTGCAGTGTACTTTGACGGAATCAAGGAGCGGCACATGGTCAAGCGATTTGAACTCGAACCGCGCGGTGACGGCTGGGAGTGCTTTATTACCGAACACGCAAAGTCGGCCTTGCTGGTCCTAACGGCGGCGGACCGGTCGACGGTTTCTATTCGGTTCCGCAAAGTGAAAGGCAAAGAGCGCGACGACGAACAGCTCGTTCTCGAAGAGTTAATCGCCGTCAAGGGCTGGAAGGCCCTCGGCAACATGCTCCACGCGGGGCCGGTCCTCGGGGTTGCGCTGGTTTCGGCGGAGCGCGACGAACCCGAAGTGGGCGAGGAGCCCGCGGTTGAGGTTGCCGAAGCGACAGCGGATGCGGTTGAAGCGGGCACTACGGTCGAGTGGTCCGACCTCGCTCAAGCGCCAACGCCCATCGATGGCGCATCCGAACCCGAAGTCGATTTTGGGACCGAAGACGACGGACAGATTACGCTTAACTTTTAGCCATGAAATTACGGAACGTGTTCGTTCTCGGCCTGCTGATGGCCGGGGCGGTGGCTTGGGCCCAACCGAGTAACGACAGCTTAAATATGCGCCGATTGGCGTGGTACCCCGTCACGCAGTGGGGGCCGTTGGGGGCATCACCGTTTAACAACGACATTTGGGGCTACCGCGACACCTCGACCAACGAAGAGTTTGCTCTAGTGGGCAACCGAAACGGAGTTCTCGTGGCCAACGTTACCAATCCAACGTCGAGCGTGTTTAACGAGCTTTGGGTTCCTGGGGCCAACTCGATTTGGCGCGACATTAAAACGTGGAGCCACTACGCCTATGCAGTGCACGACGTTCCGGCTGCGGGTTCCGCGTCCAACGGATTGCTCATCATCAACCTGGACAGCATGACCCACAAGTTTGTACGGCTCCCGGTACCGATGGGCGGTGGGGCAACCGATACCCTGCGCCGTGCGCACAACCTCTGGATCGACGAAGAAGGAAAACTCTATGCCTTTGGATCAAACGTGGGCGTTGGAGGTGCTGTGATCATTGATGTAGCCAGCAATCCGTGGAATCCGAGCGTTATCGGTTTGTACAACACCTACTACTTGCACGACGGTTACGCGCGAAACGATACGCTTTTTGGAGCTGCCTTATGGGAAGATATTCAGGTAATCGGCGTCGCCTTGCCGAGCCAACCGGTGACCTTTGGTCGATTTGCGACCCCCAACAGCTTTGCCCACAACTGCTGGTTGTCTGACGATGGCAAGACCCTGTACACCACCGACGAAGTCGCCAACGGTTACGTAGCCGCGTACGACGTTGACGACATTACCAACGTTAACGAGCGGTTTCGCCACCGAATCCAGCAGGGTACAGGTGTTATTCCGCACAACGCCCACGTCGACGGTAACCACGTCGTTACTTCCTACTACACGTTTGGCTGCCACGTTCTCGATACCGAAGTGCCTGATTTACCGGTGCTTGCCGCTTACTTCGACACGTCTCCGCAGTACAGCGGAACAGGCTACAACGGGGCATGGGGGGCCTACCCGTACCTTCCTAGCGGACGGGTTCTGGTCAACGATATTGAAACCGGACTTTGGGTGCTCGAGCCCGATTATCCGTCGGTGAGCCGCGCCGAGATTCAGCTCAAGCTTCGCTTTGGCGGACCAGGCGGCCTAACCAACTACGATTCGGTTATGGCCAACAACTTAGGGCTTGCGCCCTATGTGTACTGGCATCAATCCGGCGACACGCTTTGGCCGGACGCCAGCGGACACCTTACGATTGCGCAGGTTGGGGCCATTAACGATTCGCTGGTGTGGCCGTCGTTTTCGGGAAACCCGGCGTCAGTAGGCAAGACGTTGGTCTTGGGCAGCGGCCTGTACCCGTCGGATTCGCTAATCGCGGACTACTACTGGGGCCTCGAAGAGTGGTCCGGAACGTGGCGCGTGGCCCAGAGCGACGCGGCCTGGTCGCTCTCGCGAAGCGGCTCAGAACACGTGTCGTGGGTGCTCCGCCAGCTGGATGGCCGCGAGGCGCTTCGCGGCACGCTTGATGCTGCCGAGTTCACGCTTCGCTACCCGCGTGAGGCCGGGCTCTACCTTTTTGAAGCGACCGACGCCCAAGGCAACCGCCACAGCCTCAAGCTGCTGCGGCCCTAAAAGTTGGGTTTGAGAATGTAGCGGCTGTAAAAGTCGTCGATCGCCTGTATAGCTTCGTCGGCCGTGTCGACGAGCTTGAAGAGCTTGGTGTCTTCGTGACTGATGAGGGCGTGGTCCTTGAGGGTGGTTTCGATCCAGTCGAGGAGTCCGCTCCAGTACGCGCGGCCGACCAAAACCACCGGAAAGCGCCCAATTTTCTTGGTTTGGATGAGGGTAATGGCCTCAAATACCTCGTCGAGGGTGCCAAAACCGCCGGGCATGACCACAAACCCCTGAGAGTACTTGACAAACATCACCTTGCGCACAAAAAAGTAGTCGAAGTCGACACTTTTGTCAAGGTCGATGTAGTCGTTGGGCTTCTGCTCGTGCGGAAGCTCAATATTCAAGCCCACCGACGGGGCGCCGACCGCTTTGGCGCCGCGGTTGGCCGCTTCCATGATGCCGGGGCCGCCGCCGCTGATGATTCCGTAGCCTTTGGCACCCAGTCCTTCGGCAATGTCTTGGGCCATCTGGTACCAAGCATGGTCTTCGGGCAGTCGGGCCGAACCAAAGATGCTCACGCAGGGTCCGATGCGCGACAGGCGCTCGTAGCCTTGCACAAATTCGCCCATGATTTTAAAGATGGCCCAGGAGTCGTTGGTACGCACTTCGTTCCAGGACTTGTGCGCAAAGGCGGCTTTGAGGGGTCTTTTTCCGTTCGTTGCCATAGGTTTAGGCATTAAGGCGTTGAAGGTAGTCGTTGAGGTAGCGTCCGGTGATGCTGTCGGCGCAAGCGGCCACTTCGGCGGGGGTTCCCGTGGCGACAATGCGTCCGCCCCCGGATCCGCCGTCGGGCCCGAGGTCGATGAGGTGGTCGGCTTGGTGAATGACGTCGAGGTTGTGCTCAATCACCAGCACCGTATTGCCCTGGTCGACCAGGCGGTGCAGCCCGTCCATCAATACCTTGACGTCGTCAAAATGCAGCCCGGTGGTGGGCTCGTCGAGCAGGTAAAGCGTTTGGCCGGTCGAGCGCTTGCTGAGCTCGGTGGCCAACTTGATGCGCTGGGCTTCTCCGCCGCTCAACGTGGTCGCCGACTGGCCGAGGGTAATGTAGCCGAGGCCAATGCTGTTCAGCGTTTGGAGCACGCGGTTAATGCGCGGAACGGGCTCAAAAAAGTGCATCGCTTCTTCGATGCTCATGTCGAGCACGTCGCTGATGCTTCGCCCTTTGTAGCGCACCTCAAGTGTTTCGCGGTTGAAGCGGCGACCTTGGCAGCTTTCGCAGGGCACATACACGTCGGGCAAAAAGTTCATTTCGATCACGCGCATTCCGCCGCCTTCGCAGGTTTCGCAGCGTCCGCCTTTAACGTTAAACGAAAAACGTCCCGGGGCGTAGCCACGAATTTTGGCTTCGGGCAGCTCGCTGAACAGCTTGCGGATCTCGTTGAACACGCCGGTGTAGGTGCTCGGATTCGAGCGCGGATTTCGCCCAATCGGACTTTGGTCCACGGCGATAATCTTGTCGAGGTGTTCCAGGCCTTCGAGGCGCTCAAAAGGTTCCGGCTTGTCGAGCAAACCCTGGAGCGGACCGGCAATGGCCGGGTGCAACGTTTTGTTGATTAACGTCGACTTGCCCGATCCCGAAACGCCGGTGACGACCACCAGCTTGCCGAGCGGCAGCTCGAGGTTGACGTTCTGCAGGTTGCGCCCGGTCGCCCCAAATAGCTTGAGCATGGTGCCCGTGCCGGTGCGGGGCGCGCGGGGTTCGGCGACCCGCAGCTCTCCGCGCAAGTACTTGGCCGTCAGGCTGTCTGACGCGAGAAGTTCGGCGTAGTTGCCCTCGGCGACCACGCGTCCGCCGTGCACTCCAGCGCGCGGACCCATATCGACGATGTGGTCGGCGTGGCGCATCAGCTCTTCGTCGTGCTCCACGACCACCACGCTGTTGCCGAGGTCGCGCAGCCGCTCAAGGCTGCGAATGAGGCGGTCGTTGTCGCGCGGATGAAGTCCGATGGACGGCTCGTCGAGAATGTAGAGCACGTTGACCAGCTGCGAACCGATTTGGGTCGCCAGGCGAATTCGCTGGGCTTCACCGCCACTCAAGGTGCGCGCCGAACGGCTGAGGGACAGGTAGCTTAGCCCGACGTCGTTTAAAAAACCAACCCGCGTGGCGAGTTCTTTAAGGATTTCTCCGCCGATGCGCTGCTGGGCGGGGGGCAGGCTTTGGTGCACCCCCTCGAGCCACTGCGACAGCTCGTGCAGCGGCAAGGCCGCAACCTCAGCGATTGACCTGCCCGAAATGCGAAACATCAGCGACTCGGGCTTCAGGCGTCCGCCCGAGCATTGGCTGCACATTCCGTCTTCGAGGTAGTCGTCGGCCCAGCGCTGCAGGCTCTTGCTGCCGTCGCGCCCTTGAGCCTCAATGAACGGTTTCAGTCCTTCGTACTTGATGCTGATTTTGCGCGAAATTCCTGCGGCTTTTTGGGTGTGCGTGAAGTCCTCACTGCAGCCGTGGATGATCGCGTGGCGGCCTTCTTCGGGCAGATCCTTCCAGGGGGTGTCGAGCGTGTACCCGTAGCGCCAGCCAATGTGCTCCAGCTGCTGAAAAATCCAGGAGGCCTTGTAGGCCCCGAGCGGAGCGAGGGCGCCGTCGCGCAAACTCAATCGGGCGTTTGCCACCACCTTTTCTAGGGCCAACTCGCGCACCGTTCCGAGGCCGTCGCAGTGCGGACACGCGCCCTTGGGCGAGTTGAAGCTGAAGGTGTTGGGCTCGGGCTCGGGGTAGGACAACCCGGTGGTCGGACACATCAAGTTGCGGCTAAAGTGCTTCTGGGATTGGCGTTCCCATTCCACCACGGTGATGCTGCCGTGCCCCAGACGCATGGCTATGGCGATGCTTCGCTTGAGGCGGTCTTCGTCGTCGGTTCCCGGGCTTAGGCGGTCGACCACCACGTCGATGTCGTGGGTTTTGTAGCGGTCCAGTTTGAGTCCGCGGTCAATGTCAACCCACACGCCGTCGACGCGGGCCTTGAGGTAGCCTTGCTTGGCGAGTCCCTCAAACAGCTCGCGGTAGTGGCCTTTGCGCGCCCGAACCACCGGGGCCAAGATGGCCACGCGCGCCCCGTTGAAGTCGCGAAGCACGCGCTCGAGAATGGCGTCGTCGGTATAGCTCACCATTTCTTCGCCGGTCGCCAGAGAATACGCGGTGGCGGTGCGGGCATAAAGGAGCCGCAAAAAATCGTAAACCTCGGTCACCGTGCCTACGGTCGAGCGCGGATTTCGGTTGGTCGTTTTTTGCTCGATGGCGACCACGGGCGAAAGTCCTTCGATGCGGTCGACGTCGGGGCGTTCCATGGTTCCCAAGAACTGACGGGCGTAGCTACTAAACGTTTCCATGTAGCGTCGCTGGCCCTCGGCAAATAGCGTATCAAACGCTAGCGACGACTTGCCGCTTCCGCTGAGCCCGGTGACGACCACGAGTTTGCGGCGCGGCAGCTCCACGTCGATGTTTTTTAGGTTGTGGGCACGGGCACCCAAAATGCGCAGGTTCATCAACTAAGGTTAACGCCGTTCGGGGAGTTCGAGTTCGAACGCGGTGGAGTCGGGATTGTCGAGCAGGGCCTCCCGCAGCCAGGGGTTGCGGCGCTTGAGCTCGCGGTAGCTGAGGCCTTCGCGCTGCGCCCATCGCCCCCAATGGGCCACGCTGCTGTCGATAACGACGCGGCGGCCGGGTTCTTCGCGCCAAAGTTCCTCAGAGCGCACGTGGTAGCCGTAGTGTTCTGGGTGCTCCAGAATGAGCTTGAGGGCGGCGATGCGAAACGCATAGCGGCCGGTCTCTTCGTTCCAGGTCATGCGAAAGTAGCTGCGTTCGCCTTGGCGTTCCATTTGGCGGAGTACCCCGTTGAGCCCCATGTTGTAGGCGGCGGCAGCCAAAAACCACGATCCCGTTTGGGCGTAGGCATTTTTAAGGTAGGCGGCCGCGGTTCGCGTGGCCTTCTCGGCATGGTAGCGTTCGTCAATTTGGGCATCGACGCGGAGTCCGTGTTCCCGCGCCGTGGCCGGCATAAACTGCCACAAACCCGCAGCGCCCGACGACGAGAAGGCCGTAGGCTGAAATCCGCTCTCGGCTGCCAAGAGGTAGACGAAATCTTCAGGAACCCCCTCTTCGCGCAGCCATCCGCGCACCCGGGTCTCCCAGCGCGGGCGCCGCTGCAGCATGAGCAGGGTGTTGGAATGCCAGTAGGTGTTGGCGTGAAGCTCGCGGCTCATGGCTTCGGCAATATCGGCATCGCCCAGGGGCACCAGTTCGCCAAAAACCTCGAGCTTTTGGGGGAGCGGAACCACTACCGTTTCGTTGGTGGTGGCCACTCGGCCCAATGCATCGAGTACGGCGTCACTTCGGCTGCCAAGTAGCACGCCTCCCGCAAAGATGACCAGAGCCAGAAGCCAGCTGCGATGAATTTTATTCACCACGAGAAGGGGCTTTGAAACGTTTGAAACGCTTGACCAACCTGGTCTTTTGCGCTTACGGTAAAGGGTTCAGGCGAATTCCAAATTCCGCTCCAATCAATGCCCAAGTCGGCGTCGGCGTAGCTGATGCAGCCCTCGGCCTCGGGCGCGTAGTAGTCGGTGCAGAGGTACTGAAATACGGTATCGTCTTCGAGCGTCAAGAATCCGTGGGCAAACCCCGGCGGAATGTAAAGGCGGTGCTTGGTCACGGTGTCGAGCACCAACCCAACGTGCTGTCCGTAGGTCGGCGAACCGACGCGAAGGTCGACGGCGACGTCGTAGACGGATCCGCGCACCACCGAAACCAATTTGCCCTGAGCACGGGGCGGAACCTGAAAGTGGAGGCCGCGAAGGACTCCGCGCTTGCTCATGCTCTCGTTGTGCTGCACGAATTCGGGCACGCCCGCGGGCAGTGCATCCCGCCGCAGCGACTCAAAAAAGTAGCCGCGCTCGTCGCCGAACACGCGGGGTTGCATGAGGATGAGGCCAGGAATCGGGGTTTCGAGCAGCGTCATGGTCGGGTAAAAGCGTCAGAGGTGAGTTGAATGAGGTCGCGGTAGGCTTGGGGGTTTCCGGCGGCTATGCTGCCGCAGCGCACGAGGTCGTAGTCGTCCAATTCCGTGCCGAAAAAGTCCGTGGAAATCCCACCGGATTCGCGCACCAAGAGGATTCCGGCGGCGACGTCCCAAGCTGCGAGTCCGTGCTCAAAAAAGCCTTGAAAGCGTCCGTCGGCAACCCAAGCCAGGTCGGTGGCTGCGGAACCGAAGCGGCGCACGCCCCGAGAAGCGCGAAAGCAGGCCTGCAGGGCCTCGAGGTACTGCGGCATTTGCGAAAATTCGTGGTAGGGGAAGCCCGTGGCGACCAAGCCGTCGCGCAGCGGCGCTCCGTGGCGCAGGTCGAGGCCTCGTCCGTCGCAAAAGGCTCCGAGGCCGCGCTCGGCGGTGAACATGCGCGCCTGACCCAGCTCATACACGGCGGCCCACACCAGGTCGCGGCCCTGCATCAGCGCCACCGACACGGCATAAGGCGGCAGGTCGTGGATGAAGTTGGTGGTGCCGTCCAGCGGATCGATGATCCAGTTGAACCCGCCGTCGATCCAGGACTCGCCGCCCTCTTCGCCAAGCACCCCGCTGCCCGGCAGCAGTGCCGTGAGGCGCTCGATGAGCATCTGCTCGGCCTGCTGGTCGACGTAGCTCACCAGGGAATTCAGCGATTTGGTTTCGACGCGGTTGGCGGCGAATTCGCGGCGTTCGCTGCGGATCCAGTCGCCGACGGCGCGAACGGCTTCGGTGTACGCCAGCGTATTCATACGGCCGAGGTTTGGGCGGGATCCGCAGCCGGCCGGGTGGCCACCGTGTCGCGCGGCGTGAGTTCGGTGAGTTCGACCCAGGCGCGGGTTCCGGCAAGCGCCGCATCGTAGTCGGCCTCGACCCGAATGTAGTTGTCGGTGTAGCCCAGCATGCGGCCGTCGCGCTCAGAATGCTCCCAGACTACTCGGCGCACGCTGCCCAGGTGGCGCAGGTAGAATTCGCGCTGCTTGATGGCGCTCAAGAGGCGCAGACGTCGGTTGCGCGCCTTGCGTTCGGTTTGCTGCACGACGCCTTCGAGGTGAACGGCCTCGGTTCCGGGCCGCTCCGAGTAGGTGAACACGTGGAGGTAGGCGATGGGGAGCGCCTCCAAAAAGCGGTAGGTATCGAGAAAGTGGTCTTCGGTTTCGCCCGGAAAGCCTACGATCACGTCAACCCCGATGGCCGCGTCGGGCATGCGGTCGATGATGCGGGCCACCCGCTCGGCGTACAGCTCGCGGCGGTAGCGGCGCTTCATCCAGCCCAGCACCTCGTTGTTGCCGCTCTGCAGCGGAATATGGAAGTGCGGAACCCAGCGCGCGCTCTGCGCCGTGAAGTCGATGATTTCGTCGCGAAGCAGGTTGGGTTCGATGCTCGAAATCCGAAGCCGGTCCAGCCCGTCAACCTGGTCAAGCGCCTGCACGAGCTCGCTGAAGGTGTGGTCGTGGCGCTTGTTGCCGTGTTCGCCTTTGCCGTAGTCACCGACGTTGACCCCGGTGAGCACCACCTCGAGCACGCCTTGTGCGGCCAGTTCGCGGGCCTGCGCCACCACCTGGTCAAGTGGGGCGGAGCGGCTCACGCCGCGGGCCATCGGTATCGTGCAGTAGGTGCAGACGTAGTCGCATCCGTCCTGTACCTTTAAGAAGGCGCGGGTGCGGTCGCCCATGCTGTAGGCGGCGTGGTACTGGTCGACGTCGTGGATTTCGCAGGCGTGGACCTCGGCCTCGGGCCGCTTGCGCAGGTCGCTCAAAAACTGCCTGAGAAAAGGTTTTTCTTTAGCACCAAGCACCAAATCTACCCCCTCCATGGTTGCGATTTCGCTGGGGCGAAGCTGGGCGTAGCATCCGGTAATCACGACAAAGCACTCGGGGTTGGCGCGGAGCGCTTGGCGCACGAGTCCGCGCGTCTCTTTATCGGCC
>JAURMB010000093.1 GCA_030831045.1 Schleiferiaceae bacterium
AATTCGACTTGGAGGTACCCGCCAAATGGTATACCGGTCAGAGGGTATGGGTAGAGTAACCGAGACGACCAACGGGAATTTCTACGGGAGCCTGTTCAGCTACGGGCTTCAGGCCGAACTCGGCTTCCGTCGTTTCACCCTGGGGGTCCGCCAGAACTTTAACGAGCCTTTTGTAGTGCCCGCGACGTGGTCCAGCACTCCTCCTCAGTTTTACAACGCCTCGGTGTTCGCCACCGTGTGCCTCTTTTAGGTCTTCGTTAAGGCAGGCCTAGGCAAGCGCCCCGCGGCTTCGGCTGCGGGGCGTTTTTGCTTCATGGGCGCAACATGGGCCCAACAAAAAACCCCGAGCGCGAGCCCGGGGTTTCGATGATGCCGCGCTGCGGCAAAGCTTACATCACGCCTTGGTCGAGCATGGCGTCGGCCACCTTTACGAATCCGGCGAGGTTGGCGCCCTTGACGTAGTCAATGGTGCCGTCTTCGCGGGCTCCGTACTTCACGCACGAAGCGTGGATGCTCTTCATGATTCCGTGCAGGCGCTGGTCCACTTCTTCGCGGCTCCATGAGAGGCGCAGCGAGTTTTGGCTCATTTCGAGGCCAGAGGTCGAAACGCCACCGGCATTCGAGGCCTTACCTGGGCTGAAGAGAATGCGCGCCGCGTGGAACGCTTCGATCGCCTCAGGCGTTGAGGGCATGTTGGCACCTTCGGCCACGCACTTCACGCCGTTGGCGATCAGGGCCTTGGCGTCGTCGCCGTTAAGCTCGTTTTGGGTCGCACACGGCATTGCGATGTCGCAGGCCACGCCCCACGGAGTCTTGCCGGCCACGAAGGTCGCCGACGGGTACTTCTTGAGGTAGTCGCTGATGCGTCCGCGCTCCACGTTTTTAATGTGCATCACGTGGGCCAACTTCTCGGCGTTGATGCCGTCGTTGTCCAAAATGTAGCCTGACGAGTCTGACAGGGTAAGAACGGTAGCTCCGAGCTCGGTCGCCTTCTCGGCGGCGTACTGGGCCACGTTTCCTGAACCTGAAACCACAACTTTTTTGCCCTTAAAGCCGTCGCCTTTGGTGGCGAGCATCTCTTGAGCGAAGTACACGGTTCCGTAGCCGGTCGCCTCAGGGCGGATCAGGGAACCGCCCCAGTTGAGGCCTTTACCGGTCAATACGCCGGTGAACTCGTTGCGAATGCGCTTGTATTGGCCAAACATGAAGCCAATCTCACGTCCGCCTACGCCAATGTCGCCGGCGGGAACGTCGGTGTCGGCACCGATGTGGCGCGAAAGCTCAGTCATGAAGGCCTGGCAAAAGCGCATTACCTCGTTGTCGGACTTGCCCTTGGGGTCAAAATCTGAACCGCCCTTGCCTCCGCCCATGGGCAAGGTGGTGAGTGAGTTCTTGAAAATTTGTTCGAAACCGAGGAACTTCAGTACCGACAGGTTAACGGTCGGGTGAAAGCGGAGTCCGCCCTTGTAGGGGCCAATGGCGCTGTTAAACTCCACGCGGTAGCCGCGGTTCACCTGCACGTTGCCGGCGTCGTCGGTCCATGCTACGCGGAACATGATCGTGCGCTCCGGCTCGGTGATGCGCTCCAAAATGCGCGCTTTTTTGTACTTCGGGTTCTCTTCGATAAACGGAATAACCGATTCGGCTACTTCGTGTACGGCTTGAAGGAACTCGGGCTCTGCGCCGTTGCGGGCTTTGGCCCAATCCATGAACGCTGAAATTTCAGCTTGGTACTTAGGATTCATAAAGGGGGTATTTATCCGACAAAGGTATAGCCGAAATTTGTCCCATGATTGAAGATCCGAATCCGCAGCGCACTCCCTTATCTGAATTGGGTGAATTTGGTTTAATTGAGCGACTTACCGCCGACCTCGTACCCGTTCAGCCCTCGACCGTGCTCGGGGTGGGCGACGACGCCGCGGTGCTTCGCCCGGGGGCGGACCAAGACCTTCTGGTGAGCACCGACCTGCTCGTGGAGGGGGTGCATTTTGACCTGGCTTATGTGCCTCTGCAGCACTTGGGCTACAAGGCGGCCGTCGTCAATTTCAGCGACATTTATGCGATGGGCGGAACGCCCACCCAGCTGACGGTCGGGATGGCGGTGAGCAGCCGTTTTCCGGTCGAGGCGCTCGACGAGGTGTACGCCGGTCTGCGCCGGGCCTGCGCCCAGTACGGCGTCGATTTGGTAGGCGGAGACACCACGTCAAGCCCCAGCGGCCTGACCCTCGCGGTTACCGCAATGGGCACGGTGGCCCGCGAACGGGCCGTGCGCCGGGCTGGGGCCCAGCCGACCGACCTCGTGGTGGTGTCGGGCGATCTGGGCGGAGCCTACATGGGCCTTCAGGTGCTGGAGCGCGAGAAGGCTACGTTTTTGGCCAACCCCAACCTGCAGCCCGACCTGAGCGAGTACCAGTACCCCATTGAGCGCCAGCTCAAGCCCGAAGCCCGCAAAGACGTGGTGGAGCTCCTGGCCGACTTGGGCGTCGTGCCCACGAGCATGATGGACGTCAGCGACGGCCTGTCGAGCGAACTGCTTCACCTCGCCAAGGCGAGCGGACTCGGATGCGTGGTATTTGAAGACAAGCTCCCCATCGACCCTGTGGTCCTGCGCACCTGCGAAGAGTTTGGCATTCACCCCGTCACCGCGGTGCTCAACGGGGGAGAGGACTACGAGCTCGTGTTCACGGTAGCGCTGGAAGACTACGACAAGATCAAAGGCAATCCCAGCATCACGCCGATCGGCCACATGACGGCCACGCCGGGGGCATTTCTGGTCAACCTCGCGGGCGAACACGTCCCCCTCGAGGCTCAGGGGTGGAAGGCGTTTCAAGGCAACCTTTAATTTTGTTGGAAATGGATACCCAAGGAGTTACTAGATCAACTCAATTTTGTTGAACGAGAGTTCAGAAGTCTGGCGTTAACGCTGGATTCAGATCAGTGGCACCGCAGACCTAGTCCAGAAAGTTGGAGTTTGGCGGAGATCGTGACGCATTTGATTGAGGTGACCTCTTCGTACCGTCCATTTTTCGAGGCCTTACGCAAGGGTTCACACCGCACACCATTGCTGGGCTATGTGCCGGGGTATCCCGCATTCATGGGCAAGTTGTTGAAGGAATCGATTCATCCTAATTCTCGCCGGCAAACCAAGACGTTCCCAATTTGGGAGCCTCAAGATGCTAAATACGGCCCGGACCAGCCTGTGTTCGATGCATTTATTTCTTCTCAAAATGAACTTAAGGATTGGATTCAACATACTCCCTTGTCACAGTGGAAGTGCATTTTACGGTCCCCAGCGTCTGCGATTGTAGTGTATCCGTTAAGTGCGGCTTTTGAGATCATGGTATTGCATCAGCTCCGGCATCTTGAGCAAGCAAAAAGGATTGGTTAAAAAAAAAGCCCGAGGCGCAGGCCTCGGGCTTTTTCGTTTTTAGGGCGAACTCCGATTACTTGATAAAGGTCACCTCTTGCGTTACCGTCTGCGAACCCAGGTCGGGATCGTTGATTGTTTGCACGCTGCGCAGGCGCAGGCTGGTTTCCAAGAAGCTCAGGATCTCGTAGCCCGTTTTTTCTCCGTCGGCCGTGATGTACAGCGAGTCGGGAGTGACTCCGCCCCCGTCGACGGCGTACCAAGTTCCCGAAATCGTGTCTTGCAGGTCGACGCCAAACGAACCAATCGTGGCCGCGGTCAGCACGGCGCGCACGTCCATGTTCCACAAAATGCTTTGGGTGGCGTCTTCGTTGATGCTCAAGTCCATCGTGTTGTTGGCGCGGATCAGCGAATCGGTGATGGTGAACGGAATGGCGAGGAACGGAGAGGGGATGGTTCCCGACATGTTCAGGTCGCTGAGTTTCCAGGTTCCGGCCAAGCGCTCGTCGAGCGTGGGGTCAGGGCGGCACGAGGCCAGCGCGGCAACCGCGGCAAGGGCAAAGAAAAGCTGTTTCGTCATGGTAGTTCGTTTGTTGCGCGGCTTAGGGCAAAGCCCGTGCCACGCGCGGCAAAATTAGGCAGTAATGGAGGCTTTTAGGTACTCGCGGTTCA
>JAURMB010000094.1 GCA_030831045.1 Schleiferiaceae bacterium
ATCCTTGCGCGTATTGCGTTTCCGACTATATTTGGGAAAACCAAACGTTTAATCACACTTTAAAAACATCAAGCATGAACAAGGCAGAACTCATCGATGCCATCGCTGCAGACGCAGGTATCTCTAAAGCTCAAGCTAAATCAGCTTTGGATTCCGTTACCAACAACATCGGCGGTGCTTTGGCCAAAGGAGGCAAAGTATCACTCGTAGGTTTCGGTACCTTCAGCGTATCAGCTCGCGGTGCTCGTGAGGGCCGCAACCCGCAAACTGGCGCGACGATCAAAATCGCCGCCAAGAAGGTTGCTAAGTTCAAGGCTGGCGCTGAGCTGGCTGGCAAACTCTAATGCCCCGAAATCACCTAAACGCGAAAGCCGCCCTCGGGCGGCTTTTTTTATGGACCTAATCGCCGCGGCTACTTCGCCAGGGCATAAATAGACTCAATGATTTCGACCACCTTCAGGCCTTCGAGGGCATTGGTGGTAATTGGACGGGTGCCTTCAAGCACGTCGCGCACGTTTTCGTACACATAAATGTGGTTGGCGGCCGAACCCTTGTAGGGGCCGTAGTCGTTTGGCGGATTGCTGGGAGCGAGCGTGGGCATCTCGTAGCCTTCGATGTGGCAGTGGACCACTTCGTTCATGTACTGCCCGGCCACCTTGATGCTGCCCTTGGAGCCGATTACCGTCATCGAGCTCTCGAGGTTGGCGTCCCACACGCTGGTGCTGTAGTTCAGCGAACCGAGGGCCGCGCCGTGCTGGGGCAGCGCAAAATGTACCAATCCGCTGTCTTCAAACGCAATACTGTGGCTGTGGTTGTAGTTGCGGAGCAAGGCGCTCAGCGGCTTTACGTCGCCAAAAACCCAGTACAAGATGTCGATAAAGTGGCTGAACTGCGTGAACAGCGTCCCGCCGTCGAGGTCCTTCGTGCCGTGCCATCCACCCGCGTGGTAGTAGCGGTCGTCGCGGTTCCAAAAGCAGTCAATATGAACCTGGTAAATGTCGCCTAAGTGCCCCTCATCAACTACGGCTTTGAGCCATTCTGAAGGAGGAGAGTAGCGGTTTTGCATCACCCCAAACACGTAGCGACCGTGCTGAAGCGCCGCGTGAAGCACGCGTTCTGCGTCGGCCTTGCGAAGGGCCATCGGCTTTTCAATGATTACGTGCGCCCGAGCATTTAGGGCCGTTAGGGCATGATCCGCGTGCAGTCCGTTGGGGCTGGCGATGGCCACCACATCTACGGCGTGCTTCGCCAACAGCTCTTCAAGGTTTCGGTAGTGCGGAACCTCAGATGTTAAGCCCAGTTCCTCGGCGGATTTTACGTCGCAGGTCGCCACGAGCTGGGCTCCGCGGACGTTGCGGATCATTTCAATGTGGCGTTGGCCGATGCGGCCGCAGCCGACCACGGCAAAAGTCGATGAACTCATGGTTGAAGTCGTTGCGCCGTCCATGTTTCGTCAGCGCTTAAGTTAAATTGAATGCGGTCGTGCAAGCGGCTTGCCCTACCCTGCCAAAATTCGATGCGGTCCACCGCCAGGGCAAATCCGCCCCAATGGTCGGGCCGGGAAACGCCGTTAGGGTTGGCCTGCTGAACCTTAGCCCATTGAACCTCCATGTCGGTCCGAGAAGTAATGGGCTGGGACTGGCTTGAAGCTACCGCGCCCCACTGACTTCCCAGCGGGCGGCTGGCGAAGTAGGCATCGCTTTCGTGCGCCGGAATTCGGCGAACAAGCCCGCTAATACGAACCTGGCGCTCCAAGCTCGGCCAAAAAAATAGGGCGTGCGCTGAGGGGTTCTTGGCCAAATCACGCCCTTTTTTGGATGCGTAGTTCGTGAAAAACACGAGGTCGCGGCCCCGAAGTTCCTTAAGTAGGACGATGCGCGCGTCGGGTTGCCCTTCCGCCGAAACCGTGCTAAGGGCAAAAGCAGTAGCGTCCTCTGCACCGGAGGCGAGGTATTCCTCGAGCCAAGCCGCAAATTGCGTCATCGGGTCGGCGTTCAGCCAACGGTCGTCGAGGCTCCCCTTGACATATTCTTTGCGGTCGTCGTGCAGCGCCATATTTGCGCTAAATTAGTTCGCATGCAGGGCAAACCGGGCGATTTTTTACTCGCGCATCCGTTATTGGACGACGAAAACTTTGAGCGCAGTGTGGTGCTGTTGACCCAATGGGACGAGGAAGGTGCCGCCGGCCTGATTATCAATCGATTAAGCGATTACACCCTCGATCAAGCGCTTAAAGGCGCCTGGCCCGCTTGGCAACTTTACTTTGGCGGACCGGTACGCACCGACTCGCTCTATTTTCTGCATCAGCGCCCCGATCTTATTTCGGGCGGAGCCCTTCTTAGTGCCGGCCTATATTTTGGCGGCGACTTTGACGCGATGCATTATGCGGTGCGCAACGAGCTGCTCGCGGAGGACGAAATTCTCTTTACGGCAGGCTACGCCGGCTGGACCCAGGGCCAGTTAGAAGGCGAGCTCGAAGAAGGAAGTTGGGTTCTTCAGTCCGCGGAACACCCAGCGAATTGGTGGAAGCATGACCAACTCTACCAAAACTTAGCGAAAAACTGGCCCGATGACCTAAAGCTCTGGGTGAATAAACCTGAGGTTCCTTACTGGAATTGAGCTACTTCTGATCGCGACTGAACTAAGGCTTGCATTTGCTCCGCCACCGACGATGCATAGGTCGTCTTGCGAAATTGGCGCACCGCTGCAACCCCGTGAATGCTGTTGGTGAGCCATACCTCTTGGGCTTGCTGTAGGGCAAACGGGCTAAACAATTCCTCGCGCACGCGCAACCCGAGTTGCGGAGCCAAGCCGAGCACCACTTCGCGCATCACGCCGCGCAACGCACCGGAATCCAAGGGTGGAGTCCAGAGTTCCGCACCATTTAAAAATAGCACGTTGGATTTTGAAGCCTCAAGGACCTGATTGTCGGTATTGAGGATCAGTACCTCGTCGACGCGCTGTTCGCCCGCAAATCCTGCGGCGAGCACATAGAGCAGGGCATTCGACGACTTGACGTTGCCCAGCAATCCTGACGCCTTGCGGTGCTCCTGAAACAGTCCGAGCTCAGGACGCCCTACAGGCTGAGGGTACCCCACGTGATCTAACGGCTGAGCCTCAACTTCCCACGCAATAGATCCGTCGAGGGGCGGCGCATAGCCTAAGGTTCCGCAGCGACTTACCTGCAAGCGAAGTCGGTAGTCGCGCTGGACATCGAGGCGATCGAGCCCCAAATCGGCCAACCAACCTTGTGGACTCCAATGTTCCGGAATCGGCATGCGAAGAATCCGCATGCCAGCCAGGAGCCTAAAGTAATGTTCCTCAGGATGAAGCACGCGACCGCCTGAAACCCGCATGGTTTCAAACAGCCCGTCTCCGTAGGCTTGCGCCCGATCCATCATTAGGCGGTAACGCCGAAGAGCTCTGCCATGCGCTTGCCGATGTGGGCCGGTGAATCGACCACCTCCACGCCGCATTCGCGCAAAATGGCTTTTTTGGCCTGCGCCGTGTCGTCCGCACCGCCGACAATGGCTCCCGCGTGGCCCATCGTGCGGCCCTTGGGAGCGGTTTCGCCCGCGATGAATCCTACAACCGGCTTGCGGTTGCCATTTGCTTTGATCCAACGAGCGGCTTCTGCCTCGAGCTGGCCGCCGATTTCGCCGATCATGACGATGCCCTCTGTCTCGGGGTCGTTCATCAGCAGCTCCACGGCTTCGCGCGTAGTCGTACCGATGATCGGGTCGCCGCCGATACCGATGGCAGTGGTGACGCCCAATCCCGCTTTAACCAGTTGATCTGCGGCTTCGTAGGTTAGGGTTCCGGACTTAGAAACAATACCAATCTTGCCCTTTTTGAAGACAAACCCGGGCATGATACCCACTTTGGCCTCGTCTGCGGTGATCACACCGGGGCAGTTGGGGCCAATTAAGCGAACTCCGCGCTTGGTCACGTAGGCCTTTGCCTTCATCATGTCGGCCACGGGAATTCCTTCGGTGATGCACACAATGACCTTAATGCCGGCGTCTGCGGCTTCCATGATTCCGTCGGCGGCAAACGCGGGCGGAACAAAAATGATGGAAACGTCAGCTCCCGTGGCGCGCACCGCATCGCTTACGGTGTTAAAAACGGGGCGATCTAAGTGCATCTGGCCACCTTTTCCGGGCGTAATCCCCCCGACCACATTGGTTCCGTAGGCGATCATTTGCTCGGCGTGGAAGCTGCCTTCCTTGCCCGTAAAACCTTGGACGATAATTTTGGATTGCTTGTGGACCAGGACGCTCATGACGGTTTCAAGGATTAGCGGTTAATTGCGCGGCAAAAGTACGACGGGCTGGGCGGATTAGCGGACGATATTCATCTCGTCGATCAGGTGCTGAGCACCCGCAAATTCATCGACGACCCAGAGCACGTAGCGCACGTCAACCATGATGTTGCGGCAGCGCTGCGGCGTGAAGTAGAAATCGCTCATGGTTCCCTCCCACACACGGTCAAAATTGAGTCCGATCAACTCGCCTTTGGCGTTAAACGCAGGACTTCCTGAATTACCGCCCGACGTATGGTTCGCGGCCAAAAAGCAAACCGGAAGTTCGCCGTTAGCCATGGCGTAGTCGCCGTACTGCCGCGCTTCCAGCTTGGCGCGGTAGGCCTGCGGAAGATCAAATTCGTAATCCCCAGGACGGTACTTCGCCAGCACACCGTCGGCGGTGGTGTGGGTCGTGTAGCGCATTCCGTCGGCCGGAGAAAATCCGCCCGCTCGCCCGTAAGCCACCCGGAGCGTTGAATTTGCGTCAGCGGCAATAGGTGCCTTCTTCGCCGCGGCGTACTCGAGCTGCACGGCCATCCAATCCTTCATGCCCGACTGATACGTCGACTCCGCGGGCGTAAGACCGGCCATCACCGCGCCCAACTCGTCGCGAAGCCGTCCGTTCAGCCCGAGCGCAAAATGTGCCTTAGCTTGAGCGTCAAACGCCTCCCACGAGGCACCTTCAGCAGGCAAGACGGGCACCGACGCCACGACCCCGACCTGCGTAAACGCGAACAAATCGAGTTCAGAATGCGCCACCTTGGGGTTGGCATTCCATGCCGCAATCAGGCGCAGGGCGGCCCGGCGGTCCAGTTCGGGGTTCCAATCCTTGTAGAGTTCGCGCAATGCCGCCCGGTATTTGTCGAGGTTTTCACCCATGGCCAGGGCCTTGAGGTAGGCCGATGTTAGGCGGCTCCAGGTCACGAGTTCCCAACGCGGCAATAGTTCCTGGTAGTACAGGGCTGTCCATCGGTCGCGCTCAAGGCGCTTGTTTTCTTCGGCAAAACGCGCGGACAGGGCTCGACCTTGGGCCGAAAAATTCGCAACGCGCGCCTCGCGAGCGGCCAGCGTATCAAGGCCTGAAACCTCGCCCATTCCTTCGATTTGGCCAATCCACTTCTTCCAGCCGTTGGCGACGCTCGCGTACTTTGAGGCGTACTGAATCTTCACAGCGGGGTCCACGCGCATGGCGGAATCCCAGGTTCGCAGCACCTCGTAGCGCATTGCTACCCGCGTCGGTAGCATCACGTCGAGCTGCTGCTTGACTTCGGCTACGGGCATGTAGCTGTCGGTGCGGCCCGGGAAGCCGTAAATCAAGGTGAAGTCCCCCTCCTCGACTCCGCGAAGGCTGATGGCCAACGGCTTAGCCACGTTCATTGGAACATTACTCGAACGGTATTCAGCCGGACTTCCGTCGGGCGCCGTGTACACGCGAAACAGCGAAAAATCGCCCGTATGGCGCGGCCACACCCAGTTATCGGTGTCCGATCCGTACTTGCCCACCGAGCTGGGCGGCGCGCCCACCAAGCGCACATCAGGATAGCGGCGTGCGCTGGTGAGCACGTAGCGGTTGCCGGCAAAAATTGCCTTGACGCTGTGGATCCACGAGGCATCGGGCTTTGGCTGAGCAGCAGCCACAGCCTTCATGGCCTCAGCAGGTTCCTTGCCCTGGGCCACGAGCGAATTCACGCGAAGGGTGACGTCTTCGGTGCGCAGCACAAAGTCTACGTACAATCCAGGGTTGGGCTTCTCGTCGGCATACGTGGCGGCCCAGAACCCATGCTCCAGCAGGTTGTCTTCGAGGCTGGAGTGCGACTGAATCGCGTCGTACCCGCAGTGGTGGTTGGTCAGCACGAGGCCTTTGCTTGAAATCACTTCACCCGTGCAAAATCCGCCAAAGTGCACCACCGACTCGTTGAGTCCGCCGCCCGTCGCCGAATACACCGTGGCGGGCTTCATCACCATGCCTTTAGCCTTCATGTCTGCTGTTCGGCTGGCGACTTCGTGCGGAAACCACATTCCTTGCGCCTGCATCGAGGCTGAACCGAGGGCGGTCGTTGTTAGGACCGCCAAGAACATCTTCTTCATCCCCCTAAGATACGGATGCCTAAAACGAAAAAACCCGCCAAACGGGCGGGTTCCGAGTCAAAAATTCAACGCCGATCACGTAAGCAAGCCGCCGTCGACTTGAAGCACCTGGCCGCTGATGTAGGCCGACAGGTCGCTCGCCAAAAAGACGCAGGCATTGGCCACGTCTTCGGGCTGACCGCCGCGCTTCAACGGAATCGCGTCGCGCCACGACTGAACTACCTTCTCGTCGAGCACTCCGGTCATTTCGGTCTCAATAAATCCTGGAGCAATGGCATTGCAGCGAACGCCGCGCGATCCCAGTTCGAGCGCCACCGACTTGGTGAACCCAATGATTCCCGCCTTTGATGCCGCGTAGTTAGACTGGCCCGCGTTGCCCTTGATTCCGACGATGCTCGAAATGTTGATGATGCTGCCCGAACGCTGCTTGAGAAAGTAGCGCTGCACATGCTTCGTCGTGTTAAACACCGATTTGAGGTTGGTCGAAATCACTTGGTCAAAATCCTCTTCGCTCATGCGGAGCAGCAAGGTGTCTCGGGTGATTCCGGCGTTGTTGACGACCACGTCGATTTGGCCAAAGCGGGCCACCACGTCTTCGATTAGTTTTTCGGCCTGCTCGCCGCTTGAGGCGTCGCTGCGAAAGCCGGCTGCTTCGCCGTACTGGCTGAGTTCCGCTTCAAGCGCTTGACCACGCTCTACGCTGCTGAGGTAGGTGAACGCCACCTTGGCGCCTTCTTGGGCAAAGCGTTCGGCGATGGCCTTACCGATTCCTTTAGATGCGCCGGTGATTAAGGCGACTTTTCCGTCAAGTAGTCCCATGGGTATTTAGTTTGGGGCCCAAGGTACGCTCGGCGAGCCACGCGGAACAAAGTCCGATCAACCAACCCGCCACCACGTCTTCGACCCAATGGTAGTGCAAGAACAACCGACTTAGCCCCACGCCAACGCCCAAGGCCAGATAAAACCAGCTCCATTCAGGCTTTCGGTAGGCTAAGAAAAGCGCCAAAAAGGCACCCGTTGCGCTGTGTCCCGAAGGAAACGTTTTAAGCACTGCAGGCTCCAGCAGCACCGAGTGCCGAATGCCCTCAACGACGCCGTAGGGCCGGGCCAAATCTGGCCAAATCAGATTTTTGGCCAGCTGCGGAACCAAGGCCGACGCGGCAAACCCCAGCAAGAACACTGTCCATTCCGCGCGGGTGCTGCGCCGAAGCGCCAACCATAGGGCGACAACAAGCGCAAATCCGCCGTCTCCCAAGGCGGTGAACCCGTGCATAACAGCAAAAAACGAAAGGTTATCGAGCGACCGATGCAGCTCGTGGCTTCCGAGCGCCAGGTTTAGGGCTGCAAGCACCGCCGCAGAGGCACCAAAAAGGAGTACGGCTCGGGTCAGGACCCGATCGTGCGCAGGAGCGTCGTAATCTGGCTTTGCCACAGTGACCTCATTTCGTGTTCTTCGTCGGGCTCCACGTTGTCGGTCACCGTGAGCAGTCCGTCGCCCGTAAGGTCATCCACATCAATTCGGAACTCAAACGAAAAGCGGTTGGGGCTGTCGTCATGCTCCCATTTGTACTGAATAAAGAAGTTGGTCTTTTTGCGGACTACCGTCGCCACTTCTTCGGTTTCGCCCCAAAAAAATCGGTAGGTGTCGCCACGCGAATTGACGTCGTCGCAAAACCATTCCGACAGTCCGCTGGGCGTACTTAAGAAGGAGTAGAGCATTGCAGCTGAGCAACGCACTGGAAACTCGATAATTAGCGGAACGCGGTCAGACATAGGGCGAATCTTGGGTTGGAGCTGCAATATAACTTCTCGGTCCATTTACGCACGAAAAATTTGTGCCGTATTTAGAACTGATTAAAATCAGGTAATCAGCGCGCGGACTTTTCGACCTTTCGCTTATGAACCTCAGATCCTCCCTCCTCGCCTTTTTGGTGGGCGTCGTTGCGGCATCAGCCCAAGATGCGCGCCATGCCCACGCCAGCCGCTACGCCTTTGCCCCGAGTGGCTACAGCATCCCCAAAGACAGCGCCTACCTCAATGTGGTCGGTCCGTTGGTCGATTTTCAAATCGGAATTACCGACCATTTTTCAGCAGGAATCGGCACCCCCCTATTTCTCGGCGTCTACGGAACCGCTTCGTATGGCCTTGAGCTAGCGCCTAACGTCCACGCCAAGGTGGGCGCCCTCGCCGGAGTTCCTGTGGTGGGTTTGGGCAGCTTCGCCCTGCCTTTTGCCGTCGGCACCTACGGTAGCCCCGCTTCTAATGCGTCGCTGGGACTCGGCTATTTGAGCGTTCGCGGCGAAAACCTTCCCGACATCCGTTCTGGACTCGCCTACAACCTCAGTGGCTACCAGGCATTTGGCGCTCGTTTTGGTTTCACCGCGGAACTGTGGCATTTTGCTTCTGAAGATGTTACGGCCGTTCTCCCGGCACTGCGCATTTACAGCCGCCGCAGCACTTCGTACTTCAATGTTGGATTTCTAAACGCCCGCTATCCTAAAAACGAGCCCACCGTGTTGGGCTACGACACCAATTTTGACGGAATCGTGGATACCCAGGACCCCAACCTCGGTGGGGTTGCCGTTCTGGACTACCTCAACCGTACTCGGGTCTGGCGGCGACTCACCCTTCCCGCCTTCACCTTTGCCTACTATTTGTAGGACACCTTTGCGGAATCCCTCACGCTACCCTACTTTTGCCGCCCATTCCGGCGAGGTAGCTCAGATGGTTAGAGCGCAGGATTCATAACCCTGAGGTCGGGGGTTCGATTCCCCCCTTCGCTACTCGGAACACCAACCCAGGCCCTCGGCCTGGGTTTTTTCATTTATGGCCGAGCCAAGCTCGCTTGAGGGACGGTTATAAATGAAAAAACCGAGGGCAGCGCAGCTGCCTCGGGTTGGTGTTCCAAG
>JAURMB010000095.1 GCA_030831045.1 Schleiferiaceae bacterium
GCTCACCGTGGCCAATTTCGTGGCGCTTGCCGAAGGCACCCACCCGCAGACGGTAACCAAGAAAGGGGAGCCGTTTTTTGACGGACTCATTTTTCACCGCGTGATTCCGCAGTTCATGATTCAGGGCGGAGACCCCGACGGTCGCGGTACCGGCGGCCCGGGCTACCAGTTTCCCGACGAGTTCCATCCGACGCTGCGCCACAGCGGCCCCGGCATTCTGTCGATGGCCAACAGCGGCCCCGGCACCAACGGTTCGCAGTTCTTCATTACCGAAGTGGCGACGCCGTGGCTCGACGACCGCCACAGCATTTTTGGCAAGGTGATCTCCGGCATGGAGAAGGTCACTGAGATCGCCAACGCGGAGCGCGATCCCCGCGACATGCCCAAGACTCCCATCACGATGAAGGTAAAAATCATTCGCCAAGGCAAGGCTGCTAAGGATTTTGATGCACCCAAGGTCTTCACCGAAGGCGTGGCGGGAGCGCAAGCCAAGGCCGCAAAAGCCGCCGAAGAGGCAGCCGCCAAGGGTGCGCTTCGCGCCGCCGAGTTTTCGTGGATTGTCGACGGAACCGTGAATTCCGAAGCCTTCGAGAAGAAGTACGCAGAGTGGATTTCCAAGGCCGAAAGCCGCGCCGAAGGACTTAAAGTGCTGGTAGTAACCCCAGGCGAAGGCGAGGCCCTTGCCGACGGCGACCAGGCATTGGTGCACTACGCAGGCTACCTGAACAACGGCAAGCCCTTTGACTCAAGCGTCAAGGCGGTGGCCCAAGCGTGGGGGCAGTACAATCCCCAGCGCGAACCCTACGAAGCGTTCCCCGTTGCATGCGGCAACCAAGGACGCGTCATCAAAGGGTGGCAGCAAGGCCTTATCGGACTCAAGAAGGGCAGCCACGCTAAACTCATCATTCCTCCGGCCCTTGGCTACGGGGAGGCGGGTGCTGGCGGCGTGATTCCGCCCAATGCTACGCTGGTATTTGATGTCTGGATCGAAGACATTCAAAAGAAGTAGTCCGCGACCGCACTAATCCATTAGGCCCTGCTTCACGGCGGGGCTTTTTGTTGGCCCCTAGCTGCTCGGTACTAGGTTTGGGTGGAGAGGGCCGTGATCGCGTCGCGCAGTTCAGCCGCCCGCAAAAAGTCGAGCTCTTTGGCTGCCTTCTCCATTTCGCGGCGGAGTTCGGCCGCCTTGGACTTTCGCTGCTCTTCGGTCGCGTACTTCGGCAGCGCCTCGGCGAGGGTGGTACGGCGCACCTCGGCGGCGGCTGACTCGGCCGACTTCTGCGTGAACACGCTCGAACGGTCCTTCTTGACTAAGGCGGTGGGCGTCATTCCGTGGGCCTCGTTGTAGGCTTGCTGCTTGGCGCGTCGCCGCTCCGTTTCGCGCATGGTGCGCGCCATCGAATCGGTGATTTTATCGGCATAAAAAATGGCCATCCCGTTCACGTTTCGCGCCGCCCGGCCAATGGTTTGCACCAGCGAGCGTTCGCTGCGCAAAAAGCCTTCTTTGTCGGCGTCCATGATGGCTACCAGCGAAACCTCAGGAAAATCGAGGCCTTCGCGCAGCAGGTTGACGCCGATGAGCACGTCAAAGAGTCCGGCCCGCAAGGCATCCATGATTTCGATGCGCTCCATCGTCTCGACGTCGCTGTGAATGTAGCGGCAGCGCACCCCGTAGCGCGTAAAGTACTTGGTCAGCTCCTCAGCCATGCGCTTGGTAAGGGTGGTTACGAGCACCCGTTCGTCGCGCTCGCTGCGCAGCCGCACCTCTTCCATGAGGTCGTCGACCTGGTTTTCGATGGGCCGCACCTCAATGATGGGGTCCAGCAGGCCGGTGGGGCGAATGAGCTGCTCCACGACAACGCCCTCGGACTTCTCGAGCTCGTAGTCGGCCGGCGTGGCCGACACATAAATCGTTTGGTTTTGCAGCTGCTCGAATTCGCCAAACATAAGCGGACGGTTGTCCATCGCGGCCGGCAAGCGAAATCCATATTCTACGAGGTTCTCTTTGCGGCTGCGGTCGCCGCCGTACATAGCGCGCACCTGCGGAAGGGTGACGTGGCTCTCGTCGACCACCATTAAAAAGTCGTCGGGAAAGTAGTCGAGGAGGCAGAACGGCCGGGTTCCGGGCTGGCGTCCGTCTAGGTAGCGCGAGTAGTTCTCGATGCCCGAACAGTATCCCAGTTCCCGAATCATTTCGAGGTCAAATACCGTGCGTTCCTCGAGGCGCTTGGCTTCGAGCGGACGTCCCATGTTCGTGAAGTGGGTCACCTGCGCACCGAGGTCGAGCTCAATTTGCTTGATGGCACTATTGAGCATGTCGGGCGTGGTGACAAACAGGTTGGCGGGAAAAATTCGCAGCTGCTCCATCGCTGCCTGGCGCTCGTTGGCCACGGGGTCCCACTGCTCGATGCGCTCGATTTCGTCACCCCAGAACAGTACCTTATAAAAAATGTCGCCGTAGGCCGGAAAAACATCGACGGAGTCTCCCTTGACGCGAAAGGTTCCGCGCTTAAACTCGCCTTCGGTGCGGCTGTACAGCCCCTGAACGAGTGCGTGCAGAAACTTTTGGCGGCTCAACTTTTGCCCGGAGGAGACCTGAACCTGCTGGCTTTTGAAGGCTTCGGGGTTACCCATGCCGTACAGGCAGCTCACCGAGGCCACTACCAGCACGTCGCGCCGTCCGCTCAGCAGCGAAGAGGTCGTGGACAGCCTGAGCTTTTCAATCTCGTCGTTGATGCTGAGGTCCTTCTCGATGTAGGTTCCGCTCGCGGGAATGTAGGCCTCAGGCTGGTAGTAGTCGTAGTAACTCACGAAGTACTCCACCGCGTTGTTCGGAAAAAACGACTTGAACTCCTGGTACAGCTGGGCCGCCAGGGTCTTGTTGTGCGAGAGTACTAGGGTAGGGCGCTGCACCCGCTCAATCACGTTGGCAACGCTGAAGGTTTTGCCCGATCCGGTCACGCCCAAAAGGGTTTGGGCGCGCTCGCCGTTGAGCACTCCGCGCGCTAAAGCCTCAATAGCCGAAGGCTGGTCCCCGGTGGGGTGAAACTCGCTCGCGAGCTGAAAACCTCCGCCCGAACCGACGGCTGACAGGCCAAGTTCGCTCAGGATTTTGCCGCCGTGGTTATGGGGACGGCCTTCCATCGCTTAGGCGTTGTCGCTTGCGGACTCCTCAGCGCTCGAAGCAGGTGCTTCGGGTGCCAGGCTGTCGGCGGTTTTGGCGCGCTCAGCCTGCTGCATGCTGCGGAACGCCTTTTCGGCGGCCTCGAGTTCGCGGCGGGCTTGGTCTACCTTGTTCAATGCGTCTTGAACGATGGGGCTGTCGGGCTTCGCAAACTGAAAGAATCCCATGTTGTTCTCCATCTGAGCAAGCTTGCGGCGCGCGAGCTCGACCGTTTGGCGGGCGGACTGCATTCCCTGCATCTTGCGCTGGGCAACCTGACGCACGGCGCGCTCTTCGCCCTGGGCGCCGCGCATTCCGTCAAAAAACGAATTGCCGGCGGCGCGGAACCGGGCCCACAGTTCGTCGGTCTGCTTTTTGGGCGCAAATCCAGAATCTTTCCATTCTTGTTGAAGCTGCTTCATCTCTTTGGCAGCGGCTCCGAAATCGCTGCGCTGCGCAAGAGCTTCAGCTTTTTCGACAATGGCCAACTTGACGTCGAGGGCCGACTTCAAGTTCTTTTTGCGCTCGCGGTAAAACACGTTACGCTCTTTGTAGGCCCAGCGCTCGACCGCTTTAAATCGGCTCCAGAGCTCGTCGCTCGGACCGCCAAACGTGCGGCCAATCTTGCCGAGTTCGCCGCGCAGTTCGTTGAGCTTTTCGGTAACGTTTTGCCAAGCTTGGTGGCTTTTGGGCGCCCGCTCTTTGAGGGCTTCTGCCTCGGCCACTTTGAGGGCCTTGGCCTCGAGCCGAACGGAATTTTGGGCCTTTTGCTCTTCAAACTTCTCGCGGCGCTTCTCGTGCAAAATCGACGAGGCCGCTTTAAACTGCTCCCACAGCGGCTCTTTGTCTTCGAGCGAAACGGGACCGATTTCCTTCCACGCCGTGTGAATGCGCTGAAGTTCGCCACCCACACTGGCGGACCAATTCTTAACCGAAAGCTCCTGAACCGCGCGAATCAGCAGTTCTTTCGCTTCTTTATTGACTTTGTAGTCCAGCTCGCGGAGCTCCTGACTCAGGCGCAAGTTGTCGTAAAAGCGGTCCACCAGAAAGCGGAACGTGGCGTTCAGGTCGCGCGCATCTTCAGCGGGCACGGGGCCAACCTCCTTCCAGCGGTCAAAAATTTTCTTGAACTGGTTGTAGGTGGCGCGCGTCGGAAGCTCTTCGCTCTCGGCCAGCTTTTTAAGCTCCTCAACGATGGCCTTTTTCACGTCCAGGTTCACCGCCAGGACGCGCTCTTGCTCGGCCTTCCAGGCTCCACGACGCTTTTTGAACTCGTTGTAGGTCTCATAAAAGCGCTCCCGTGCTTTTTGCTCAAAGTGAAAGTCGAGGGCGTTCCCGCCTTCGGCAACAAACGCTTCGAGCGCGGCTTGGCGCACCTCGTCCAAGCGGGGCAGCAGGGTGTTCCGCAGCGCAAGCATCGGCACCCGAGCCTCGGCAATCGGCACTTCGCGGAGCACGCGCGCCGCTTCAGCAATAAGTTCGTCGTCGCTCAGTTCGCTGTAGTCGGCTGAGTGGTCCTCGTGCGCTTCGCGTTCTTCTTCGGTGTGATCTTCTGACTCTTCGGCTGCGGGTTCTGCGGCGGTCGCTTCAGCGGCGGCCTCCAGGGCGGGTTCAGCGGCGGCCTCCAGGGCTGGTTCCGCGGCGGTTGCTTCCGCGGCGGGTTCCTCGGCGGAGTCGGTCACAACTGCGGCAGGCACTTCAGCCACTTCGGGCGCAGATTCGGCCAAATCGGCAGATTCAGGTGCTTCGGGCACCTCGGTAACTTCGCTGGGTTCAGCGGTTGCGGATTCAAGGGTTGCGGCCTCGAGATCCTGGCTGGGTACTTCGTGCGCACTCCCTTCGTGGGGATTTTGGTCGTGTTCCATCATATCGGATGGCATAAAGAGTTGAATTGGGCCTCAAAAGTCGGGCATAGCGAGCACTTCTCGCCAATAGTCCCAAGCTTTTTTTGCCTGCATGCGCAACATCGGCATTCCGTCAACGACCCAGGCACCTGCTTGGGCGGCATGGAGCTGAAAGGGCGTAGGCGCGGAACCGTACACGGCATCAATGGCCCAGACCCCCTGAAGATTCCGCCAAACCACGGGTGGCGCTAGGTCGCGCTGGTCGCCGTGCCCCATCGACGTCGCGTTCACAATGACGTCTGGCAGCTCGGCCTGGGCGGTTTCGGCGAACGCTCGCTGTTCGAGTCCAAAAAAATCGGGTCGCGGAGCGCGGGCAAAAACATCTACCGCAAAACCACGAGAAATCAGCGCGTGGGCTATGGCGCGCGCCGCTCCGCCGTTGCCCAGCAACCAGGCGCGTTGGCGAACCGGTCGGTAGCCGTCCCACATACGTTCCCACGAACTCCAGAATCCATCGGCGTCGGTATTGTGGCAGATCCACCCCTCGGGTGTCCGCGCGATGCAGTTGGTGGCGCCAATAGCCTCGGCCTCGGGGCTGCGCCGTTCGCAGCTGCGCCAAAGGTCAATTTTGTGCGGAATCGTCGCGTTAAAACCGCTCCAGCCTTCGCGGTGCGCCGATGCTAGCCAATCACCCCAATCGGGTCGCGGGGCCACTTCGAGCACGTCGTACTGCAGCTTCCCCTCGAGGGAATGCCCGGACCACAGAGCCTTGTAGAGTTCCGGTGACCGCGAAGGCGGGCCGGCAACGCGAAGGAGTCCGAACCGAATCACGGCTTAAGCCGAAGTTTGGCGAGCTTGCGCCCAGCGGTCTAGGCCCAAGACGAGGGCCGCGCCGACCGCCGCTGCGATGCCAAGGGCGAGCCAATCGATGGACAGAGCGGTTTCGGCCTGCCATGCGGCGGGGCTCACGGGAACCTCCCAACCCTTCCACGTACTGCGGAACGGCCAAACCTTCACTAAAGACCCCACGATGAATCCCGTCATGAGCGAAACTGTGGCTTGCTCAAAGCGGTGAAACAGCCAACGGAGCAACCTGCCAAACGTGAGCAGTCCGAGTAAGCAACCCACGGCAAAAAGCACCACCGTACCCATTTCGCGGTTGTGGAGGGCGTTCAAGATGGGTTCGTACGCGCCCAAGAGAACCAAGATGAACGATCCCGAAATGCCGGGCAGAATCATGGCGCAAATCGCCAGAAATCCGGCTACAAAGGTGAAGCCCGGGGTGAGTTCAACGCGGCCGGCGGGCATCGACGAAAGCACAAATCCAAGGACGATGCCGAGGGCAAACATGAGCCAAGCTCCGCGCACGTCGCGGAACAGCATTTTTAGGCTCGCCACAATCAGGCCAAAAAAGAAGCTCCAAACCACGGTCGGATGGTGGTCCAGTCCCCAAAGCACCAATTTTGAAAGCGTGATGATGGAGAACCCAATTCCGCTCAGCAGCGCCACCAAGAACCAGCCGTCGACCGCCTTCCAGGCTGCGGCAATTCCTTCGCGCTTGAGGGCCACCCACATGCTTCCGCCCGCGGCGTGAATGGCGTCGAGGAGCCGCTGGTAAATTCCGGTCAAGTAGGCGATGGTGCCGCCCGACACGCCGGGAACGACGTCGGCCGCGCCCATGGCGATGCCTTTAAGTACCGTAAGTAGGGGATTCATGGACGCGAAATTAGGCGTTGGGCTGGTTCCAAATCAGCGCAACCACCGGGTCGTCATTGACTTCTGGGTAGAGCTCGACCAGCGCATCGTGAAACGGAGCGCCAAAGCGCACCCACGACTGCTGAATGCCGGTGTGTGCGGCGGGCAGGTCGCCGGCCAGCTTCCACAAAAAGCCGAAGTAGACGGCCCACATGACGGGGTCGTCGGCGTAGCGCTGCACGCCTGCTTCCAAGATGGTCACGGCCGAATCGAGGTGGCTCATTTCGACCAAAATACCGGCATATTCTAGCAGGCCGCGCGGATTTTCGACCCGCAAGGCGTGCAAAATCAGCTGCAGGCTCTTGGCGGCCTCGCGCTGAAGGCCGAGCTGCAAAAACAGGTCGTGGGCCACCATGTGGTAGTCGGGGTTGTCGGGGTCGAGCGCAATGGCCTTTTGCGCGTGCTGCACCCCTTTGAGAATATTCCCAGCTTCGCCGTGCAGGACCGCAAGCTCAATCCAGGCTTCGTCCAGCTCTTCGTCGAGCTCAACGGACTCTTGAAAAGCGCGAAGGGCCTCAGGATTTCGGTCGAGGGACTGCAGGCAGACCCCAATGCGGTACAGTGTGTAGCCGTTGCGTTCGCTCGCAGCCATTGATTGCTGGTAGCATTCCAATCCTTCGCTGAATTCCTCAAGGTCTTCGTGGAGGCGTCCGAGGTCAAATAGGGCGGCGCTGAACGATTCGTCGATGGTCACGGCGAATCCGAGGCTGCGTTTCGCCGCGTCGTGCTGGCCTTGGCGGAACTGGGCCACCCCCAAGTGGTACCAGGCCGTTTCGGAGTAGGGATAGTCGTTGAGGTAGGTCTCAAAAAACGATACGGCCTTGTCGTCGCGGTTGGCCATGTCGAAATTGATGGCGAGCAGGTAGAGCAGGTGCGCGTCTTCGGGCTCCTCCTGGAGCATCGCTTTTAGGATGCGCACCGCGTGGGTAAACATTCCAGCTCCGGAGTAAATTGAGGCCAACGTGCCCTGAATGGGGAAGGGGTCGTCGGAGTTTTGAATCGCCTTGCGCAGCGACTGAATCGCGTCGTTCGTCCGCCCTTGGCGAATAAAGAGCATTCCGCGCGCCCACTCGATGTCGGGGTGGTTCGGACTCAGTCCTTCGGCGTGCTGAATGGCGTCTTCGGCCTCGTCGAGCTGCGACGCTTGTACGAGGTAGCGCGCCATTTTAGCAGCAAACACGGTAGCATAAGGGTGCTGGGCGCCGCCCATGTCGATGGCCTTACGGGCTCGCTGAAGTTGCCCGGTCTCGAGGTAGTAGTCGGCGATTTCTTCGAATTCCTCGACGTCAAAAAACAGCGGGGCATCTTCGCGGAGCGCCTGCTCAAAACGTTCAATAAGGGGATCGGGTTCGCTTTCGTACATCGGTTAGTATAAACCTAGGCAAATTTCGTTCGGAATTCGACGCAATGCACACGCGTTATTCACCACGTTATTCACTACCACGCATTCCGGGCGGTGCCCGTTCTACCTTTGCAGCACACCAAAAACCTCGCCATGGCCTTAATCGCATCGGTATCAGGAATACGCGGAACCGTCGGTGGTTCCGTCGGAAGCAATTTAACCCCCGTCGACGCCGTGGCTTTTGCCAGCGCCTACGGCCAGTGGCTCCGCGCCCAGTCGGGCAGCGACCGCCGTTTGCGCGTTGCCTTAGGTCGCGATGCCCGCGTTTCGGGCGAAGCCTTGAGCGACCTTGTGGTGTCTACCCTGCGTTTTCAGGGCATCGATGTGCTTGACCTCGGACTTTCGACCACGCCGACCGTTGAAATGATGGTTCCCTGGGAGGGCTGCGACGGCGGCATCATCCTCACGGCCTCGCACAACCCCGGCGAGTGGAACGCGCTGAAGCTGCTGAACGCCCGCGGAGAATTTTTAAGTGCCGAAGACGGGGCCAAAATCCTCGCGGCGCGTGCCGCTGGTCAGTTTGATTTTGCTCCAGTGAGCGAGCTCGGGCGCCGAATTGCGGTCACCGACGGAATCGAGCGCCACATTCAGGCCATTCTCAACCTTGACCTGGTTGACGTCGAGGCCATTCGGGCTCGGGGCTTCGCGGTAGCCCTTGATGCCGTGGCGTCTACGGGCGGAATAGCTATCCCCATGCTGCTCGAAGCCCTTGGCGTGCAGCGCATCGAGGGACTTTACTGCGAGCCTACCGGGAATTTTCCGCACAACCCAGAGCCCCTGCGCAAGCACCTAGACGAAATCTGCGCCCTGGTCCCCGAGACCCAGTGCGACTTGGGCATCGTCGTCGACCCCGATGTCGACCGCCTCGTATTCGTGAGCGAGAACGGTGAACTGTTTGGCGAAGAATACACGTTGGTGGCGGTGGCCGACTACTTGCTGCAGCACCGTCCCGGTCACGTCGTGAGCAACCTGAGTTCGAGCCGCGCCCTGCGCGACATCGCCGAACGCCACCGCTCAACGTATTCCGCATCAGCGGTGGGCGAAGTTCACGTAGTTACTGAAATGAAGGCGCGCGAAGCCGTGCTGGGCGGCGAAGGAAATGGCGGAATTATTTTGCCCGAACTGCACTACGGCCGCGACGCCCTGGTCGGGGTGGCTCTGTTCTTGACGTACCTGGCCAAAAAGGGCGGAACCTGTTCCGCACTCCGCGCGACCTACCCGAACTACGCGATGGCCAAAGAGAAAATTGACCTGCAGCCCGGCGTCGATACCGACGCCTTGCTCGTCCGCGTCGCCGCCGCCCACGAACACCTGAACCCGTCGACCATTGACGGAGTCAAAATTGATTTTGCCGACCGATGGGTGCACCTGCGCAAGAGCAACACCGAGCCCATCGTGCGCATTTACACCGAAGCCCCGACCGAAGCCGACGCCGAAGCGCTGGCCGCCGAATTCGTGGCTAAATTGGCCCGCCTTTAACCCCTTCCCTTGATGAGTATTTACCTCGACAACGCCGCCACCACGCCCTTGTGTCCCGAAGCCAAGGACGCCATGATAGCCGCCCTGGAGCTGTTTGGAAACCCTAGCTCGACCCACGCCGAAGGCCGCAAGGCCAAAGCCCTCGTGGAGCGCGTGCGCAAAGAAGTTGCCGCGGCCCTAAATTGCTTGCCGGCCGAGATCATATTCACTTCGGGCGGAACCGAAGCCGACAACTGGGCCCTTCAATCAAGCGTAGAGGTTTTAGGTGTCAATAAGCTCTACCATAGCGAGTTGGAGCACCATGCAATTACCCACATGGTCGAGGCGCTTGCCGATCGGGTGGAGGCCGTCGCGATTCCCTTTAACGAACACGGCGACCACGACCTCGACTGGCTCGAAGCCCAGCTTGCCGCCGACCACCAAGCCGGTTGTACCGTGCTCGTGAGCCTCATGCACGCCAACAACGAAATAGGCAACCTCGTGGACTTGGGTCGACTGTCGCAGATTACCCGCGCCCACGGCGCGCTGCTTCACAGCGACACCGTGCAGACCATGGCCCACCTCAAACTGGACTTTGCGGCGACGCCGCTGGAGTTTGCGGCCTGCAGCGCCCACAAGTTTCACGGTCCCAAAGGAATCGGCTTTGCCTACCTCAAGCAGGGTACAGGGGTTCAGCCCTTCATTCGCGGCGGAGCGCAGGAGCGCGGCCACCGAGCTGGCACCGAAAACGTCGTGGGGATTGCCGGCCTTGGAGCCGCTTTTGCGGCAGCCGTAGCTAGGCTCGACGAAGACGCGGCCCACATGACTCGGATTAAAAACCATGCGATTGGAGCGCTGCGCGCGGCGTTTCCCAACGTGAAGTTTAACGGCCGTTCGGGCGATCCCGACCGCAGCTTGTTCACGGTGCTGAATTTTTATGTACCCGAACTGCACGAGGGCGGAATGCTCAATTTTCAGCTGGACCTGCAGGGATTTTGTGTTTCGGGCGGAAGCGCATGCAGCAGCGGCGCCGTGGGCGGTTCCCACGTTCTGGGTGGGCTGAAGGCTCCGGGCGGAACCCGCATTAGTTTTTCGCGCATGACGACCCTCGACGAAATCGACGCGTTCGTTCACGCCCTGAAGAACCTGCCTAAGCTCGACTAGCGGATCAGATTCACGGTTCCGTACAGCGGACCGTCTTCGGTGTCGAAGCGGTACACGTAGGTGTCCTGCTGCGCGGGCTTGCCGTTAAGGGTGCCGTCCCAAAACTCTGCAAAAGGTTGGTCGGTTTCAAAAACGACGTTGCCAAAGCTGTTGAGGATGGTGAAGCGATCGCCGTCAAAGCACGTGTTTCCGGCCAGAACCAGCACCTCGTTGCGCCCGTCGCCGTTGGGGGTGAAGGTGTTGGGAATCCACACGCGCTGGTCGTAGCGCAAAATCGCCGACGTGAACTCGTAAGGGTAGACCGCATGACACACCGTGTCAATTAGCTCGAGCTTCACGGTGTAGCTACCTGAAGTCGGTACGCGGTAGGTCGTGACGCGCCCTGTGTCGACCACGCCGTTGGGGAAGGTCCAGCGAAACTGGTAATCGATGCTGTCCAGCGTGTAGGTCACGTTGACGCGAATCCTTCCGTCTTTGCAGCTGTCGGGGGCCACCTTGACGTCGGGCGCAGGGAGGTCCGGGTCAAAAAATACGCTGGCGAAGGCGGTATCGGTGGTTCCGCACACGGTGTCGCGCACCACCAAGCGAATCACGTGGTTGCCGGGGGAATTAAATCGGTGGACCACCGTATCTCCGCTTTGCGGCGAGCCGCCGTCAAAGGTCCAGTTGGACTGCTGGGCGTCAATGCTGGTACTCCAAGCGCGGACTTCAAACCTCCGGTCGCAGGCGACGTAGTCCTGTTCAAAGCTCGCCTCCGGAAAAATTCCCTGGTCGTGGGTGATGACCAGCGAGGTTGTGTCTTGGATGTCGCAAATGGTATCGATGGCGGTGAGGCGAATGCGGTAGGTGCCTTTGGTAAAGCGGACCGTAGGCTGGAAGTCCGAAGAGGTTTGGCCGTTTCCGAAATCCCAGATGAATTTGTTGGCGTTGGCGGAACCGTTGGTAAACTTCACGATGAGGTCTTCGCACAGGGTGTCGACGTCGGCGTCGAAGTTGATGCTCGCGTCGGCCGTTACGCTGGTTTCAAAGTCGATTTTGATGACTGCGAGATTACATGTGTTAAGGCCAAAACTCGCCGGCTGAGTAACATTTCTCGTTTCCGCAATTACGCCACTTGTTGTTGGGAATCCCTGACCTGAACAAGCTGCGCAAACTGCCTGGTATATGTTGCCTTTCGGTGAAAAGCGCGACGTTCCGCCGTCGACGTGTTCGCTGGAGGTTCCGCCAAAAAACGTAGCGTAGCTCAGCGCTTGGGCGTTGCGCGAAAGCACCATGAAGTAGAAATCGCTCCCGTCGGTTGTGGGACGCAGCGCGTTGGCCGTCACGGGGAGGCCTGAAGTGGTTCCCCCGAGCGAACCGCCGTTCACCCCGCCGCCCCAACCCGAAAGCAGAATGTTCAGGCAATCGTCGACGTTGAATGCGCTGGGCACGAGGTTCACAATGCTGTTGGAGGTTCCGAAGCGCGACGAGAACAGGGTTTGGTTGAGGTCGGCGTTGAGCTTGTGGATGAATTGACCGCCGCTGGCCGTTCCCCACGTTCCGGACGTCTGGGGGTAAATGCCCAAGCTCTGCCCAAACACATACACGGCACCGTACTTATCGAGGTCGATAAAGAAGGACTGGTCGTTGCCGGAGGTACCCAAGTAGGTTGCTTTTTCGAGGGCGCCCGCCGCGCTGAGGCGGGCGATCCAGCCGTCCACGCCGCCGCGGGCGGTGGCGTGGAGTCCGCCCGTGGTTCCCGGAAAATTGGTCGAACGGGTGCTCCCGGTCACAAAGACTTTGCCGTTTTGATCGACTTTGATTCCGTACCCGGCCTCGTAGTTGCTTCCGCCGAGCAGCGTGGACCAGCGCATCGCCGACAGCGACGGGTTCAGCGAAAAAGCCACGGCATCAATCGATGCGTTGGTGCCGGTGGCCCCCGGGAAGGCTGAGCTTTGGGTCGACGTCACGACAAAAACCTGATCCTGGCTGTCTACGACAACCTCGCCCCGCATCGGGTCGCCGTAGTTCAGGGCGATTCCGAGGTTCAGACCTTCGTTGCCCGCCGTGCCGACAAACGTAGACGCCGAGAGGGCGGTGCCGGTGGGGTTGACCTTCAAGACAAACAGGTCCACACCGTCTTCAAAGTCGAAGGACAGCGGTGAGCCGGTAGATCCATTTGCGGGCGGTCCGCCATTAAAACTCACGTCGTAGGCGCCAACCGTCGTCGGAAAATTGCTCGACCCCGTGGTGCCCATAATGACGAGCTCTCCCAGGGAATTCACCATCATGGAATGGGGTTGGTCGGGGCCGTCGCCACCGATGTAGGTGGAGTAAAGTCGCTGGGAGCCGTTGGCGCTGAACTTGGTCAAGCCAATGTCCATGGTCGAAAAGCCCGAACTCGGATCGTTGTAGCTCGCATCAAAGGCGCCGGGCGTGGTGGGGTAGCCCACGTCAAACACGATTCCGCCGCCGTAGAGGTTTTCTTGGTTGTCGTAGGTCGCGGTGTAGCCCCAGTTGTCGGCGGTGGAGCCCGAAAAGCTCGAAAAAACCAAGTTCGGATCGATGATCAAGGTGTCGCGCCGGCGGTAGGGCCCAAGTTCAAAGGTCACCAGGCCATCGGGGTGCACTCGGTAGGCGACTGCCACGGGATTTTTGCCGGTTCGCCCGAGGGTGTAGGCCACGGGGCGGTCTTCGATCCAGGTTCCCAGGGCGGTTTCGAGGCGGAGTTCGCCTTCGGCACCCAACTGCGGCTGGCAACCACGAATGCGCAGGGCGATGCGCGAGGGGTCGGCGCCGGGCTTCACCTGCCATTCCGACTTGAGGCTGCCGTGGGTGTGGACGACAAAGTCAATGCCTGGGTACACGTCGGCGGTGCGCCAGTCCTCAAATTCGGGTACGTTGGTCACCCAGCGGGCGGGGTCGCTTCCTTTTAGGTAGTGGCGCGGACTTGGGGTCGGCTGGCTTCCCGCGGATTTTGCTTGGGGTTGAGCGCCTTCAAATTCGACAAACAGGGCATGGGCGTCGGGCCAGGTTTCGGGCCACTGGTGGGTGGGGTAGTGCGGATTCGGCGTGGCCCCGCCTCGGTGCTTGGGGTGGACGACTTGAATTCGGTAGCCTTGGTCGTGCCAAAATACCGCACCGTCGCTCAGGGCCGTTTTGGCCCGAAAATCACCTTGCCACTGGCCCTGATTGGGCACCACGAGGGGCTGCGCGCCAGCGCCAAGGGCGAGGATTACGAAGAAAAACAGGGCAGTACGGCGCACAGGGCAAGGTAGGAATAAAGCTCAGGCGATGCGGGTAGCTTCGAGGTATCGGTAGCCGGCGGCGCTTGATAGTTGCGTAGCCACCAAAAAACGTTCCGAAGATTCCCCCAACTTCAAGCGTTTGCGGAGCACGTCGGCCCGTTCGGGGAACGCTCGGCAAACCACACTGGCCTCAGTGAGGTGGGTCGGCAGGCTAGTGTGCACCGCATCGACCCGAAAGACACGGCAGCCAGGAACGGCGTGAAGTTCGTCGGCCGTGTACAACCGGCTGTCGGGATGCAATCCTTTGAGGCCGTGGTGGGCCGCCCACGACGCGGCGCCGCGCGCCGCAACCAGCACCGAGTCAGGGTCGTACACGTACGTGCCGACCGCGGTTGCTCGTTCTGCGGTACGCTGGGGGTCGCTGGTCCACCGAACGAGTTCCGTCCCCTCGTCGTCTACAGCCACTGCGAACACCCGAAGGGGCGAAGTCCGCGTCCGCGGCAGATGCACCACCAATTCCTTAACCTCGCGGTGGGTGCTTAAATAGGTTAGGGACTCGGCCCCCGGAAACCAGCGCGCGACCTGCTCGGCGTCGAGCATGGGCGAGAGTTTGAGGACCACGTGGGGCGCCCACTGCTGCCACGTTTGCAAATGCTTCAAGGGGTCGGGACTGCCCAGGTCGTTGAGCGGCAGGCGTCCGCGGGCCGATCGCCGTGAGGGGTCGGCATAAACCACGTCAAATTGGTCAGGGGCAAACGACTGTTTTTCGGCAGGCGCCTGTACCACGAGCCGGTTGGTTTCCGCGCCGTTCCACCGCAGCAGCTCGACCAGGTAGGCATCAGGTTCTACCGCCGTGACGCGTGCGCCCGCGGATTCCATGCCCCAGGTGTCGATGCCGCTCCCGGCGCTCAGGTCCAGCGCGGACCATTGTTGATCGAGGGGTAGCCCGCGGAGCCATCGCCCTCGCCACAAGGCCGTTGCTTGGGAACTTGCTTGTTCTGCATTGGCCGCAGGCGGAGGCGCAAAGCGTGGACTGGACATAAGTAGGGGCCACTTCGCTCGGTAGGCATCTTCGTGGATGAGCCAGTCTTTTTCGGCGGGCAGTAAGGCGTATTCCGCCCACCGCAACGGCCATTTCGCAACGGCCCCCTTTTGCCGGAGCGCATCGCGAACCGTGAGGAGCCGTTCGTGCCGAATCATACGGCAAAAGTCGTAAACCTTTGCCAAGTAATCGGGTGATTTGCGGTATCTTTCGAAGATGAATTTGAGGATTTCAAAATCGATTTTGGCTGCCGTTTTAGGCCTGATGAGTTTCGCCCAATCCGCTTCAGGACAAGTGATTTTAGCGCCCTGGTCTGAGGCCTTTAGCGGAGTTGCCAAGGGAACGCCCAACTACAACGCCGGCTCGACGATACCCACCGGCTGGACGCGCACCCCGCAAACGACCGGAAGCACGCCGCCCACCGCGGTTTACTGGTGGGGCGGTAGCGTCGGACAAACCCATACGCGCGCCGGCGGCGGCGCAACAGGTCCCGCGGCCGACCACACGTCGGGCACGGGCGGCTACCTCTACGTCGAGTCCAGCGGCGGACCCGGCAATTCGGTTGCTAACGTGGTTACTCCGCCCATTAGCACGGTAGGAATTGCCACGCCCGAATTGATTTTTTGGAAGCACCAGTACGGCACCACCATGGGCCTGCTCAAAGTGTACATTCGCCCCTACGGAGCCACGGCCTGGGACGCAACCCCGATTTACACGGGTACCAGCACCAATCTGGGTGACGTTTGGCTCCGCGTTGCGGTGACGCTGCCTACGAGCTACGTGAACGACACCCTGCAGCTGCGCTTCGAAATGACCAAGCCCGCAGGCGGCGGTGGCGGTGGACCCGGCGGTGGCGGGGGTGCCAATCAATTTGGCGACCTGGCGATTGATGACGTGTCCATTGCCCAACTGGTGACGTGCCCTGCGCCCTCCAACGTTGTGGCCACGCGGCTTACGGCGAACTCCATTCAGCTCACTTGGACGACGGGCGGAGCCACTTCGTGGCGCGTGAGCTACGGCCTACCGGGCTTTAATCCCACGACGGGCACCAAGCTTACCGCTACGAGTAATCCCTTCATTGTTACCGGGCTTTCGCCGTCGACGACCTACGAATTCCGCGTGAAGGACAGCTGTTCCGCCACAGACGTTTCGGCCTGGTCGCCGAGTGCCAAGGCGATGACCGACTGCGGACCCGTTCCTGCTCCGTGGATGGAGGACTTTGAAGACGCAAATTGGGTGGTTCCGGCGACGCATTGGGCCTACGGAGCCATAGATACGTGCTGGTCACGTCCTTCGGGGGCCAACTACTGGTGGCGCCCGAACAGCGGACCTACGCCGACGGCCCTAACCAATATTGGAACGGGACCGAGTTCCGACCATACGTCGGGTTCAGGCCGCTACCTGCATGGCGAGGCCCAAAACGGCACAGGGGTGGCTGTATTGCACAGCCCTAGCGTGATTCTGGCCGGATTGCTGAATCCGGAACTCCGCTTCTACTACCACCAGTTTGGGGCGCAAATCGATAGTTTGGTCGTTAAAATATTCCGCAACAATGCCGAAACGCGAGTTTGGGGCAACACGCAGCAAACGGCATCGTCGACCGCCCCGTGGACTGAAGCGGTGGTTTCGCTCTCCAGCTTTTTGCCCGACACCGTTCAGGTTCGTTGGTACGCCTACCGTTCACCGAGCAACCAAAACCAAGTTGACGTGGCGATTGACGACGTTTCGATTGATAATCCACCCGCTTGTCCAAAGCCCACGGGCCTCACGGTGACCTCAACGACCCAATCCACGGGTACCATGATCTGGAATCCAACGGGGGCAGGAACCTACGAGGTTCGCTACGGGCCGCTTGGCCAAGTTCCGTTTAGCGGCACCACCGTCACGGCCACCACCAATCCGTTTACCTTAACGGGCCTTAGTGCCGGAACCGTGTATGCCGTTTCGGTGCGCAAGGTGTGCAGCACGAGCCTTCAAAGCGCGTGGAGCACGATCGACACGCTGATCACGCTGTGCGGCGTGGTGGCGGCGCCTTATGTGGAGAATTTTGAGGTCGGATTCAATCCTGGCCCCGCCAGCGGGCAGTTTTGGAACCAAAATTCGACCATCGGCACCTGCTGGACCCGAATTCCGATTAGCACAGGAACGACGCCCGCCTACCACTGGGGCGGAGGGCAAGGAGCGACGCCCACCACCAACACAGGCCCCGACAACGACCACACTACGGGGTTGGGTAAGTACGTGTACACCGAAGGCGGATTTGGCAACCCAGCCGGTTCGGTTCGCGTGGCCACGCTGACCTCACCGCAAATTATTTTGACTGCATTGACCGCTCCCGAACTCCGTTTTTGGTACCACATGCAGGGAGCGACCGTGGGTTCGTTATCGGTAGAGGTTCAAACGGGGTCTTCGACGTCGCCCTTTGTGGTCATCGATTCGATCGTGGGCGCTCAAGGTGCCGCGTGGATGGAGCGCGTGGTGTCCCTGGCGGCCTACAGCAACCAGACGGTTCGCATTCGGTTCCGCTCCCGGACCAAAGGAACGACGCCGGCCACGCAAACCGACGTCGCGATCGACGATTTTTCAGTGAAAAATGCGCCTCCGTGCCCGCCGCCGACCGCCCTTACGGTTACGCCATTGACCGCAACGACGGCCTCGGTCGCGTTCACCAATTCTGGAAACGGAACGGCTACCATTGAGTACGGACCGGTGGGCTTTGCTCCGGGAAGTGGAACGTTGGTTAAAACCACGAGCAATCCGTTTGTGCTGACGGGTCTCACCCAAGGTCAGAGCTACCAGGCCTACGTGTACGACAGCTGTTCCGGAGGCTTGACCTCTACCAAGTTTGGACCTGCGCAGTTCTCGACCTTTAACTGCCCGAACGGCTGCGTGTACAACCTCAAGCTGCGTGACTCGTTTGGTGATGGATGGCGGACCAATCCCCAGGGCACCCTCTTTCACACGCTCGAAGTTGTTCTAAACGGCACCGCTACGGCGTATACCCTGTCGGCAGCCACCGATACCGCGGCCTCGTTTGTGATTCCGGTTTGCGACAACGATGTAGTTCAACTCCGCTTTGTGAACCGCGGCAACTGGAGCAACGAATGCGGATGGATTTTTAGGGACGCCACCGGTGCCATCGTGCACAGCGAAGCCACGGGCGGACCCAACCTAACTACCGGTACGAAATTTACCGACACCGCAGATTGCAGCAATCCCTGTCCGCCGCCTGCAGCGGCCTTCACCACCACGGCTACGGGTCTAACGGTGAATTTTAGCGGAGCGACTTCAGTGGGTACCATTTCAAACTACACGTGGAACTTTGGAGGAGGGGCAACTGCCACCGGAGTGACCGCGAGCCACACCTTCAGCAGCTTCGGAGCCTACCCGATTACGCTAGTGGTAACCGACGGATGCGGTCAAATCGACACCTTGGTCGACACCATTAACGTGTGCACCGGCGGACTTGGCAGCGTGGGGCACAGCGCCAACGGCCTTGTGGTGGGCTTCACCGGCCCGAGCGACCCTGGACAGTTCACGTCCATCACCTGGAACTTTGGGGACGGAGGAACGGGCAGCGGGGCCGCTCCGAGCCACACCTACGCTACGGGCGGAACCTACACGGTCTTGGTTTCTGCCACCGACAACTGCGGCAGCACCTATTCGCAAACCCTTACCGTGGTGGTTTGTTCCAAGCCGGTAGGCTACTTCACGTTTAGGGTGCTGCTGTCGAACGGCAGCGGAATGCAAATGGAGTTTGACGCGAGCGCAACAACCGGGGCCACTACGTACAATTGGGTGTGGGGCGACGGAACCGCCAGCACCGGCGGACCGATCATTAACCATACCTACCCGGTGGCGCAGCTTGGCTACACGGTACGCTTGATTGTTTCGGCGTCGTGCGGAATCACCGACACGGTCTACCACAGTTTGGGTGAGCTTGGCTTGGTCGACGGTGCGCTCGTTTCGGGAATTTGGGTACCTAACCCGGCACGCTCAGGTTCAAGCTTGCAGTGGATGGGCATCGACGCGGTACCGCCGCAGTCCGCTGCACTGTATACCGCAGATGGCCGCCTCGTGGCGCGGCCGACCGTCGATGGCGAAGTCCTAACCTTGCCCGCCCTTCCCGCGGGAATGTACTGGCTTCAGTGGATGGAGTCCGATCGTCCGCGCCATAGTCAACTAGTGGTTACCGACTGATACCTTTGCGCCGTGGAACTCGTACTTGCCTTTTTAACGCTGGCCTTTTTGGAGGTCGTTCTTGGAATCGATAACATCATCTTCATCAGCATCTTGACCAACAAGTTGCCGGAAGAGATTCGCAAGCGGGCCCGGACCCTGGGCATCGGATTGGCTTTGGTATTCCGCGTGCTGATGCTGCTGTCGATAACCTGGATCATGGGTTTTCAAGAAGAGCTCTTTAGGCTGGGCGAGCACCCGGTGAGTGGGCGCGACCTAGTGCTTTTGGCGGGCGGAATTTTTCTGCTTTGGAAGTCTACCAAAGAAATTTATGAGATTACCGAGGCGGGCGGCGCCCAGCACGGCCAGGATTCAAACGTAGCCAAGAGTTTTGCCGGGATCATTGTGCAAATCGCGCTGCTGGACATCGTATTCAGTTTTGATTCCATCTTGACGGCCATCGGCATGACCGACGACCTGCGCATCATGATCGCGGCGATCGTCGTAGCCATGTTTGTGATGCTTCAGTTCAGCGGTCCGGTGTCCAAAGTGATTGAACGCCACCCGTCGCTTCAAATTTTGGCGTTGGCCTTTTTGATTCTGATTGGATTCATGCTGGTCGCCGAAGCGGCCGGCTACCACGTCCCCAAGGCATACATCTACATGGCCGTCGGCTTTTCGCTTGGGGTGGAACTGCTCAACATCCGCGGAAAAGTTCGCGGAGGTGGAGCGGACCCCAAGGACCACTAGACTTCGTGCACGAAGAGCGCTCGGTCAAAGCGCACTCGGGGGCCGTAAACCCCTTCGGGGGCGCGCTTTCCGGCGGAGATCACCATACATACCTGGGCGCCGCGGGGCAGTTCAAGCAAGCGCTTGATGCGCACGCCGTCCATTCCTTCCATGGGGCAGCTGTCAAAGCCGTGGGCACGCAAGGCGAGCATGAAGTTCTCGCAGGCTAGGGCCGTTGACTTGTGGGCCCACGTGGCCATTCCGCTAAGCGAAAAAGGTCCGCGCGGAATGGGTTTAAAAAGCCCAACGAGCGCCACCCAAAGGGTTTTGAACGGCCCATAAATTCCAAACGGGCCCATGTCGTAGGCCAACGGAACAATCCTGCGGTAGTACTGGTAGGCGGCCTTGAGGCGAACCTTGCGGCTTTCGTCGAATTTATCCAGCATCAGGGCGTTGGTTTCGCGCCACCGATCGGGCCGCGCCACCGCGACCACCAGCTCTTGGGCGGTCCGCGCCGCCGGTTGGTTGAGGCAGTACGCAACTAAGTCCGCCTTTTTTTCGGGGGTGCGCACCCAATAAAAATCCCACGTTTGAAGGTTGCTTGAGTTGGGGGCGAGCAGGGCGAGGCGAAGGCATTCGCGCATCACGTCTTCGGGCACGGGATCGTCGGTGAACACGCGCACGCTTCGGCGGCTTTCGACCACGTCGGTGAACGCTTGAGCGTCCACAGCGGCGGCGGCTTCTTCGTACCCGTGCTTGGGTGCGTTGTTAAAAATGTCTACGCTGCTTTTAGCTCCGGAATTGCTCATGATTTGGGCTCTTTTTTGAGAAGGTCGCGAATTTCGCGCAGTAGTTCAACCGCCGAATCCGAGATCGGTTCACTGCTCACGTGTTCCGCGTGGCGGCGGTGGATGCGGTTCAGGGCTTGAACCAGGATAAACACCGAAAACGAAATCAAGCCAAATTGAAGTACGGCGTTTATTAAACTCCCAATGCCTATTGGAACGGGACCCAATTTGACGGTCCACGAACCGGTATCGACGTTGCCCGAAAGCCACGTTAGGGGCGGCATTAGCACTTCGTTGACCAACGCGTCGACCACGCGCTGAAAAGCCGCGCCGAGCACAACCCCGATGGCGAGGTCAAGGGCGTTTCGCTTCAGGGCGAACTGCCTAAATTCACTCATGAACTTCATGGCTTCAAGGTACGTTTTACCTTCGTCTGATATGCAGCGCGTCGAGTCTGAAATCCTAGAGTTTAAGTTGCGGATCGATCGCCAGCGCAAAATCGCACGCACCTTGGTAGCCTTTGCCAACGGGTCGGGCGGAACCTTGCTCGTGGGCGTTCGCGACAACGGCGCGGTGGCCGGGTGCCGGGCCGAAGAAGAGGCCTATATGGTTGAAGGGGCCGCGCAGCGATTTTCGCGCCCCGAGGTGTCCTTTACGGCCCGCATAGACCGCTTCGAAGGCAAGGAGGTGCTGGTGGTTGAGGTTCCGTCGTCGGACCGCGCACCCCACGCCGCCTGCGAAGAGGCGTCTGAAGAGTGGACCGTGTACGTGCGACGGGGCGCCGCCAACTACCGGGCGAACCGAGTGCTCCTCGAAGAAATTAAGCTGCGAACCGCGCAAATTGCCCATGCGAACGTGGAGCACCTGGCGCTGCTGCCGCTGCTCAGCTCGAAGGAGGGCCGCACGGCTTCGAGTTTAGCCCGGGCGACCGGTACACCGATTCGCGCGGTAGAAGACGGATTGGCGGTGCTGCTGCATTGGGGGCAAATTCGGGCGGAGCCCCGTGAAAAAGGGTGGGTATATCAACTGCCTGAATAAAATGTACCCAATTCGTACCCGCTTAGGTACATGAGATGTACCACCTTTGGCTCGGTCCATGGGGCCTCACACCAAACCGCTAGCCCCGAAAGGGGCTTTTTTTATAGGTTGAGCGCGCGCTGCAGCCCAGAAAAGTGCAGGTAGCTCGGTTCAAGATCCGCACGGGTCTCGCCCGACAGCACTGAGCACGCGTAATGCAGCGCTTCGAGGTATTTGCGGTAGGCCTTGTACCAAAAGTCGGGCTTGAGTTTGGCCTGGTGCGCTTCAAACGCCGCGAGGTCTCCATTCCGCGCCAATGCGAGCATAAAGGCCAACCGACTGAGGTCGGCATCTACCGCGGCGGACCACGTGCTACGAACCTCGATGTGCAGCGATTGGGTTTCCATAATGCGCACCACCGGGGCGGTAAAACCCATGGCGGCGACGACCGGTAAAAACTCCATGCCGAGTAAATGATGGTACAGGGGAGGTGTGGCTTCAAGCACCCGCGTGTAGTCGGCGGTTAAGTGCGGGTCCCAACCTCCGTGTTCCAGGAAGTAGACCCAAAATCGCGCTTGAAAGTACCGGCTGATTAAAATGGGGTAGGTTTCTTGATGAAATCCTTCGGCCACTGCGGCCCGGGCATGCGGCGCAATGGCGTCCCAACTTCCCGCAAGGAAATGCTGCATCATGCGCATTCCGTGGTAGTACAGCGGAACGTCGATGCGCTGCGCCATGGCGTTGAGGGCGTGGGCCATGTACCCGTGCTGAATGGTTTCGTAGTCCGCAAAAAAGTGCGTTACCCAACGAAACGATGCGGGGTTTTGGTGAAGTTCACGGCAGGATGCTTCGGTGGAAAGCCGTTGCCGAAACTCGTCGGCAAGGGTGTTTGAAAAGAACACGAGCTGCGCTTTGCGCAAAAAGCCTTCGGTCCACATGGGGTGGTCCAGCCAAAACGACCATGTTGAGATTGGGTCGTGGCTCGTCACTTTATAGAGAATCCAAAGAAAAATCGACTGCGCGTTGAAGTCTTCGTTGCGAATCCGCTCAAAAAGGGCGTCGCGTTCGTGCTCGGACCAGTCCACTTTATCGACGGTTTGCGTCCAATCAAAGTAGTACGCAAATCGGCCCACGTCGGTTTTGAACGCGGAAAAGTCGGCGAATCCGCAGTACGCACTTAAAATGTCTAAAATGCCGGCACGCGGATCGCCCCCAGGAACCAGCCCAAAAAACCGCCGCATCGTGTTGTAGGACACCAGCTGTCCGGTGGCCTCGTACACCCGGTCTTCGAGCTGCTGGCAGTCGGTTTTGGTGCGAACCGCGCGCCCAAAACGGCGCTGAATTTCGGTGCGCAGCGCATCCAAATAGGGGGCAGTACCTTTGTGCGTCATGCTGCAAACCTACATCAGGTACACGTTATGTACCCCGAACTGACTCCGAGTGCGCTCGTGGCCTTGGCGGTGGCGGCCGAAACCCTAAGCCTGCTGCTTTTTGGTCGGGCCAACACGCTTTGGCGGAGTCCTGGAATGCTCGAGTACCCGCAGCGGTTTTTGGTCCTTCGGTCTGCCCTCGTAATGATTTGGGTGCACGCGGGCGTGGCGCTTCTCGCGCCGGGTGGCCTTTCTGCGAGTTATCCCGCGCTTGAACCCAACGTTTTGCTGCTCCTCGCATTGGGAATGATGGGTGGTCTGGGGCTCCTCTTGTTCAGTTTAAGCATTCGATCGATGCCGGCGCAGCTGGTATTTTTTGGCGGAAGCCTTCACCTCGTGGTGGCTGTCGCGGTGGGTTGGTTGCTCGGCGAGCTTATTTCGCCGTTGCGCCTAACCGCAATCGCCGTCTTGCTGATCGCCCAAGCGAGCATTTTGTGGCGGGATCGCGGAGCATGGACTTCGCAGGGCCTTAGGACCCAAATGCTGCCTTTTGCGGTTGGGCTGATATGGGGAACCTATTTTCCGCTCTACGGCCTTGCCATCGCTCAATGGGGATTTTGGCCTACGGTGATCGTCACGGAGTGGGGGGTACTGGTCTTGATGCTGATGTGGTTCGTGTGGAATCCCCGTGGAACATGGCGCGATTCCTCGCTTTGGCGGAGCATGCTCGAGCAATCTGCGCTAAGTTCGGTGGCCCAAGCCCTGTCGGGCGCGGCCCTTTGGTGGGGCGGAGTCATTTTGCACAGCATTTTGACCAACTTCAACGTGCTGATTAACCTTTCAGCGTTCAAGATTCGTTTTGGTGAAGCCTTGAGCCTGAAGTACCTGGCCTATTTTCTGCTGTACGTTGCCCTTGCCGTAGCCTTAGTATTTGGTTCTTAAAAAATTAGCTTACCTTTAAGTACCCTATACCTTAAGCCATGACTTTGGACATTGCCGTCCAGCGTATGGCCGATGAGCTGCTGCGCGTGCCTCCATTTGACCTTTTGTCGCTGGACCACCGCGTGGCGCTTGCCGCGCACATCCGCCTGGGCGTTTACGAAGCCCTCGACGTTTTGCCGCACGAAGAAGTGCGCGACGTGGTGTACGTGCTCACGCGCGGTGGCGTACTTATGCGCTCCGAGCCCAAGCAAGAAGAAGTGCTGCAGGCGCCGCTGGTGCTGTCGCTCCGCGGGCTTCGCATGAACGAAACCCAGCATTGGGAGGTGATCTTCACCGAAGATTCCATGGTCTTGGAACTGCCCGTGGCCGAGCTCACCTACCTCAGCAGCCACCTTCCTGAATTTTCGGAGGCTTTGACGGGCGTTATCGGTCTTTAACCCATTTCCAGTGAAGTGGGTAGCATTGGTCCCAGTGCTGAGCCCAAAATCCAGCGTGTTCGGACCAAACCGCCACGCGGAGTTCGACGCGGTCAGTGAACGCCCGCGAAACCCATCGAATTCGCTCGTCTTGGGCGTCGGCTTCCATGCGGCCCAGCAGTTCGTAGGGAAGCTCGAGTAGGGCCAGCCGTTCGGGGTGTACCTGGTGACGTTCCGCCTGATCGAGGGCGTCTTCGGCAGCTCCTCGGTAGGCCGCAATTAGTCCGCTAACACCGAGCTTGGTTCCGCCGAAGTAGCGGCTCACCACGGCGCCGCACTGCTGAAGTTCCCGGGACTGTAGGGCGTGGAGGATTGGCGTTCCCGCGGAATGGCTAGGTTCCCCGGCGTCGTGGCTGCGCTCTTCGAGTTCAAAATCTCCGCGAAGTCGGTACGCCCATGCATGGTGGCGGGCGCCGCGGTGCAGGGCGGTCCACTCGGCCAGCTGCGCCTGAACCTCTTCGGGACGCGCCGCAGGAAACACCCAAGCGTGAAAGCTCGACCCACGATCCTTGAACAGCCCTTGGCAGGCGTTTTTAAGCGTGAAGTAGGCGCGTTCCATGATGCTACAAACCTACGGCGGTCGCTACCTTGCGCCTCGTGAAGCGCGTAACCCTTTTGATTCCGGCGCAAAATGCCGCCGACGTACTTGGGCGGTGCATTGCTTCGTGCGCGGGCTTGTACGACGAACTGCTGCTCGTAGACTCCGGCTCGACCGACGCGACCCTCGAGGTTGCCGCGAGCTATGGGGCCCGGATTCTGCAGCGCGACTACGAAAATTCCGCCTCCCAAAAGAACTGGGCCATACCGCAGGCCGGCCACGAGTGGATTTTGCTGCTCGACACCGACGAATGGCTCACGCCGGAACTGCATGCGGAACTTGCGGCGTGGCGGAGCCAGCCGAACGGAGCTGAAGAGGCTTTTTGGCTCTACCGCGCCAACCATTTTTTAGGCCGCCGCGTTCGGTTTTCGGGATGGCAAGGCGATAAGGTACTTCGCGTGTTCCGCCGCGACACCTGCCGCTACGAAGCCAAGCACGTTCACGCCGAAATTATCGCAGCTGGCCCGTTGGGCCGGTTTCGCAACCGACTGAACCACAATACGTTTATAGATCTTCCAACCTGGGAAGCTAAGCTGAGGCGCTACGCGGAATGGCAGGCCACCGACTACGACGCCCGCACCCCGTCGGTAACGCCCTTCCATACGGTGCTTAAGCCGGCGTGGCGTTTTTTCAAGCACTTCGTGCTTCGCGGCGGAATCTTGGACGGCTACGTCGGGTACAAGGTTTCAGCCTATGCGGCGTGGGCCGTCTGGCTGCGCTACGACGTGCTGCGCCGCCGTCGCCAGGCTATCCGCGCTTAAATGCTTTGAGCACGTGGCCGTTGGCGGCGAATATTCGCATTCCCGCCGGGGCATCGTCGTTCCACGTCGCTTCAGAGTGGGCGGCCAGTTCGATTTGACCAAGTCGCTGGCCAAGGCTTGTGAACACTTCGACTACGATGGGTTCCGCCAACGGGTTTCGGAGCGTGATGCGGTCCGAATACGGGTTAGGGAAACCAGAAAACTGCAGTTGCTCTGCTTCGAGAAGACCTCCGAGGCTACCGGCGTTGGGCGCATTGGGGCTGGCATGCTGATCAAAAACACTCCAGGTATACGAAAAATCAGCACGGCGCCCAAAAGACTGGTCCGCCATCAGCGGCGGAACCCGCACCTCGTCGAGGACCACCCACTGTCCGTTGACCTGCGTGCTGAGGTAAACCCCTTCGCCGAGGGCGTCGAGCTTAAAGGGAAGTGCTCCGCTGAAGCTGCTCGAACCAGCAGCCCACAGCACGAGTCGGCCCCCGGCGGGCACGCTGTAGCCGTTGAGGCTGGCTTTGCCCAAGTTGGATTTGCTGTCGCTCAAGTACAAGCCGCTGAGGCTTAGGGTGCTGCTCCCGGGATTAGCAAGTTCAATCCAATCTTCCTTCGCCCCGTTGGGAGCGCTCGGTCCGCTTACGTTTGCCGTCGCGACTTCGTTGAGGAGCACGTTGGGTGCGGAATAAGCGGACCAGTGGGCCGGACTGCACGGCGACGAGGTCGACGCGTTTTGGTTGTCGCTCGCGGTCACGTAGTAGGAAAATCCGCCGGGCATGGCAGGAATCAGCGCTCCGTACAGCCGATCGCCGGCCGCTTCATCGTGGTGCGCGCCGTCGTCCCAGAGCACCACGTTCTGCCAGGTTCCGCCATCGGGCTGGTAGTGCAGCAACACGTTGGGACTGCCTTCGTCCCAAACCTCCACTTGGACCGGAACGCTACCGACGCTCCCGTGCCCGATGATTCGCGGCGGAAAAACAATGGGTTCGGCGTTTCCCTGAGGAATTTGGCTCGCCGACGAAGCCAAGCGCGTGGCCATAAACGGGTGAATGCCCGACTTGACGTGCGCGCCGGCGGCTACGTCGAGCGCGTTCCAAAAATCGAGGGAGTCGTACCCGTAGTCCAGCGTTCGAAATCCATCTTCTTCGACCCAGGGCGCCAGTTGGGCGCGAATCTGCTGGTTGCGCGCTTGCCAAGCAGCGGGTCCTGCAACGTTCGCTAGCTCCGTTAAAAACAGCCCGAGGCGGCGCTGGGCCTCTGGATTCGCACTGATCTTGGTGTACAGGGGGTAGGTGCCAAACTGGGTTATTCCGCGCGTAGCCCAGTTGATGTTGAACCAATCGACGCCAAACGTATTGTCGGCGTCGTAGGAAGTGAAGTGCATAAGTCCGCTCGCCGGGTCTTCGTACAAATAAAAATTATTCTGGTTAAACGAGTGGTTGTCCCAGTGCCCTGTGGTGATTTCCCAGGCGAGCCACTTGAGGTAATCGTTTACGTTAAATACGGTGTCGAGCGCGCACAGCGACTGCGTGCTGGTTGTGGCGTGCAGGGCAGACACAAAACGTGCAAGGCCCGAATAGTCGTCGGCCGCTTCATTGGTTTCGAGTTCATACACCCGCCGTCCGCCCGAGGTAAGCTTGTAAAGCGCGGGATTGCTGCCCAGATTCGCCAAATTTGCGGGGTAAAGGCACTTGTATAGGTTTCCGGCATCGCGCGCGAACCGGTGCTCGACAAAATCGTCGTTCACGTGCTCCACGTTGGCATAAAGTCCGTATGCCTGGCCGTTAATAAAAAGGCGAACGTGGTTGACGCGCGGAGCTGCCAAACCCATGTCGCGGGCAAGGTCCCAAGCGATGCGCGCCCGCATGATGCTGGGATCGTTGTGTTCGCCGTTGAGGTTTAGGTCCTTAACGCCCTGGGTCCGGGCGCCCGATGTAAAGCTGTTGAACGAAATTTTAAACGACTTCTTGGCGCTCTGGCGCGAAGTGTTTCCGCGCAGGCGGAACCCCACCTCGATACCGTTCACCGAAAAGCCGGGAGCGGCAAAGGCAAATTGGGCGTGGTATTCGTAGTCGCTCGTGACGTTCGTCAGAATCGCATTGAGGCTGTCGGCCGGAATCGTAATGTCGATTCGCGGTACGGCGTCCGTGCGGTACAGTTGGTTGGCGGGCGGGTGGGGCAGGCGCTGCCCCAAGGCTCCAAGGCTTAGGGTGGCAGCCGCCAAAATCCAATTTAGTCGCATGCCCTAAAGTTCGGCCTTAGCGCTGCGTAATCGATACCTCATCTACGAAAATAAAGGTCTCGCCGCCAGCACCTGGGTGCCAAGGTAAAAGCACCCCCGGGTTTTTGAGCGAGACCTCTACCAAAGCAAGCTTTGAGCCGGCCGGGGCCTGAACCGTAACGACTTCCCGAACCACATAGGGCTCCGTTTCGCTGCGTGCCCGCGTTTTAAAGTCTAACGACCCGCTTTGGCGCTGGCCGTTGGCAAACGTACACGTTACGGTCACTTGCTCGGGCAGCGCAATCCACGATTTAATGTCCTTCAAAAGGCCCACTTCTACGCTAATTTCTGTGGCAACCTGA